>NZ_JAMYQC010000026.1:0-104058 GCF_040320645.1 Mesorhizobium sp. M0633
GAGCTGATCGTGCCGATCGCCATGGAAGAGAAGCTGCGCTTCGCCATCCGTGAAGGCGGCCGCACCGTCGGTGCCGGCATCGTCGTCACCATCAAAGAGTAATTTGGCCTTAAACCGATCTGTCGCGGGCGCTGCCCGCGCCGCGCCAGAACAAGGAAGTGACGCATGAACGGACAGAATATCCGCATCCGCCTGAAGGCGTTTGATCACCGGGTGCTCGACGCCTCGACACGGGAAATCGTGTCGACCGCCAAGCGCACCGGCGCCAACGTCCGCGGCCCCATTCCGCTGCCGACGCGGATCGAAAAGTTCACGGTCAACCGGTCGCCTCACGTCGACAAGAAGAGCCGCGAGCAGTTCGAGATGCGCACGCACAAGCGTCTGCTCGACATCGTCGACCCGACCCCGCAGACGGTCGATGCTTTGATGAAGCTCGACCTGGCCGCCGGTGTCGACGTCGAGATCAAGCTCTAAGGAACCAGAGGTCAGCGGGGCGACCCGCAACTCTGAAGGAACAAGAGGCGTGGAGGGGCGACAGCCCCGACAGGGAACTCTAAAGGAATTGAACCGATGCGTTCAGGTGTGATTGCAAAGAAGGTGGGAATGACCCGCATCTACAACGATGCCGGGGAACATGTTCCCGTCACTGTTCTCCAGATGGAGAACTGCCAGGTCGTGGCGCAGCGCACGCAGGAGAAGAACGGCTATACCGCCGTCCAGCTCGGCGTTGGCCTTGCCAAGGTGAAGAACACGTCGAAGGCGATGCGCGGCCATTTCGCGACCGCTTCCGTCGAGCCCAAGGCCAAGGTTGCCGAGTTCCGCGTCTCCGCCGACAACATGATCGACGTTGGCGCCGAGATCACCGTCGAGCACTTCGTCGTCGGCCAGAAGGTCGATGTGACGGGGACCACGATCGGCAAGGGCTTCCAGGGCGTCATCAAGCGGCACCACATGGGTGGCGGCCGCGCGACGCACGGCAACTCGGTGTCGCACCGTACACACGGCTCGACCGGCCAGCGCCAGGATCCGGGCAAGGTGTTCAAGGGCAAGCATATGGCCGGCCACATGGGTGACACCCGCGTCACCACGCAGAATGTCGAGGTCGTCTCGACCGACGCCGATCGCGGCCTGATCCTGATCCGCGGTGCGGTCCCGGGTTCGAAGGGTGCATGGATCCTGGTCCGCGACGCGGCCAAGGTGGCGCTTCCGGCCAATGCGCCGAAGCCCGCCGCGATCCGCGCCGTTGCGACTGACGGTGCCGCCACGAACGAGGCCCCGGCCACAGAGGGAGCGGAATAATGGACCTCAAGATTACAACGCTTGGCGGCAAGGACGCCGGCAAGCTGAAGCTCTCCGAAGAGATTTTTGGCCTTGATCCGCGTGAGGACATCCTGCAGCGCGTCGTGCGCTGGCAGCTTGCCAAGAAGCAGCAGGGCACCCACAAGGCCAAGGGTCGCGCGGAAATCGCCCGCACCGGCGCCAAGATGTACAAGCAGAAGGGTACTGGCCGCGCCCGTCACCATTCGGCTCGCGCTCCGCAGTTCCGCGGCGGCGGCAAGGCCCATGGCCCGGTCGTTCGCAGCCACGAGCACGATCTGCCGAAGAAGGTGCGTGCACTCGGCCTCAAGCATGCCCTGTCGGCCAAGGCCAAGAGCGCGTCGATCATCATCATCGACGAGCTGAAGCTGACCGAGGCCAAGACCAAGGCACTGATCGCGAATTTCGCGACGCTGGGCCTGAGCAACGCCCTGGTGATCGGCGGCGCCGAGCTTGACAAGAATTTCAAGCTGGCGGCGACCAACATCCCGAACATCGACGTGCTGCCCATCCAGGGCATCAACGTCTACGACATTCTGCGCCGCGGCACGCTGGTCCTTTCCAAGGCCGCCGTCGAGGCTCTCGAGGAGCGCTTCAAATGACCGACCTTCGTCATTACGACGTGATCGTCTCGCCGGCGATCACCGAAAAGTCGACCATGGCTTCCGAGCAGAACCAGGTCGTCTTCAATGTCGCCAAGAAGGCGTCGAAGCCGGAAATCAAGGCCGCCGTCGAAGCGCTGTTCGGCGTCAAGGTGATGGCCGTGAACACGCTTGTCCGCAAGGGCAAGATCAAGCGCTTCCGCGGCACGATCGGCCGCCAGAGCGACGTCAAGAAGGCGGTTGTGACGCTGGCCGAAGGCCAGTCGATCGACGTCGCGACGGGTCTCTGAGCAAGGTCGCGAGGACAGAACAATGGCACTGAAAAAATTCAACCCGGTAACGCCGAGCACCCGTCAGCTGGTCATCGTCGACCGCTCGGGCCTCTACAAGGGCAAGCCCGTCAAGGGCCTGACCGAAGGCCTGACCAAGTCGGGCGGCCGCAACAATTACGGCCGCATCACGGCCCGCTTCATCGGCGGCGGTCACAAGCGCACCTACCGTATCATCGACTTCAAGCGCCGCAAGTTCGACGTCGTCGGCACGGTCGAGCGTATCGAGTACGATCCGAACCGCACCGCCTTCATCGCGCTGATCAAGTATGACGATGGCGAGCTGTCCTACATCATCGCCCCGCAGCGTCTGGCTCCCGGCGACAAGATCGTGGCCGGTGAATCGGTCGACGTGAAGCCGGGCAACGCGATGCCGCTGGCTTCGATGCCGGTCGGCACGATCGTCCACAATATCGAGCTGAAGCCCGGCAAGGGCGCTCAGGTCGCCCGTTCGGCCGGCGGTTATGGCCAGCTCGTCGGCCGCGACCAGGGCATGGCGATCCTGCGCCTCAATTCGGGCGAGCAGCGTGTCGTCCACGGCTCCTGCATGGCCACTGTCGGCGCCGTGTCTAACCCGGACCACGGCAACATCAATGACGGCAAGGCAGGCCGCACCGTGTGGCGCGGCAAACGTCCGCACAATCGCGGCGTGACCATGAACCCGGTCGACCATCCACATGGCGGCGGCGAAGGCCGCACCTCGGGTGGCCGCCATCCGGTTTCGCCCTGGGGCAAGCCGACCAAGGGCAAGAAGACGCGGTCCAACAAGGCGACCGACAAGTTCATCCTGCGCTCGCGCCATCAGCGCAAGAGCTAAGAAGAGGTAACGCCAAGTGACTCGTTCGATTTGGAAAGGCCCCTTCATCGACGGCTACCTTCTGAAGAAGGTGGACAAGGTTCGTGAAGGTGGTCGCAATGAGGTGATCAAGATGTGGAGCCGTCGCTCCACCATCCTGCCGCAGTTCGTCGGCTTCACCTTCGGTGTCTACAACGGCCAGAAGCACGTTCCCGTCTCGGTGAACGAGGACATGGTCGGTCACAAGTTCGGTGAATTCGCTCCGACCCGGACCTATTACGGTCACGGCGCGGATAAGAAGGCGAAGAGGAAATAATCATGGGCAAGGCCAAAGCTCCGCGCAGGCTTGCTGACAACGAAGCGCGCGCCGTGTTGCGCACGATCCGTATCAGCCCGCAGAAGCTGAACCTGGTTGCCGCGTTGATCCGCGGCAAGAAGGTCGCGACAGCGCTTTCCGACCTCGAATTCTCGGCCAAGCGGATTTCCGGCACGGTCAAGAAGACGCTGGAATCGGCGATCGCCAACGCGGAAAACAACCACGACCTCGACGTCGATGCGCTGATCGTGGCGGAAGCCTATGTCGGCAAGTCGATCGTCATGAAGCGGTTCCATGCCCGTGGCCGTGGTCGCGCCAGCCGTATCGAGAAGCCGTTCTCGCACCTCACGATCGTCGTTCGTGAAGTCGAAGAAAAAGGGGAGGCCGCATAATGGGCCAGAAAGTCAATCCGATCGGTCTGCGTCTCGGCATCAACCGCACCTGGGATTCGCGCTGGTTCGCGAACACCGGCGAGTACGGCAAACTGCTGCACGAGGACATCAAGATCCGCAAATATCTTGAGAAGGAACTCAAGCAGGCTGCGATCTCGAAGGTCGTGATCGAGCGTCCGCACAAGAAGTGCCGCGTCACCATCCATGCGGCGCGTCCGGGCCTGATCATCGGCAAGAAGGGCGCCGACATCGAGAAGCTTCGCAAGAAGCTGATGGAGATGACCAAGTCCGAGACGCATCTGAACATCGTCGAAGTGCGCAAGCCGGAGATCGACGCGACCTTGGTCGCCCAGTCGATCGCCCAGCAGCTCGAGCGCCGCATCGCGTTCCGCCGCGCCATGAAGCGTGCCGTGCAGTCGGCGATGCGCCTCGGTGCCGAAGGCATCCGCATCAACTGCGCCGGCCGTCTCGGCGGCGCCGAGATCGCGCGCATGGAATGGTATCGTGAAGGCCGCGTGCCGCTGCATACGCTGCGTGCCGACGTCGACTACGGCACGGCCGAGGCGAATACGGCCTACGGCATCTGCGGCGTCAAGGTCTGGGTGTTCAAGGGCGAGATCCTCGAGCACGACCCGATGGCTTCGGAGCGCCGCGCCACCGAGGGCGATCATGCGCATGGCGGTGGTGGTGAGCGCGAACGCGGTCGCCGTCGCGAAAACGCGTAAGACATTTAGGAATTTGGAGTTAGAACGATGCTGCAGCCAAAGCGCACAAAGTTCCGCAAGCAGTTCAAGGGCCGCATCCACGGTACCGCCAAGGGCGGCACCAACCTGGATTTCGGTGGTTTCGGGCTGAAGGCGCTTGAGCCGAACCGCGTCACCGCGCGTGAGATCGAGGCGGCTCGCCGCGCGATCACCCGCGAGATGAAGCGTGCCGGCCGCGTGTGGATCCGTATCTTCCCGGACGTGCCGGTGACGTCGAAGCCGACCGAAGTCCGTATGGGTAAGGGCAAGGGCGCGGTCGACTACTGGGCGGCACGCGTCAAGCCGGGCCGCATCATGTTCGAGATCGACGGCGTCAACGAGGAAACCGCCCGTGAGGCGCTGCGTCTCGGCGCGGCCAAGCTCTCGGTCAGGACGCGCTTCGTACAGCGCATCGCAGAATAAGGACGGGCTGATCATGAAAGCCGAAGACATCCGGACCAAGACCCAGGACCAGCTGACCGACGACCTGGCCAGCCTGAAGAAGGAGCAGTTCAACCTGCGCTTCCAGAAGGCCACCGGCCAGCTTGAGAAGACCGCCCGCGTGAGGCAGGTCCGCAAGGACATTGCGCGTATCAAGACCATCGCTGCGGAAAAGTCCGCGGCCAAGAAGGCTTAAGGACGAAAACCATGCCAAAGCGCATTCTGCAGGGCACCGTCGTCAGCGACAAGAACGAGAAGACGGTTGTCGTCAAGGTCGAACGGCGCTTCACGCATCCCGTGATGAAGAAGACCGTGCGCATGACCAAGAAGTACAAGGCGCACGACGAGAACAACGCCCACAAGGTCGGCGATCAGGTGTTCATCCAGGAATCGAAGCCGATTTCCAAGGACAAGCGCTGGGTCGTGGTGTCTTCGGACCAGGCCTGATCAGGGCCAACGAAACGAATTTTGGACAGACCGGGGAGGGGTGAGAGACCCGTCCCGCTAGAAAAGAAGAAGGCGGCCAGTCATGATTCAGATGCAAACAAACCTCGACGTCGCGGATAATTCCGGCGCCCGTCGTGTCATGTGCATCAAGGTGCTGGGCGGCTCGAAGCGGAAATACGCTTCCGTGGGCGACATCATCGTGGTGTCGATCAAGGAAGCCATCCCGCGCGGCCGCGTCAAGAAGGGCGATGTGATGAAGGCGGTCGTGGTTCGCACGGCCAAGGACATCCGCCGCCCGGACGGCAGCGTGATCCGTTTCGACAAGAACGCAGCCGTTCTCGTCGACAACAAGAAAGAGCCGATCGGCACGCGTATCTTCGGACCGGTTCCGCGCGAACTCCGCGCCAAGAACCACATGAAGATCATCTCGCTCGCGCCTGAAGTGCTGTAAGGAGCCGGACCAATGCAAAAGATTAGAAAAGGCGACAAGGTCGTCGTGCTGGCCGGCAAGGACAAAGGCCGTTCGGGCGAAGTCCTTTCGGTACAGCCGAAGGATGACACCGCGCTGGTGCGCGGCGTCAACCTGATCCGTCGTCACCAGAAGCAGTCCCAGTCCCAAGAGGGCGGGATCATCACCAAGGAAGCGCCGATCCAGCTGTCGAACATCGCGCTGGCCGACCCCAAGGATGGCAAGCCGACCCGCGTCGGCTTCATCTTCCAGAAGGACGGCAAGAAGGTGCGCGTCGCCAAGCGCTCGGGAGAAGTCATCAATGGCTAAGGCTCAAACCAAGCAGGCAACTGCCCAGAACACGCCGCGCCTCAAGCAGGTCTACAACGAGACCATCCGCAAGGCGCTGCAGGAGCAGTTCGGCTACGAGAACGAGATGCAGGTTCCGCGCATCGACAAGATCGTGCTGAACATGGGCGTCGGCGAGGCGACTGGCGATTCGAAGAAGCCTTCGATCGCGGCGGAAGACCTTGCGATGATCGCCGGCCAGAAGGCCGTTGTCACCCGCGCTCGCAACTCGATCGCCGGCTTCAAGGTCCGCGAGAAGATGCCGATCGGCGCCAAGGTCACGCTACGCAAGGAACGCATGTACGAGTTCCTCGACCGCCTCGTGAACATCGCACTGCCGCGCGTCCGCGACTTTCGCGGACTTAATCCGAAGAGCTTCGATGGCCGTGGCAACTATGCCATGGGCATCAAGGAACACATCGTGTTTCCGGAGATCAACTACGACAAGGTTGATCAGATCTGGGGCATGGACGTCATCGTTTGTACGACTGCGAAGACGGACGACGAAGCCAGGGCATTGCTCAAGGCCTTCAACTTCCCCTTCCGCCAGTAACGGCAGCGAGAAAAGGAAAATCTGAAATGGCAAAGACCAGCTCAGTCGAGAAGAACAACAGGCGCCGCAAGCTTGCGGACCAGTTCGCTGCCAAGCGCAAGGTGCTCAAGGCGATCATCATGGATCAGTCCAAGCCGATGGAAGAGCGCTTCCGCGCCCAGCTGAAGCTTTCGGCGCTGCCGCGCAACTCGGCCAAGACCCGCATCCGCAACCGCTGCGAAGTCACCGGACGTCCGCGTGCCTATTATCGCAAGCTCAAAGTATCGCGTATCGCGCTTCGTGATCTCGGCAATAACGGCCAGATCCCGGGCCTGGTCAAGTCGAGCTGGTAAGGAGGACATAACATGTCATTGAGCGATCCTCTCGGCGATATGCTGACCCGCATCCGCAACGCGTATGGCCGCAAGAAGTCGAGCGTTTCGACGCCGGCCTCGCGCCTGCGTACCCGCGTCCTCGACGTGCTGAAGGCGGAAGGCTATATCCGCGACTACAGCCAGACCGACTTCGACAACGGCAAGTCCGAAATCGAGATCGAGCTGAAGTATTTCGATGGTGCGCCGGTGGTGCGCGAAATCGCTCGGGTCTCGAAGCCCGGCCGCCGCGTCTACGTTTCGGCCAAATCGATACCGCACGTCGCCAACGGCCTCGGCATCGCCATCCTTTCGACGCCGAAGGGCGTGATGGCCGACCACGAAGCGCGTGAACAGAATGTCGGCGGGGAAATCCTCTGCCAGATCTTCTGATCTGGTATGTGACCCGGTTGGAAACAGGCTTTCGGGATCTAGTCCCGAAAGCCGAGACCTGAAACAAGAGAAGTGACGAGGACAACAAAATGTCTCGTATTGGAAAGAAACCCGTTTCGCTGCCGCAGGGCGTGACCGCGACCGTCAACGGCCAGACCGTGACGGCGAAGGGTCCGAAGGGCGAGCTGAAGTTCGTGGTGAACGACGAAGTGCTGGTCAAGATGGAAGGCAGCGAGATCGCTGTCCAGCCGCGCGACCAGACCAAGACTGCCCGTTCCAAGTGGGGCATGTCACGCACGCAGATCGTCAACATCCTGCAGGGCGTCAAGGCCGGCTTCGAAAAGAAGCTCGAGATCACCGGCGTCGGCTATCGTGCCGCCATGCAAGGCAAGAACCTGCAGCTGGCGCTCGGCTTCAGCCATGACGTCGTCTACGAGACGCCGCAGGGCGTGACGATCTCGGTGCCGAAGCCGACGGAAATCACGGTGACCGGCATCGACAAGCAGCAGGTCGGCCAGGTCGCCGCCGAGATCCGCGAGTATCGTAGCCCCGAGCCCTACAAGGGCAAGGGCGTTCGCTATGCTGGCGAGAAGATCGTCCGCAAGGAAGGCAAGAAGAAGTAATTTTAACGCCGCGGGGAGCGGTCGCGGGAGGCTCGTCCTACCGCATATGGTTGCCCCCGTTTTTGAAGGCAAGGAACTGATATCATGGGCTCGAAAGAATCCACCCAACGCCGCGCCCAGCGCGTCCGCCGCCAGATCAAGAAGGTTGCCGGCGATCGTCCGCGCTTGTCGGTCCATCGCACGTCGAAGAACATCTATGTCCAGGTGATCGACGACGCCAAGGGCCACACCATCGCGGCTGCTTCGACGCTCGAGAAGGAGCTCAAGGGCTCGCTCAAGACCGGCGCCGACACCGCGGCTGCAGCTGCCATCGGAAAGCTGATCGCCGAACGCGCCTCGAAGGCCGGCGTCAAGGAAGTCGTCTTCGACCGCGGCGCCTATATCTACCACGGCCGCGTCAAGGCGCTGGCCGAGGCTGCCCGTGAAGGTGGTCTGAGCTTCTAGAGCATGATCCCGAACCGAAGGTCAGCGCAGCAAAAAGTTGCAGACTTTTCGGATAAGATCATGCGAAGGAAAAAAGAGTTTTCGCCCCCGGCGACCCGCAGAGGTGCCGGATATCATCATCAACCGTGCTTCCGGAAAAAAACAAGGAACAGGATATGGCACAGGAACGTAGGGATGGCGGCCGCGGCCGTGATCGCGAAGAGCGCGACGACGGCATGGTCGACAAGCTCGTCCACATCAACCGTGTCGCCAAAGTCGTCAAGGGCGGCCGGCGCTTCGGCTTTGCGGCACTTGTCGTCGTCGGCGACCAGAAGGGCCGCGTCGGCTTCGGCCACGGCAAGGCGCGCGAAGTGCCGGAGGCGATCCGCAAGGCGACCGAATCGGCCAAGCGCGACATGATCTTCGTGCCGCTGCGCTCAGGCCGCACGCTGCACCACGACGTCGAGGGACGCTGGGGCGCGGGACGCGTTCTGCTGCGCGCCGCCAAGCAAGGTACCGGCATCATCGCCGGCGGCCCGATGCGCGCCGTTTTCGAGACGCTCGGCATGCATGACGTGGTCGCCAAGTCGATGGGTTCTTCGAACCCCTACAACATGGTTCGCGCCACTTTCGACGCGCTGAAGAGCCAGATGCATCCGAAGGATGTGGCTGCCGCGCGCGGCATCAAGTATTCGACCCTTCAGGCCCGCCGCGGCACCGCCGTTGCGGCTGAAGAATAGTCGACGCTGACCAGGGATCTGACCATGGCCAAGAAAGCAACCAAGACCATCACCGTCGAGCAGATCGGTTCGCCGATCCGCCGGCCGAAGGAGCAGCGCGCAACGCTGGTCGGCCTCGGCCTCAACAAGATGCACAAGCAGCGCACGCTGGAGGATACGCCCTCGGTGCGCGGCATGATCGCTGCCGTCCAGCATCTCGTCCGCGTCGTGGACGAGGGCTGAGCCAGAGCGCAGGAGAACCCAGATGAAACTCAATGATCTGCGTGACAAGGACGGCGCGACGCACTCCAAGAAGCGTCTCGGCCGTGGCATCGGTTCCGGTTCGGGCAAGACCGCCGGTCGCGGCGTCAAGGGCCAGAAGGCGCGCTCCGGCGTCGCCGTCAACGGCTTCGAGGGTGGCCAGATGCCGCTCTACCGCCGCCTGCCGAAGCGCGGCTTCAACAATATCTTCGCCAAGAGCTTCACCGTCGTGTCGCTGGCCCGCATCCAGGCGGCGCTCGATGCCAAGAAGCTCGACGCTAAGACAGTTGTAACAGCCGAGGCGCTGGTTGCGGCAGGTGTCATCCGTCGCGTCAAGGACGGCGTGCGCATCCTTTCAGACGGCGACATCAAGGCCAAGCTTGCCTTCGAAGTGGCCGGAGCCTCCAAGGCCGCGATCGAGAAGATCGAAAAGGCCGGCGGCTCGGTGAAGCTGCCTGAGAAGGCAGCCGCCGAGTAACGGCAATTTGAAGCACGGCCGGCAAAGGTGGAATTCGGTTTTGCCTGCGGTCGTGCTTTGATCTGACAGATGTGGCGGCCGCATCAACGCGGCCGCTTGCATGTTTGCAGTCCGGAGCTTATCTCGTGAGCTTCGGTGACACGCGCCGCCTGAGCTGCGGGCATCGAGCGTGACCAAGCGGAGAATCAGGCATGGCTTCGGCTGCTGAACAACTAGCCTCGAATCTGAATTTTTCGGCCTTCGCCAAAGCCGAGGATCTGAAGAAGCGCATCTGGTTCACCATCGGCGCGCTGCTCGTCTACCGCCTTGGCACCTATATCCCGCTGCCCGGCATCAATCCCGACGCTTTCGCCCAGGCCTTCTCGTCGCAGAGCAAGGGCGTGCTCGGCATGTTCAACATGTTCGCCGGCGGCGCCGTGCAGCGCATGGCGATCTTTGCCCTCGGCATCATGCCCTATATCTCGGCCTCCATCATCATGCAGCTGATGACCTCGGTCATTCCGTCGCTGGAAGCGCTGAAGAAGGAAGGCGAGCAGGGCCGCAAGATCATCAACCAGTACACGCGCTACGGCACCGTGCTTCTGGCGCTGGTTCAGGCGTACGGCATTTCGGTCGGGCTTGAGGGCGGCAACGGCATCGTCAACGATCCCGGCATGTTCTTCCGCATCTCTACCGTCGTCACGCTGGTCGGCGGCACCATGTTCCTGATGTGGCTTGGCGAGCAGATCACTGCTCGCGGCATCGGCAACGGCATTTCGCTGATCATCTTCTCCGGCATCGTCGCCGGCCTGCCGCGCGCCATCTCCGGCACGCTGGAGCTTGGCCGCACCGGCGCCTTGTCGACCGGCCTGATCCTGGCGATCATCGTGCTGGCCATCATCGTCATCGCGCTGATCGTCTTCTTCGAGCGCGCCCAGCGCCGCCTGCTGATCCAGTATCCCAAGCGCCAGGTCGGCAATCGCATGTTCCAGGGCGATACCTCGCATCTGCCGCTGAAGCTTAACACCTCCGGCGTCATTCCGCCGATCTTCGCCTCGTCGCTGCTGCTGCTTCCGGCAACGGTTGCCGGCTTCTCGCAGACCACCAATATGCCTGCATGGGCCAGCACCATCCTGGCGGCGCTCGGCCACGGCCAGCCGCTCTATATGGCCTTCTACGCGGCGATGATCGTGTTCTTCGCCTTCTTCTATACGGCGATCGTCTTCAATCCGAAGGACACCGCCGACCAGCTCAAGAAGCATTCGGGCTTCATCCCGGGCTATCGTCCGGGCGAGCGCACTGCGGACTATATTGACTATGTGCTCACCCGCATCACCGTCGTCGGCGCCATTTATCTGGTGCTGGTGTGCCTGCTGCCCGAGTTCCTGATTTCAGCGACTGGCGTACCGTTCTACCTTGGTGGCACTTCGCTCCTGATCGTGGTCAGTGTAACGCTCGATACGGTGGCGCAGATTCAGGGTCACCTGATCGCGCACCAGTATGAGGGCCTGATCAAGAAGTCGAAGCTGCGCGGGGGGAAAAAGGCCAGATGAGGTTGATATTGCTTGGACCGCCGGGGGCGGGCAAGGGGACACAAGCACTAAGACTGGTAGAACGACACGGCATCCCACAGCTTTCCACGGGGGACATGCTGCGTGCTGCTGTCCAGGCTGGCACCGAAGTCGGCAAGCGCGCCAAGGCGGTGATGGACGCTGGCGAACTGGTGTCCGACGCTATCGTCAACGCCATCGTGGCCGAGCGCATCGATCAAGCTGATTGCGCAAACGGCTTCATCCTTGACGGGTATCCCCGAACTCTGGTGCAAGCGGACGCCGTTGAGGAAATGCTGTCGGATCGCGGACTGGAGCTAGACGCTGTCATCGAATTTGTCGTCGATGACAAGGCGCTGGTTGGCCGAATCGTCAAGCGCGCCGAAGACGCCAAGGCCGCAGGCCTGCCGGTGCGCAAGGACGACAGCCCAGCGGTGTTCGAGGAACGCTTGAGGGAATATTACAAGAAAACCTCGCCGCTGATCGGCTACTACTACGCCAAGGGCAAACTCAGGGGCGTCGATGGCATGGCCGACATCGATGCGGTGACGCAGCAGATCGAGGCGGTGCTCAGGGCGACGACCCGGACAGTCGGCCAGGCGGCCGGCTAGAGAATCGAATGATTGCGCTTGACTGGAGCGGTCCGCTGGGGTATGGCGGCCCGTCTTCCTATCAGGCATGAGGCTTGCTTGTCCGCAAGGGCAAGGCAGGCCGCTTTGAACTGGAAACTCCCGCAAGGGCCGGCCTCCACCGGACGCGGGGCAACTTGAAGCGCCGGCTCGTCCGGCCTATATGGAGAAGAGAAGAACATGGCTCGTATAGCCGGCGTCAATATTCCGACCAACAAGCGCGTCGTCATCGCGCTTCAATACATTCACGGCATTGGCAAGAAGTTCGCCCAGGAGATCGTCGACAAGGTCGGCATCCCGGCCGAGCGCCGCGTCAACCAGCTGACCGACGCGGAAGTGCTGCAGATCCGCGAGACCATCGACCGCGACTACCAGGTCGAGGGCGATCTGCGCCGCGAAGTGTCGATGAACATCAAGCGACTCATGGACCTCGGCTGCTACCGCGGCCTGCGTCACCGCCGCTCGCTGCCGGTTCGTGGTCAGCGCACGCATACCAATGCGCGCACCCGCAAGGGCCCGGCTAAGTCGATTGCCGGAAAGAAGAAGTAATTTAGGGCAGTAAGGGAGTAGGGCAGTAAGGCAATAGGAACGGCAGACATACTGCCCTACTGCCATATTCCCCTACTGCCTTCTCCCTGGTGGAGCCGCTGGCATTACGGCGGTGTAGAGATCAACTGAAAGGACCATCATGGCCAAGGAAGCCGCTCGTGTTCGCCGTCGCGAACGCAAGAACATCTCGTCGGGCGTTGCCCACGTCAATTCGACCTTCAACAACACGATGATCACCATCACCGACGCGCAGGGTAACTCGATTGCCTGGTCGTCGGCCGGAGCCCAGGGCTTCAAGGGATCGCGCAAGTCGACCCCGTTCGCTGCCCAGATGGCCGCAGAAGATGTTGCCAAGAAGGCCCAGGAACACGGCATGCGCATGCTCGAGGTCGAGGTCTGTGGACCCGGCTCCGGTCGTGAATCGGCGCTGCGCGCGCTGCAGGCTGCCGGCTTCACCATCACCTCGATCCGTGATGTGACGCCGATCCCGCACAATGGCTGCCGCCCGCGCAAGAAGCGCCGCGTCTAAAGAATTTACCGAACGCCGCGCGAGCGCCTCAAGGGCGCTCCTCCACGGCATTCCAGGTCGCCCGCCACGATTGGATGGTGGCGGGACAACGGAAGGAAAGCACTATGATCCAGAAAAATTGGCAAGAACTGATCAAGCCGAACAAGATCGAGTTCTCGTCGAAGAAGAAGACGCTGACCACGCTGGTCGCCGAGCCGCTCGAGCGCGGCTTCGGCCTCACCCTCGGCAACGCGCTGCGCCGCGTGCTTCTGTCTTCGCTGCGTGGCGCGGCTGTAACCGCCGTGCAGATCGACGGCGTTCTGCATGAATTCTCGTCCATCGCCGGCGTCCGCGAGGACGTGACCGACATCGTTTTGAACATCAAGGAAATCGCCATCCGCATGGAAGGCGACGGCCCCAAGCGCATGGTCGTCCGCAAGCAGGGACCGGGCGCGGTTCTCGCCGGCGACATCCAGACGGTCGGCGACGTCGAGATCCTCAATCCCGACCACGTCATCTGCACGCTGGACGAGGGCGCTGAAATCCGCATGGAATTCACCGTCGATACCGGCAAGGGCTATGTCCCGGCCGACCGTAACCGCGCCGAGGACGCGCCGATCGGGCTGATCCCCGTCGACAGCCTGTATTCGCCGGTCAAGAAGGTCTCCTACAAGGTCGAGAACACCCGCGAGGGCCAGGTTCTCGACTATGACAAGCTGACCATGACCATCGAGACCGACGGTTCGATTTCGGGCGAGGACGCGGTGGCCTTCGCCGCTCGCATCCTGCAGGACCAGCTCGGCCTGTTCGTCAATTTCGACGAGCCGCAGAAGGAAGTCGCCGCCGAACAGGTTACCGAGCTTGCCTTCAACCCGGCGCTGCTCAAGAAGGTCGACGAGCTCGAGCTTTCGGTGCGTTCGGCCAACTGCCTGAAGAACGACAACATCGTCTATATCGGCGACCTGATCCAGAAGACCGAAGCCGAGATGCTGCGCACCCCGAACTTCGGCCGCAAGTCGCTGAACGAGATCAAGGAAGTCCTGGCGGCGATGGGCCTGCATCTCGGCATGGAAGTGCCGGACTGGCCGCCGGAAAACATCGAAGACCTCGCCAAGCGTTACGAAGACCAATATTGAGCATGATCCCGAACCGAAGGTCAGCGCAGCAAAAAGTTGCAGACTTTTCGGACAAGATCATGCGGCTAACCAACTGGGGCTCAGGCCTCTTGAAACCGCAATGAAGGAGAAGAGCCATGCGCCACGGATTTAAGGGCCGCCGGTTCGCCCGCAGCATAAGCCATCGCAAGTCGATGTTTGCCAACCTTGCCGTGTCGCTTATCGAGCACGAGCAGATCCTCACCACGCTGCCGAAGGCGAAGGATTTGCGTCCGATCGTCGAGAAGCTGGTGACGCTCGGCAAGCGCGGCGACCTGCACGCCCGCCGCCAGGTTATTGCCCAGATCGGCAATGAAGGCGTCGTCAAGCGCCTGTTCGATACCATCGCGCCACGTTATGCCACCCGCAACGGCGGCTATCTGCGCATCATGAAGGCCGGCTTCCGACACGGTGATAACGCGGCAATGGCGGTCATCGAGTTCGTCGACCGCGACACCTCGGCCAAGGGCGCCGGCGATCGCGCCCGCATCGAGGCCGAAGGCACCGAAGAGGAAGCCGCAGCCGCATAAGGCTTGGTTTTTCTGAGAAGTTCAAAAGGGGCCTCCGGGCCCCTTTTTCTGTTTCCGAAGGTACCGGGCAGGGCTGGTAGGGGTTTTGTCACCGGTTTTTGCGGCGACTACCCAAAATAATCCGATTTCAGCGGCTTAGCCTTTCATTTTGCACAATCGTCAGGACAATGGCGCCCGACTTGGAGGATTCGGAATGCGCGTTAAACGGCTGTCCATTGTTCTGATCTGCGCCTTGATGGCGTTGGCCGTCGTGCCGGCGGCCAGGCACGCGCTGGCGGAGGAGGCCAAGCCAGATCCCGGTCTGTCCGACGTGCTAACCGATCTGCTGCATGGCGTCGAAGGCGAAAACGCCACTTCAGGCCCCGACAAGCGCGTGCCGTTCGGCCGCGAGGAGGTGCAACTGTCCTTCGCGCCGCTGGTCAAGCAGACGGCGCCGGCCGTGGTCAATGTCTACGCTTCGCAGACCGCCAAGGTGACGTCGCCCTTCGACGGCGATCCGTTCTTCGAGGAGTTCTTCGGCCGCTCGCAGCCGCGCGCGCAGTCTTCGCTCGGTTCGGGGGTGCTGGTCGATCCGACCGGTGTCGTGGTCACCAATTTCCACGTCGTCAAGGACGCTGACCAGGTCAAGGTCGCGACCGCCGACGGGCGCGAATTCGACAGCAAGGTGCTGCTCAAGGATGAGACGCTCGACCTCGCCGTGCTCAAGATTTCTTCTGACAAGCCGTTCCCGGTGATCGCCATCGGCGATTCCGACGCGCTCGAGGTCGGCGATCTGGTGCTGGCGATCGGCAATCCGTTCGGTGTCGGCCAGACCACCACCAGCGGCATCATTTCGGCGGTGGCGCGCAGCCATATCGGCGTCTCCGATTCCAGCTTCTTCATCCAGACCGACGCCGCCATCAACCCCGGCAATTCCGGTGGCGCGCTGGTCAACATGGGAGGGCAGCTGATCGGCATCAACACGGCGATCTATAGCCGTAGCGGCGGCTCGATCGGCATCGGCTTTGCCATCCCTTCGAACATGGTTCGCGCCTTCGCCGACGCGGCTAAGGCCGGGCTCGACTTCTTCGAGCGGCCGTATGCCGGTGCCGAGTTCGAGGCGGTGACGCCGCAGATTGCCGAATCGCTTGGCATCGACAAACCGACCGGTGCGCTGGTTTCTTCGGTCGAAGAGGCGGGACCCGCCGCCAAGGCAGGGCTCAAGCCGGGCGACGTGGTGCTGTCGCTCAACGGCAAGCCGGTCGAGAGCGTCGGGGCGCTGGACTACCGGATGGCGACGCTCTCGATTGGTACGAATGCCAGCTTCGGCGTTCTGAGCAAGGGTCAGCAGGTGACGATGGACATCGCGCTGGAACGGCCGCCTGAGGGCGCCAAAGCTGCGGAACTCACATTGCGCGGCCGCAGCCCGTTTTCCGGTGCCAAGGTTGCTGAACTGTCGCCACGGCTTGCCCAACGGCTCGGTCTGCGCACCGATGTCAAAGGCGTCACCGTGGTCGACATCAACCGCGATTCGCCTGCTGCCGATTTTGGCTTCCAGCCAGGCGACATCGTGCGTGAGGTCAATGGCCTGACGATCGACAAGGCGGCGACCCTGGAACAGGTAGCCCAGCAGGATACGCGCTGGTGGCGCTTTACCGTCGAGCGCGGCGGGCAGATACTGCGCCAGGTGTTGCGTTACTGAGCCCGAACGTCAGCATGATCGGGCTCCAGGCAGAAGAAGTTGCATGGCCGATCTGTTCAGTGTCGATGAACCGGAAAAGACGCCGCCCGGCAGGCCGCTGGCGGACCGTCTGCGCCCGAAGAACCTCGGCGAGGTCGTCGGCCAGGAGCATCTGACCGGATCCGACGGCGCGCTGACGCGGCTGATCGGCTCCGGCTCGCTCGGCTCGATGATCTTCTGGGGCCCGCCCGGCACCGGCAAGACCACGGTCGCACGGCTGCTTGCCGGCGAGACAAGCCTCGCCTTCGAACAGATCTCGGCGGTGTTTTCCGGCGTTGCCGACCTGAAGAAAGTGTTCGAGGCAGCGAAGCTGCGCCGCTCCAACGGCCGCCAGACACTGCTGTTCGTCGACGAGATCCATCGCTTCAACCGCACCCAGCAGGACAGTTTTCTGCCCGTGATGGAAGACGGCACCGTCGTGCTGGTCGGCGCCACCACCGAGAACCCGTCCTTCGAGCTTAACGCCGCGCTGTTGTCGCGCGCGCGTGTGCTGGTCTTCCACTCGCTCGGCGAGGACAGTATCGCCAAGCTGCTGGCGCGGGCCGAGGAGGCAGAGGGCAGGGCGCTGCCGCTCGATGAAGACGCGCGGGCGATGCTCATCCGCATGAGCGATGGCGACGGCCGCGCGGCATTGACGCTCGCCGAAGAGGTCTGGCGCGCAGCGAAATCAAAGGAGGTGTTCGGCGCCGAAGCCCTGCAGCGTATCGTCCAGCGCCGCGCGCCGATCTACGACAAGGGACAGGACGGCCACTACAATTTGATCTCCGCCTTGCACAAATCGGTGCGCGGCTCCGACCCCGATGCGGCACTCTACTATCTCGCCCGCATGTTCGACGCCGGCGAAGATCCGCTTTATCTCGGGCGCCGGTTGGTGCGCATGGCGATGGAGGATATCGGGCTGGCCGACCCGCAGGCGCTCGTCGTCGCTAACGCCGCCAAGGACGCCTATGACTATCTGGGCTCGCCCGAGGGCGAACTGGCCTTCGCCGAGGCGACCGTCTATCTCGCCACCGCGCCGAAATCCAATGCAGTTTATACCGCGTTCAAGGCCGCCACACAGGCGGCGAAGGAATTCGGTTCGCTGCTGCCGCCCAAGCACATTCTCAATGCGCCGACCAAGCTGATGAAACAGGAAGATTACGGCGCCGGCTATCGGTACGACCACGACGAGCCCGACGCTTTTTCCGGCCAGGACTATTTTCCGGAGAAGATGGGAAGGCAGACATTCTACAACCCGCCCGAGCGCGGCTTCGAGCGCGATATCAGGAAGCGGCTGGATTATTGGGCGAAGCTGCGCAGCGAGCGGGAAAAGTAGCTGCCAGTCGCACACTGGTGTGATCGCCGTTGTCTGGCGGGATAAAAAACCCTATCAAGATGCGCCTTCGGCCGGCGGACAGGCCAGAAACGTACCGACGATATTCAGAACGGAATCGCGCCTGGCGCGTGGAAAAATGACAAAAAAAACTCGCAAGACCCTCCGGAAGTTCGCCATAGCGATCCCGATGCTGGCGCTCGGCTTCTATTTCATTCCCATCCTGACGACAATTTTCATTGTCCTCGGCCTGATCGACGTGTTGCGCAACGACAACAAGAACTGGGCCCTGTTCAGTGGTTATTTCCTCGGCAACGGCATCTTCACCTGGCTGCTTTCGCCCTTCAATCTGCTGGTCGATCTGCTGTGCTACAGAAACCGCGGTGTCTGGAAACTGGACCAGTTTCCTCCGGACTATCAGCGTGAGGTCAACGAGGTTCTCGACGTCTTCAAGGCGCGCAAGGACGAGATCATCGCCGATATCGACGCCAATTTCGGCAGCAGCCGGCGCGGCATGTATGTCTACCAGTGGTACGGCAAGCACAAGATCGACAACGTCGCCGAATTCAACAAGGATTTCAAATATATCAAGACCATCGCCGTGTCGGTGTTCAGGGGCAAGGAATCGACCTCCTGGCATTTCGGACCGCTGCGGCTCAGCCTGCGCATTCTCTACAATCTTCTCCCGGTGAAGGCCGAGGTTTTCGTCGAGTGCAACAACGCCAGGAACTACTGGCACGACAATCCGCTCTATATTTTCGACGACACGCTGCTGCACCGCTCGGTCAACGAATATGATGGGCGCCGCTACTGCGTGTTCATGGACATCATCCGGCCATCGCCATTCCCCGGCCTGATCGCCGCTCTTCTCGCCATCGTTTCGGTCAGCGTCGAGCGCATCAATGCCATGTTCTACAAGAACTGGAAGATGATCGGCTCCAGCAAGCCGAAGAAGGCCGGAGCCGCCTGACACCGTGGTGTGACCGGCGCGAGGGAGCACGATGTATCATCTGTTGCTTGTCTGCCTTGGTGGCGCGATCGGTGCAATGGCCCGCTTCTTCCTGTCCGGCTTCGTCGCCCGCCGGGTCGGCGAGACCTTTCCCTGGGGCACTATGGCCGTCAACGTCTCGGGAGCGTTTGCAATCGGTGTCGTTGCGCATGCGGTGGCGCGCGACGGCATGCCCGCCATCTGGGCCTTTACCGTTACCGGCGGCCTCGGCTGCTACACCACGGTTTCTTCCTTCAGCCTGCAGACGCTGGCGCTGGCGCGCGAGGGCGAATGGCGGCGCGCCGGCGGAAATGTGCTGCTTTCGGTTTTTCTGAGCCTCGGCGGCGTGACGCTAGGCTTTGCTGCGGGAAGTCTTCTGATTGGCGGCGGGGCGCCGTGAGCGGCCCGCGGAAGCTCCGCCACGACGGGACGGACACTGCCGCGGCAGGGCATACGGCGCGCCTCATTGGCCGTCGCAGAACCAACGAAACGGTTCGGCTCTATGCGACCGTAGCCGCAGGCAGCATGATCGGCGGTGTGTTGCGGGCGCTTGCCTCATCGACGAGCACTGCCCTGTGGGGCGCTGGATTTCCCTTCGGCACGCTCCTCGTCAACATTGTTGGCTCGTTCCTCATCGGCTTCTACGCGACATTGACGGGACCGGATGGTCGCGTCTTCGCCGGTCCGCTGCAACGTCAATTCTTCATGGCCGGCTTCTGCGGCGGCCTGACGACCTTCTCCGCTTTCAGCCTTGAAACACTCACCCTCGCGCAAGGCGGGAGGCTTGTGGCGGCGGGACTCAATATCGCGATCTCCGTGGTGGCCTGGCTTGCCGCCGTCTGGCTTGGCCACATCTTTGCAGTTCGGCTCAACCGGCTGAGAGGGTCCAGGCAATGAAGATACCAACACAGGCACAATTGCTGCGCATATTTATCGGCGAAAACGACAAGGCAGATGGCCGTCCGCTGTATGAGGTTATCGTGCTGAGGGCCCGCGAAATGCAGATCGCCGGCGCGACCGTCCTGCGCGGCGCGATGGGGTTCGGCCATTCCAGCCGGCTTCACACCACGAAGATCCTCCGCCTATCGGAGGATCTGCCACTCGTCATCGAGATCGTCGATGACGAGGAAAAATTGGCCGCTTTCCTGCCCGTGCTTGAAACAATCATGACAAGTGGTTTGATTACGCTGGAGAAAGTTCAGGTTCTGCAATATGGAACCGACAACGAATAACCGAGTGAGATTGCGGGTACCGGCGAATGCCGTTGCATGCCTGCAAAACGGCGATTGGAATCATGGCAGGCGTTGAACAGATCACAGTGGACGCCGGCGAGGCGGGCATGCGGCTCGACCGCTGGTTCAAGAGCCATTTCCCCGGTCTCGGTTTCGGTCATCTGCAGAAGCTGCTGCGTTCCGGCCAGATCCGCGTCGACGGCGGCAGGGTGAAGGCCGATACCCGCGTCGAAGCCGGCCAGACGGTCCGAGTGCCCCCGCTCGAAGTCGACAAGAAAGGTGAAAGCCCGCTCACCGGTCATTCGATCCGCAACCAGGGCGACGCCGACGTTTTGGCAATGATGCTGATCCATGAGGACCCGAAGGTCTTCGTCTTCAACAAGCCGGCCGGCCTAGCGGTCCAGGGCGGCTCTGGCGTCACCCGCAATGTCGACGACATGCTGGAAGCCTGGCGCAACCAGAAGGGCGAGAAGCCGCGTCTGGTGCACCGGCTCGACCGCGACACGTCGGGTGTGCTGGTTGTCGCTCGTACAAGGCTCGCCGCCATGAAGCTCGCCGAAGCGTTCCGGGCGCGTGAGACGAAGAAAACCTACTGGGCGCTGGTCAAGGGCGTGCCGCCGAAGCGCGAGGACAAGATCTCGACCTGGCTGATCAAGGAACCGACGCCCGACGGCGATCGTGTGCGCATCGCCAAGCATGGCGAAAAGGGCGCCGATCACGCCGTGTCCTATTACCGCATCGTCGAGCAGGCGGCGCAGACGCTGTCCTGGCTGGAAATGGAACCCTATACCGGGCGCACCCACCAGCTTCGCGTCCATGCCGCCCATATCGGTTGCCCGATCATCGGCGACCCCAAATATTTCGAGGCCGACACCAATTGGGATTTTCCCGGCGGCATGCAGAACCGGCTGCATCTGCACGCGCGCCGCATCGTCATCCCGCATCCCGACAAGGGCTTTGTCGACGTCACCGCACCGATGCCGCCGCATATGCGCCAGAGCTGGAACCTGCTCGGTTTCGACGACGCGAGCGCGGAGGACTAGCGGCGGTGGGCGTCGCCACAGATACGCTCGACCGCCGTGACGCGGTCGATCTGGCGGCCGCCGCCATCATGGTTGGGCTGACCTTTTCCTGGGGACTGAACTACGTCGCCGCCAAGATCTCCTATGCCGACTACGATCCCGTTTTCCTGTCGATCGCACGGTCGGTCATCGGCGGCTTGTGTGTTTTCGGCTGGTGCCGCTGGCGCGGCATTGCGCTGTTCACGCCCGACAAGACCCTCGTCGCCGGCATTCTGGCAGGCGCGCTTTTCGGTCTCGAGTTCCTGTTCCTGTATGTCGGGCTCGAGCATACCACTGTCGTGCGCAACACCTTGCTGGTCAACACCATGCCGTTCTGGATGTTGGTCGGCGGTCATTTCCTGCTGGGCGAAAGCATCACGGCACGCAAGCTCGTTGGTCTTCTGCTCGCTTTCGCCGGACTGATCGCGGTGTTTTCAGACAAGCTTAGCGCCAGTGGCGGCGCGACGCTGAGCGGCGATTTGCTCAGTCTCGGTGCCGGCATTCTGTGGGCAGTGACCAATATCGTCATCAAGCGGTCGAAGCTGGTGACGGCCAGCGCCGAAAAGCTGCTGCTCTATCAGCTGGCCGGGGCCGCCGTCGTCGGCATTTTGGTGATGCCTTTTGCCGGGCCGCCCGTCCGCAACTTTACCGTCTTGCCAACCTTGGCTCTGCTGTTCCAGGCCGTGTACGTTGTCGCCTTCACCTATGTGCTGTGGTTCTGGCTGCTGCGGCGCTACCCTGCATCTGGACTGTCGAGCTTCACCTTCCTGTCGCCGGTGTTTGGTGTGCTGTGCGGCGCCGTGTTCTTGAACGAGCCGCTGACCGTTCGTATCTTCCTGGCACTCGCCCTGATCGCCGCCGGACTCATCATCGTCAACCGGCCGGCCCGAAAACAAAGTCCCGGATGAGCATGCGCGATATATTGAACGACCTCGAAGCTGGAAAGCAGCTCTCCGATCCGGACCCGGTGCGTCGCGCCCAGATCCAGATGAAGACGCCGCTGCCGAAGCGCTTCTACAAGACCGTCGCGGTAGCACCGGTCGAAGACGGTTTTGCCGTCCATCTCGATGGCAAGCCCGTCCGCACGCCGGCCAAGGCGCTGCTGGCGCTGCCGACCGAAAAGGCGGCTGCTCTCGTCGCCGAGGAATTCGCCGCACAGGAGGAGACCATCGACCCGGTGACGATGCCGGTGATGCGTCTGGTCAATACGGCAATCGATGGCGTCGCCAGTGATCCCCAGGCGGTGCTGGAGGATATCCTGCGCTTTGCCTCGTCCGACCTGCTCTGCTACCGCGCCGATGCGCCCCAAGGACTCGTCGACCGGCAGAACGAGCATTGGGATCCGGTCATCAACTGGGTGCGCAGCGCGCTCGGCGCCCGGTTCCATCTTGCCGAAGGCGTGATCCATGTCGAACAGCCGCGCGAGAGTATCGCGCTGCTTGGCCAGCATCTTGCCCAACGTGCCGATCCGCTGCGCCTTGCCGCCATCCACGTCATGACGTCGCTGACCGGATCGGCGCTGCTGGCGCTGGCCGTCGACTTCGGCGAGCTCGACGGCGAGGCGGCCTGGGCTGCCGGTCATGTCGACGAGGACTGGCAGGCCGAGCAATGGGGCCATGATGCCGAGGCCGTCGCGCACCGCGCGGCCCGGAAGCGCGACATGATGGCGGCAGTCACGCTGCTCGAAGCTCTCAAAGGCTGACCGCACCGTCGTTTCTATTTCGCACTGCACATTAGACCAAAGTCATAATCCCAAAGACGGTCTGCCTCTGGACGGCGCTTTCTGTCATTTTTTGCACTGGTGGCTGCACTGAGTCTGCGTTGCGAGGAAACGCGGACGATGACGCGCAGCATCGAGGACTGACGGAATCACACGGGAGGATACACTCATGGCAATGGCATCGACCGCCGGCAAAACAAGCCGCGGCATGACGCGCGAGGAGAAGAAGGTCATCTTCGCTTCCTCGCTCGGCACCGTTTTTGAATGGTACGATTTTTATCTCTACGGCTCGCTGGCAGTATTCATTGGTTCGACTTTTTTCAGTCCAACCATTCCGGAAGCGACGCGCAATATTTTCGCGCTGCTGGCGTTTGCCGCTGGCTTCCTCGTGCGCCCGTTCGGCGCATTGCTGTTCGGCCGCATCGGCGACCTTGTCGGCCGTAAATACACTTTCCTTGTCACCATGACGATCATGGGCCTGTCGACCTTCCTGGTCGGCTTGCTGCCTGGCTATGCGACTTTGGGCATCGCCGCTCCCGTGATCCTGATCATCTTGCGCATGTTGCAGGGCCTGGCGCTCGGCGGCGAGTATGGCGGTGCCGCCACCTATGTCGCCGAGCATGCACCCGACGATCGCCGCGGCTACTACACGTCGTGGATACAGACGACGGCAACGCTCGGCCTGTTCCTGTCGCTGATCGTCATCCTGATCGTCCAGGGGTCGATGACCAAGGAAACCTACGCCGCCTGGGGCTGGCGCATTCCGTTCATCGTTTCCTTCCTCCTCCTCGGCATTTCGATCTGGATCCGGCTGTCGCTTTCTGAATCGCCGACCTTCCAGCGCATGAAGGACGAAGGCAAAGGCTCCAAGGCGCCGCTGTCAGAAGCCTTCGGTCAGTGGAAGAACGCCAAGATCGCGCTGCTGGCGCTGCTCGGCCTCACAGCCGGTCAGGCCGTAGTTTGGTACAATGGCCAGTTCTACGCGCTGTTCTTCTTGCAGAACGTGCTCAAGGTCGATCCGCAATCGGTCAACATCATGATCGCGATTGCTCTGGCTGTTGGCTCGATCTTCTTCGTCGTGTTCGGCTGGCTCTCCGACAAGATCGGCCGCAAGCCGATTATCATGGCCGGCCTTGCACTGGCGATCGTCTGCACCTTCCCGTTGTTCAAGGCGCTGACCTGGGCAGCCAACCCGGCGCTCGCCACCGCGCAGCAGAACACCCGTGCGACGGTGACCGCGGCACCGGGAGACTGCAAGTTCCAGTTCAACCCGGTGGGCACGGCGAAGTTCACCACGTCCTGCGATATCGCCACCTCGTTTCTGACCAAGAACTCGGTGCCTTATGACGTAGTGGCCACGGCAGCGCCCGGCACTGCTGCGTCGGTCAAAATCGGCAACGAGACGGTTGAGTCGTATGACGCCACCGCAGCCGGCGATCAAGCCAAGGCCAAGGACGCTGTTTTCGCCAAGGCGGTAAACACGGCGCTTCAGGACGGCGGCTATCCGCTGAAACGGGCAGCGGCGAAGGTGCCGGATCAGAAGCTCGAAGCCTTCATCGCGGCCAATCCCGAACTGAAGCTCGATGCGGCCGCGATCCGCGCCGGCGAGAAGGCCATGGTTCCGGCCGACCAGGCGATCAAGGACAAGCTGCTGACTGCCGATGAGGCTGCGGGAGCTCCCGAGGTCACCGTCTACACCGTACCAGGCGGCGGTCCCTTTGCCATGTTCGCCGACCCGGCGGCG
This sequence comes from Mesorhizobium sp. M0633, assembly GCF_040320645.1. Classification (NCBI taxonomy): domain Bacteria; kingdom Pseudomonadati; phylum Pseudomonadota; class Alphaproteobacteria; order Hyphomicrobiales; family Phyllobacteriaceae; genus Mesorhizobium; species Mesorhizobium sp. M0633. Next base: position 24,656 of record NZ_JAMYQC010000026.1, read on the forward strand.
GTCAACTGGCCGATGACGATCGGCATCCTGCTCATCCTCGTGATCTTCGTCACGATGGTCTACGGGCCGATTGCCGCGATCCTGGTCGAGATGTTCCCGACCCGCATCCGCTACACCGGCATGTCGCTGCCCTACCATATCGGCAACGGCTGGTTCGGCGGGCTGCTGCCGGCGACGGTGTTCGCGCTCAGCGCCTACAAGGGCGATATCTACTACGGACTCTGGTACCCAGTGGTGATCGCGGCGATGTCGCTGATCATCGGCATGATCTTTGTCAGGGATACGCTCGGAACGGACCTGCACACCAAACAGTAGCCGGCCTGTCCGGTTCAAAGCAAAGCCCGGCGCGAGCGATCGCGCCGGGCTTTTCCAATCTATCGACTACATGGAGGGGAAGGGCTTAGCTCTTCCGATCCTGATTCGCTTCCTCGATCGCTGCCTCATGATACCAGGCACTTCCGAAATCCGTGCGGTTGCGCAACGAAGCAAGTTCTGCCGCGAACTTAGCCTTTCCGCTTAAATTTGAGGCAGAAGCGCGCGCTGCCACCGGGAACATCAGGATTTTGGCCGACTGACGAGTGGAAGTGATTTCCATTGTCGGTTTCCTTTCTTCGACAGAACCTTGCCGATTCAACCTTTCCCCAACATAGGTTCAGCAACGGAAATAGGCAACATGATTACGAAAAGATCAGTACTTGCACATTATATGTGCAAAATGTGCTTGTGGATGATCCGAACGCAGCATGACGGCGGACCAGCGATTTTGGGCGGATACAACCTCACTTTTGCCGCATCCGTCGCCGGCGAGAATGGCACACGAATTGCATTTTAGTAATCCGGCAGGTCGGCTGCTGGATAGGCCGGCTCGCCCCGGCGCCATCCAGGGTTCGGTGATCAAGCAACGAGAGGCTAGAATGACGAAATACAAGCTCGAGTACATTTGGCTCGATGGATACACCCCGGTTCCCAATCTCCGCGGAAAGACGCAGGTCAAGGACTACGCCGAGTTTCCGACGCTCGACCAGCTTCCGCTGTGGGGCTTCGACGGTTCTTCGACCATGCAGGCCGAGGGCCACAGCTCCGACTGCGTTTTGAAGCCGGTCGCCGTTTATCCCGATCCCGCCCGCACCAATGGCGCTCTCGTCATGTGCGAGGTCATGATGCCGGACGGAGTGACGCCGCATGCGTCCAACAAGCGCGCCACCATTCTCGACGACGAGGGCGCCTGGTTCGGCTTCGAGCAGGAATATTTCTTCTACAAGGACGGCCGCCCGCTCGGCTTCCCCGAGAGTGGCTATCCGGCGCCGCAAGGCCCGTACTATACCGGCGTCGGCTACAGCAATGTCGGCTCCGTCGCCAGGCAGATCGTCGAGGAGCATCTCGATCTTTGCCTTGCCGCCGGCATCAACCATGAAGGCATCAACGCCGAAGTGGCCAAGGGCCAGTGGGAATTCCAGATCTTCGGCAAGGGCTCCAAGAAGGCCGCCGACCAGATGTGGATGGCACGCTATTTGATGCAGCGCCTGACCGAGAAGTACGGCATCGATATCGAATATCATTGCAAGCCGCTCGGCGACACCGACTGGAACGGCTCCGGCATGCATGCCAACTTCTCGACCGCCTATATGCGCGAAGTCGGCGGCAAGGGCTATTTCGAGGCGCTGATGGCAGCCTTCGACAAAAACCTGATGGATCACATCGCCGTCTATGGGCCGGACAACGACAAGCGTTTGACCGGCAAGCACGAGACCGCGCCCTGGAACAGGTTCAGCTACGGCATCGCCGACCGCGGCGCCTCGATCCGCGTGCCGCATTCCTTTATCAATAACGGCTACAAGGGCTATCTCGAGGATCGCCGCCCGAACTCGCAGGGTGACCCCTACCAGATCGCCTCGCAGATATTGAAGACGATCGCCTCCGTCCCTACCAGCGCCGAAGTTTCGGCCGCGGCTTGAGCATTCGTCCCGGCGTAGACCTCAGGTCTGCGCCGTGACTTTCTCTCCAATCGCATCACAATAAAAAACCCCGGCGTCTCTGCCGGGGTTTTTTTGTTGGCTGCAACGATCTGGATCAGACCGAATAGTACATATCGTATTCGACCGGATGCGGCGTCATTTCGAAGCGCATCACCTCGGCCATCTTGAGCTCGATATAGCTGTCGATTTGGTCGTCGTCGAAGACGCCGCCGGCCTTAAGGAACCCGCGGTCCTTGTCGAGGCTCTGCAAAGCCTCGCGCAGCGAGCCGCAGACGGTCGGGATTTTCTTCAATTCCTTCGGCGGCAGGTCGTAGAGATCCTTGTCCATCGGCTGTCCCGGGTGGATCTTGTTTTTGATGCCGTCGAGGCCGGCCATCAGCATGGCGGCGAAGGCGAGATAGGGGTTGGCACCAGGATCGGGGAAGCGGACCTCGACGCGCTTGGATTTCGGCGACGAGCCGAACGGAATGCGGCACGAGGCCGAGCGGTTGCGTGCCGAATAGGCGAGCAGCACCGGCGCTTCATAGCCCGGCACCAGGCGCTTGTAGGAGTTGGTCAGCGGGTTGGTGAAGGCGTTGATCGCCTTCGCATGCTTGATGATGCCACCGATGTAGAACAGGCAGCTCTCGGACAGGCCGGCATATTCGTTGCCGGCAAAGGTCGGCTTGCCTTCCTTCCAGATCGACTGGTGGACGTGCATGCCCGAGCCGTTGTCGCCGAACACCGGCTTCGGCATGAAAGTGGCCGTCTTGCCATACGCATTGGCGACCTGGTGCACGACATATTTGTAGATCAGCATCTTGTCGGCGTTTCGGACCAGCGTGTCGAACTTGATGCCGAGCTCGTGCTGGGCGGCGGCCACTTCGTGATGGTGCTTTTCAACGCGCACGCCCATTTCGGCGAGCACGGTGAGCATTTCCGAGCGCATGTCCTGTGCCGAATCGATCGGCGGCACCGGGAAATAGCCGCCCTTGATGCGCGGCCGGTGACCGAGATTGCCGGTCTCGTAGTCGGTGTCGTCATTGGACGGCAGTTCGGTGGAATCCAGCCTGAAGCCGGTGTTGTAGGGATCGGCTTTGTACTTGACGTCGTCGAACACGAAGAACTCGGCTTCAGGACCGACGAAGATCTGGTCGCCGATGCCTTCGGCCTTCATGTAGGCCTCGGCTTTTTTAGCGGTGCCGCGCGGGTCGCGATTGTAGGACTCCCCGGAGATCGGATCGAGGATGTCGCACAGGATGACCATGGTCGACTGCGCGAAGAACGGGTCCATATGCACCGTATCGGAATCCGGCATCAGCACCATGTCGGACTCGTTGATCGCCTTCCAGCCTGCGATCGAGGAACCATCGAACATGACGCCATCGGCAAACATGTCTTCCTCGACCTCGACGACATCCATCGTAACGTGCTGCAGTTTGCCCTTCGGATCGGTGAAGCGCAGATCGACGAACTTAACGTCGTTGTCCTTGATCTGCTTCATGATGTCTTTGGCTGTCGTCATGTCCCTGCTTCCCTATGTGATGACGTTTTGAACATGGCCTTTTAACGGGAAAATTCAGACGGCGTCCATGCCGGTTTCGCCGGTGCGAATGCGCACCACTTCCTCGATATTGGAGACGAAGATCTTACCGTCGCCGATGCGGCCGGTCTGGGCCGCCTTGCGGATGGCTTCGATCGCGGCTTCGACCGCATCGTCGCCGAGCACGACCTCGATTTTCACCTTCGGCAGGAAGTCGACGACATATTCGGCGCCGCGATAAAGCTCGGTATGGCCCTTCTGGCGGCCAAACCCTTTGGCCTCGGTAACGGTGATACCTTGCAGGCCGGCCTCCTGAAGCGCTTCCTTCACTTCGTCTAGCTTGAACGGCTTGATGATCGCTTCGATCTTTTTCATGTAAAAAGTGGCCTCCACTGCCAAAAAAGACGGGTTGTGAGCCCCGCTTGCGCCTCAATCAAGCACGAACTGTGCCAATTGATGGGGTGCCGAACGGGCTCACATGATTTGGATACCATGCTACGCGGGAATGTACATTCGCGTCATTCCATGCGCCATGAACGCCGCGAGCCTACACACCGCCGGTCCCGTCGTCCGCACAAAAAATGGGCAGATCGGATATTTCATGGGCAGCTGCGCGCCGTCGTCCCGAACGATGTGCGCCGCCAAATTGCTTGGCGACCTTCGTTGTTTGCGTCGGATCAAAAACTGGACAATGCTTGGGAAAATGATGTGCATGTCGCCTGATATTCCATGAGCAATGAACTTCTGTCTCCGTCCGAAATGGCCGAGGCCGACCGGCTGGCGATTGCCGCTGGTCCGTTCGACGGCATCGGCCTGATGCGCAATGCCGGTGCTGCGGTTGCTGCCGTGGTACTCAAGCGCTACCCGAACGCAACGCGCGTCCACGTGCTTTGCGGCCCCGGCAACAATGGCGGCGACGGCTATGTCGTGGCGCGCATCCTTCGGGAGAGCGCCGTCGACGTCTCGGTATGGGCGTCCGGATCGCCTAAAGGAGGCAGCGATGCAGCAGTCGTTGCCTCGGAGTGTCCGGTTGAAGCTCGGCCGCTGTCGGATTTCGTTGCCGAGACGGGCTCGATCGTGGTCGATGCGCTTTACGGGGCGGGGCTGTCCAAGCCGCTTTCCGGCGACCCCGCCAAGGCGATCGACAATGTGGCGGAGTTGAATTTGCCGGTCGTCGCGGTCGACCTGCCGTCGGGCGTCTCCGGTGAGAGCGGCAATGTCCTCGGTCAGGCTTTCCACGCCCGAATCACCGTGACCTTTGCGCGAAAAAAGCCAGGCCATCTTTTGTTGCCGGGGCGCGAGCTGTGCGGCGAAATCGTGCTCGCTGATATCGGCATAAGCGACAGTGTTGTTGCGCAGCTTGAACCACGAACATTCGAGAACATTCCGGCGCTCTGGCTTGGCCGCTTTCCGGTTCCGGCCGTCGACGCCCATAAGTATAAACGCGGCCATGTCGGCGTCTTTTCCGGCGGGCCGTCGGCGACGGGTGCTGCGCGGCTGTCGGCGCTTGCCGCGGCCAGGAGCGGGGCAGGGGCCGTCACCTTGCTGTCGCCGGCGAACGCCATCCATGTGAACGCGGCGCATCTGACCTCGATCATGCTGCGCAAGCTAGACACTGTCGCGGATGTGGACGAATTCGTCGGCAGCCGCCGGCCATCGGCCTTCGTGCTCGGCCCGGGATTTGGCATTGGTGAGAAGACGCGCGAATTCGCCCTGGCCGTGCTGAATGGCGCCCATGGGCAGGGCGGCGGGATTGAGGGCTTGGTGCTCGACGCCGACGGCGTCACCTCGTTTCGCGACGCGCCGGATGCCCTGTTCGAAGCCGCCAGCCGGCCGAGCGCGCCGGCTCTGGTGATGACGCCGCATGACGGCGAATTCGCCAGGCTTTTTTCAGATATCGCCGAGGACAAGGACCTGTCCAAACTCGCCAAGGCACGCGCCGCAGCCGAACGGGCCAACGCCACTCTCGTCTACAAGGGTGCCGACACTGTGATTGCGGCCCCCGATGGCCGGGCAGCGATCAACGGCAATGGCGCGCCTTGGCTGGCCACCGCCGGTTCGGGCGACGTGCTGTCGGGTATCATCGCCGCGCTGCTGGCGCAGGGCATGCCGGCCTTTGAAGCGGCCTGTGCGGCAGTCTGGATCCATGCCGAGGCCGGCAGCCGTTTCGGGCCGGGGCTGATCGCCGAGGACCTGCCGCCGGCGCTAGTGCCGGTCCTGCGCGAGCTTATCGAAAGTCGCGGGATAGCTGCCGAATGAACCGCATGTTCACGCTGCTCGTTGCGATCGTCAGCGCCGTATTCATGGCGCAGGCTGCGAACGCCGAAACTCCGCTGACGATCGTCGACGACCCGGCCGTTCTCGCCGCCCTCGACAGCAACGGTTACGGGTTCGCCGGCATTTTCGGCGTCGATGGCAAGGGCGATTTGAAGACGCTTTATGACAAGGCTCCGGCCTATCACGCGATTGTCGAAACGATTGCAAGCGACGTCGCAGCATTGCGGGCCGAGATGAAGGCCGGCGGTCGGCCGCTCTACGAGGTGACCGACGGCAATGTTGGCCGTGTCATGGACATGCGCTGGCTGAGGACCGAGGCCGCACGCTTCCGCCTTGTCGGCGTGGTCAACCGGCTCGACCGGCGCGACTTCGCCGCGTTGCAAGGCGACACGAGTTGCGGCGAAGTGCGCTTCATCTATCGCCTCGCCTACAGCTTCAAGAAGAACGGCAAGGTTTTGGCCTCGCGCCTGCCGTTCAATTTCAGTGCCGTCTACAATGCCGCGCCGGATGCCGATGGCGGTTGTGTCGGCGTCGCCGGACGCTGGGCACCACAGCTCGACGAGAACGTCGATGCTGGGTGGCTGACCGGTGGCCCGCTGGAAATGTCGGCGCTCACCTTCAAGCAGCTCGAGCTCAATGCGCAAGTGGTGCGCTTCCCCTCCGGCCAGGAGACCGAATTCGGCGGGCAGGCTGCCTATCTCATGCGAATTTTCGGCATGGACGGAGCGGCTGCCAGCGAAAAGCCGCTGGAAAACACGCCCGATACGGTACGTCTCGCCGAAGACGCTGCGCTGAAAGCAAGACTTGCCGACTATGTCCGCACCAATGTCGCGGCGGTCGATCTCGGCGTCTACCAGATTCCCGAGGAATTCCTGGCAAGGAAGGTCATCTCTTGGTCGACCTTCGGCAGTGCGAGGCAGGCCAACCACCTGTTCACGCCACTGTTCCAGTCCGCGGATTTCGCTGGTGTCGATTTCTCTGCAATGAAGCTGGTGCGCACGCCGGAGGCACTGGTCGAGCGGCTGGACAACGGCGCCTGCCAGGGCTGCCATCAGGCGGGCTCGACCGCCGGCTTCCATTTCATCGGCCTCGACGACAAGACGACCTCGCCGCTCAACCGCATCGAGGTCGGCATCTCCCCGCATCTCCACGCCGACATCCCGCGCCGCGTCGCCTGGCTGCGCGCGACTGCCGACGGCAAGGAACCGAACCGCTTTCGCCCGTTATCGTTCGCGCCGCCGGCGACCTGGAACGATGCCGGCGAAATCGCCTATTCGCCGGCCGAGATGGCGATGCCGTGCCTGATGCCGGCGGATGCGGCCCGCTTCGGCGCGACCTGGCAATGCGGCGCCGGCACCGTCTGCACGCCGCTGGCGACCTCGTCCGGCGTACGCACCAAGCTGGCGCAATGCCTGTTGCCCAAGCACAGCGAAGACATGTTTTCCGGCCACCCCTGTTTAACGGGATCCATCGCGAGTAACCCGGCACAGCCTTTCAATGACCGGTATACCATCACCGGTCAGTTCGCGGCGTTCGCGCCAAGCATTTCGCGCGCCGCCTACACCTGCCGACCGCCGAAGATCGGTGTGCCGGCGGGTATCGCCTATCGCGGCTGCGACGACCGGGATCGCAGCTTTGCCGCCTTCAAGACGGGCAAGCCGATGCCGAACGAGATTTGCGGACTGGTCGGCGGCAAGAAATTCGACACCTGCGTGGCGACCAATAACTTCGACCAGTGCCTCGGCGGCGCCGTCAATCGCGGTAATCGTCCCGCCTGTTCGGCCGACCATTTCTGCCGCGAGGATTACATGTGCCAGTCGCTGCCGCCCGATACACCCGGTATCGGCAAAGTGAAGGGCATCGGCTTCTGCTCGCCGACTTATTTTATCTTCCAGATGCGCATCGACAATCACGCCACGCCATGGTCGGGCGCTGTCCGCGCGACGAGGGGGGCCGGGTTCGGAGCGGCGGAAGCGGAATAGCCTGCGCCGACTGCGCATTAGCCGCTATAGTTTCAGGTGGATAGCTATCGATCGAGATAGTCGGCGATCTTCGATGTCCATTCGCCGTCGAAATGGCGGACATGTTCGGCGACGATCTCATCGCTCAGCAGGCTCGACAAGGCGGAAACCAGAACTGGTTCTATCTCTGGAGCCGAGCTAAATCCAAGAGCAGTCAAACGTTCGGACCAGGGCGGATGATCCGCGCTTTCCTTATCTGGCGCGTCCCAGGCCTTTTGCGCATATTCTTGCAGGATGGGAAGCCTCGACAGGTGACTGGCGGCCGCCAGAACTCTTTCAAGTGGTGGACGAGGCGGTACCATGGTGCCAAGCAGTTCACGTTTAAGCGGAATATACACTTGGTCATCGAAGAACGCACTGGCAGCACCGATCAGCAGCAGGGCGCGCGCCGTTTCATATGCATCGCCGGACATCGCTGCATGACGATCTGCGTCAATTTCCGCCCGCCGCGACAACCGTATTTCTTCGCGCTCCAGCGTGCGCGACAGCGGGCCAAGCATCCAGTAGAACAGGCTGCCCGAAACGGTTTTTCCCGGTGGGGCGAAGTCGAAGATTAGATCGAAGCTCTTTTCGAGTTCGGCCAGGTTGAGCCCGCCATTTGTATCTTTATTTTTCAGATGGGCGTCCTCATGGGCCAAGATCGCCGCAAACCCCTTTTGGTCGGTCGCTGCGAGCAGCGGCAGGCCCACGGTGAGAATTGCCCTGCGACCAAGCAGGCCCAGAAACGGCCGCTCTTCACCGATACTGGCGTTGAGATCGTCGCTCAGGGTGATGCTCGTGCGGCTGGCGCGGTGTTTGCCGGCAATACTCTCCCAGACGGCCCACAATTTCGGGGCTGATTCCCGAGTAATCCCGTCCACCTTGCTGGGTCGAAAACCGGCGAACAATGTCCCGATCAACAGAACGATGGCCAGCATCGCGGCCGGGATTGCAACAACGCCAGTCGCGATGACAGCGAGCGGATAGCAATCGAGGAACCAGAACCACAGGAGTATTGGGCAAAACAGCGGCATGGCGAAGAGCAGGATGGCAAACCTGCCGAAACGCGCTCCTACATAGAGGACCAGGCGCGACATCAACCCCTCACAGCGGAATGTTGTCGTGCTTCTTCCAGGGGTTTTGCATATCCTTGTTGCGCAGCATCCTGAGCGCGCGGGCGATGCGGCGGCGGGTCGAATGCGGCATGATCACCTCGTCGACATAGCCACGCTCGGCGGCAACGAAGGGAGACAGGAAGCGATCCTCGTAAGCTTTTGTATGTGCCGCGATCTTTTCCGCGTCGCCGATGTCCTTGCGGTAGATGATCTCGACCGCGCCCCTGGCGCCCATCACCGCAATCTGCGCCGTTGGCCAGGCATAGTTCATGTCACCGCGCAAATGCTTTGACGCCATGACGTCATAGGCGCCGCCATAGGCCTTTCTGGTGATGACGGTGATCTTTGGCACCGTCGCTTCGGCATAGGCGAACAGAAGCTTGGCGCCGTGCTTGATCAACCCACCATATTCCTGCGCGGTGCGGGGCAGTAAGCCCGGCACGTCGACGAAGGTGACGATCGGGATCGAGAAGCAGTCGCAGAATCGCACGAAACGAGCCGCCTTGCGGCTGGCATCCGAATCGAGCACGCCGGCCAGCACCATCGGCTGGTTGGCGACGAAGCCGACGGTGCGGCCCTCGATACGGCCGAAGCCGGTGACGATGTTTTTCGCAAAATTCTGCTGGATCTCGAAGAAGTCACCCTCGTCGGCAACTTTAAGGATCAACTCTTTGATGTCGTAGGGTTTGTTGGCATTGTCGGGGATCAGCCTGTCGAGCGACAGATCGTGATCGGTGACCGACTGGTAGCATTCGATCTCGGGAATTTCCGCCGTGTTGGAAGCGGGCAGCAGATCGACCAGCCGGCGCATCTGCAGCAGCGCCTCGACGTCATTGTCGTAGGCTCCGTCGGCGATCGAGGACTTCGTCGTGTGGATAGAAGCGCCGCCGAGGCTTTCGGCGGTGACCGTCTCGTTGGTGACGGTCTTCACCACATCCGGCCCGGTGACGAACATGTAGGACGTTTCGCGAACCATGAAGATGAAGTCAGTCATCGCCGGCGAATAGACATCGCCGCCGGCGCAGGGGCCCATGATCAGTGAAATCTGCGGGATGACGCCAGAGGCCAGTACATTGCGCTGGAAGATCTCGGCATAGCCGCCGAGCGCCGCCACGCCTTCCTGGATGCGGGCGCCGCCGGCGTCGTAAAGGCCGATGATCGGCGCGCGGTTGCGCAGCGCCATCTCCTGCACCTTGACCACCTTTTCGGCATGCGCCTCGGACAGCGAGCCGCCGAACACGGTGAAATCCTTGGCGAAAAGATAGACCGGGCGACCGTTGACGGTGCCCCAGCCGGTAACGACGCCGTCGCCGGCGATCTTGGTTTTCTCCATGCCGAAATCGGTCGAGCGGTGCTCGACATACATGTCGAACTCCTCGAACGAGCCCTCGTCGAGAAAGACGTCTATGCGTTCGCGGGCGGTCAGCTTGCCCTTCTTGTGCTGGGCGTCGATGCGGGCCTGGCCGCCGCCCATGCGGGCGATCTCGCGGCGGCGCTCGAGTTCCTTCAGCACGTCCTTCATGACCGGTCCCCGAAACAGAAAGCTGGATTGTGGTAATCATGCCTGGGGGAGAGCGCAAGCGCCGCTTCCTCATGGCTTTTGTTGCGCTGCAACATCGGACCCCTTGCATTCCGAAGCGAACTGGGCCATATGCGGCCGTATAGGCGCTTGGGCCGGGATAATCCGGCCTTCTCGACGAATGAGACTGGTTGCGTCTGTTTTCCCTCTTCCCGACAGATCGGCAAGGTGGCGAAAAAGCCCCGTGGCATGAAGCCTGCGGGCACGACAGCGCAGCCGTGTGGACGATGACGTCCGCCCGCCTTGTCGTTTCATGACAATTTTCGACGGCAGGTTGCGCCCTGCCGCCATCGATGTTTGCGGCCAGAAGCCGCATGAAAGAAGAATATTTTGACCAATGAGAACATTTTGATCGGTAAGGACACTGGGGAACTGAACGGTTTCGCCGCACTTGGAATTACCGGCGCACTGCTCAAGGCCACCAATGCCGCCGGCTTTACCGATCCGAAGCCGATCCAGGCCCAGGCGATCCCGCCGCAGCTCGAAGGCCGCGACATTTTCGGCATCGCCCAGACCGGCTCGGGCAAGACGGCGGCGTTCGCGCTGCCGATCCTGTCGAAGATCATCGCACTTGGCACCAAGCGCCGGCCGAAGACGGCCCGCGCGCTGATCCTGGCGCCGACACGTGAACTCGCGGTGCAGATCGAGGAGATGATCAAGCTGCTCGCCAAGGGCGCGCATGTATCGACCGCGCTCGTGCTGGGCGGCGTCTCGCGCTTCAGCCAGGTGAAGAAGGTTGCGCCCGGCGTCGACATCCTGATCGCAACGCCCGGTCGGCTGACCGACCTTGTGCGTGAAGGCGACCTGATGCTTGCCGACACCAAATGGCTGGTGCTCGACGAAGGCGACCGCATGCTCGACATGGGCTTCATCAACGACGTGAAGCGCATCGCCAAGGCGACGGCGCCGGACCGTCAGACGGTGCTGTTCTCGGCGACTATGCCGGCCGAGATCGCCGAACTGGCGAAAGGCCTGCTGAAGAACCCGATCCGCGTCGAAGTCGCTCCTCACAGCACCGCGGCAGCCGAGATCGTGCAGGGTGTCGTCTTTGCCCGCACCAAGCAGAAGCGCCAGGTGCTGGCCAACATGCTTGCCGATGAGGCGATGAAGTCCGTCATCATCTTCTCGCGCACCAAGCATGGCGCCGACAGGGTGACCAAGGATCTCGAGCGCGACGGCTTCAAGGCCGCCGTCATCCACGGCAACAAGTCGCAGAATGCCCGTCAGAAGGCACTCAACGATTTCCGTGAGGGTTCGGTGCGCATTCTCGTGGCGACCGACATTGCGGCACGCGGCATCGACGTGCCCGGCATCAGCCATGTGGTGAATTTCGACCTGCCGGACGAGGCGGAGAGCTATGTCCACCGCATCGGCCGCACCGGCCGCAACGGCATGGACGGCATCGCCATCACACTCTGCGACCCGTCTGAAAACAGCAAGCTGCGTCAGGTCGAGCGCATCATCCGCACCAAGCTGCCGATCGTTGCCGACCATCTCGGCAGCCCCGATCCGCAGCGCAATCCCGCCGAGAAGAACGAGCGCAGCTTCGAACCGGCCAATGATCGCAACGACCGCAATGGCCGTCGCGACGGCAGGCGGCCCGGCGGCGCAAACAATGGCTTCGGCAAGAAGCGGTTCGGCGACAAGCCGGCCTTTGCGGGCGAGCGCAAGCCGGAAGGCGCCAAGCCCTTCAAGGGCAATAACAAGCGCCGCTTCGGCGGCAAGCGGCCAGCAGCGCGGGCCGCATAATCTGACCGTGTTGCGGTCGGCCAAGCCTGGCTTGGTCACACACGATTGAAGAGGGCGACCGGAGCGATGCTTCGGTCGCCCTCTTGCTTGGGGGCCTTTGGTTCACTTTACCACCGCCTCGATCCACACGACGATCCGCTGCGCGAGGAAAGCCGTGGTCGATGGCGACAGCGCGTCGCCGGCAATGACGTGGTTGTCCGGGTCGCCGGTATCGTCGGCCGGCATCAATTCATGTGCGGCGCCCCAGCGACCCGCAAGTACGATCGCTCGCCCATCACCGATCCTACTCGACTGGCGGCTTGCGGTCGAAATTCAGCGGCCGCGCATTCCAGCGGGTGACCGTGCTGATCACCCATCGGCAGAACGGCCTCGGCAGCATCCTGAGCAGCTTCAGCGTCCAACTCAGGCGGCGTGGGAAAGTGACTTCGAAGCCGCCGTATTCGATGCCTTGCGCGATGCGGCGCGAGGCCAGATTGACCGGCATCAAGCCCGGCATCGGCAGGAAGTTCTTTTCGGTCAGCCGCGTGTCGACAAAGCCCGGATTAATCACCTGGATGCGGACGTTCATCTTGTCGAAATCGTATTTCAGCGACTCGGCCAGGATATTGACCGCCGCCTTGGTGCCGCCATAGGCGGCGGTGGTGGGCCAGCCGAAATAGGCGGTAACCGAACCGATCAGCACGACATGGCCGCGCGAGCGCACGCGCATGCGTTCGATGACTGGCAGCAGGCCGTTGATGATGCCGAAATAATTGACTTCGAAAGACCGACGGAAATTGCGCGCCACAAGATCCTCGCCCGGCGTTGCGATATAGCTTCCAGCGTTGAACACTGCCAACACGATCGGACCGAGATCTTTCTCGATCGCTGCAACCGTCTTCGCCATGCGTTTTTCGTCGGTCACGTCGCAAGGATAGGCTGCGACACGGCCCGCCATCTGCGCCGTTTCGACGATGAGCGTATCGATCGGATGGTCATCTGGCGCAGTCACCGCGACGACATAGCCCCGAGCGGCAAGATCCTTGGCCAGCGAACGGCCGATACCGCTGCTGCCGCCCGTAATCCAGGCGACGCCATGCTTCGGATTGGCCCGATAGAGTGTCATGTTGCGCCCCGCCGGCTCTTCTTAGCCTGTGCTCTACCGGTGAAGAAATCGAATGAAAAGAGTGCTTTTCGGTACATGGTTGAAATGAATACCGGTCGGGCGCTCCTGGCTGCAGGAATTGCAGTGTGCGAAATGCGACTGGACCAGGCAAATTCTTGCCTTGAAACCGAAGCTTCGGGTTTCTAGGGTTTCGCCGCACCCACAAAGGAATCTCCATGCCCCGTTCTGTGATCGACGTGATCGGCAACACGCCCCTGATCCGCCTCAACAAGGCCTCGGAAGCAACCGGCTGCGAGATCCTGGGCAAGGCCGAATTCATGAATCCCGGGCAGTCGGTAAAGGACCGCGCCGGCCTGTTTATCATCCGCGATGCGGAGCAGCGCGGGCTGCTGCGGCCCGGCGGCGTCATCGTCGAGGGGACGGCCGGAAATACCGGCATCGGATTGACACTGGTTGCCAAGGCGCTCGGCTACCGCACGGTGATCGTCATTCCCGACACCCAGAGCCAGGAGAAGAAGGATACAATCAAACTGCTCGGCGCCGAGCTGATCGAAGTGCCCGCCGTGCCTTACAAGAACCCGAACAACTACGTGAAGCTGTCGGGCCGGCTGGCCGAGCAGATGGCGAAGAGTGAGCCGAACGGCGCGATCTGGGCCAACCAGTTCGACAATGTCGCCAACCGTGACGGCCATATCCGCACCACGGCCGAAGAAATCTGGAACCAGACCGACGGCAAGGTGGATGGTTTCGTGTCGGCGGTCGGTTCCGGCGGCACTCTGGCAGGCGTCGGTTTCGGGCTGAAGGCCAAAAACAACCAGGTCAAGATCGCGCTGGCCGATCCGCTGGGGGCAGCGCTCTATTCCTTCTACACCAGCGGCGAGCTGAAATCCGAGGGCAGTTCGATCACCGAAGGCATCGGGCAGGGGCGGATCACCGCCAACCTCCAAGGCTTTACACCCGATTTTGCCTTCCAGATCCCCGACGAGGACGCGCTGCCGATCGTATTCGACCTGATCCAGGAGGAGGGGCTTTGCGTTGGCGGTTCGACGGGCATCAACATTGCCGGCGCCATTCGCCTGGCGCGCGAGCTAGGCCCCGGCCACACCATCGTGACCATGCTTTGCGACTACGGCACGCGCTACCAGTCGAAGCTGTTCAATCCTGAATTCCTGCGCGAAAAGAAGCTGCCGGTGCCGGGGTGGATGGAGCAACAGAGCACGATTTCGGTACCGTTCGAAAGGGTTGCGTGATGGCGCACAAGACCGAAGCGCTGTTTCGTGACGACGCCTATCTGGGGACGGCCGACGCCACCGTCGTCGCAGTCAATGATCGCGGCGGTATCATTCTGGACCGGACGGTGTTTTACGCCACATCGGGCGGGCAGCCGGGCGACACCGGCAGCCTCGAACGCGCCGACGGCACCGGCATAGCGATTGCCGCTACGATCACCGGCGAAACCAAGGACGAGATCATCCATGTGCCGGCGCCGGAGCAGGCAGTTCCAAAGGTGGGCGAGCGCATGAGGCTCGCCATCGACTGGCCGCGGCGGCAGTTGCTGATGCGCATGCATTCTGCCTGCCACCTGCTTACCGTCGTCTGTCCGTTCCCGATCACCGGCGCCGCGGTTTCCGAGGACGACAGCCGTATCGATTTCGACATCCCGGACGCCGGCTTTACCAAGGAAGACGTGACGGCCAGACTGATGGAGCTGGTGCGAGCCGACCACCCGATCTTCACCCGGCTCATTTCCGACGAGGAACTGGCATCCAATCCGGGCCTGGTGAAATCCAAGAATGTGCGGCCCCCGGCCGGCACGGGAAGGATCCGATTGGTCTGCATCGGCGAGAACGCTTCGATCGACAGCCAGCCTTGCGGCGGCACCCATGTAAAGAGCACCAGCGAAATCGGCGAGATCCATATCGGCAAGATCGAGAAGAAGGGCCGCGAGAACCGGCGCTTCCGCATTCGCTTTGGTCCTATGCCGCCAGCCTGATATAGGACTGCGACGGACGGGACAGGAGAGAAAAGATGGCCGACGACAGTCCTTTCACCATCGATGCCGATTGGTTACAGAAGCGGCTCGGCGAACCCGGCCTGACGATTGTCGACGCGTCCTGGTATCTGCCGGCGCAAAAGCGTGACGCGCGCGCCGAGTACGACGTAGCGCATATTCCAGGTGCCCGCTTCCTCGACCAGGATGCGGTTTCGGACCCCGACGCGGCTCTGCCGCACACGCTGCCGTCGCCGCAGCATTTCGCGCAATATGTCGGCGCGATGGGTATTTCGGCCGATGACACGATTGTTGTCTATGACGGGCCAGGGTTCTTTTCTGCACCGCGCGCCTGGTGGTTGTTTCGCGTCATGGGCGTGTTCCAGGTCTATATACTCGACGGCGGCTTCGATCGTTGGAAAGCCGCCGGACGGCCGGTGACGGCGGAGCCGACGAAGATCGCGCCTTGCGTGTTTTATGCCAACTTCGATGCCGCCCGCGTCGCCAGCCTTGCCGACATGCGCCGGATCGTCGAGACGGGGGAGAGCCAGATCGCCGACGCGCGCTCGCCTGGCCGTTTTGCCGGCACCGAGCCGGAGCCGCGCCCCGGCATCCGCTCCGGCCATATGCCGGGCGCGCACAACGTGCCGTTTTCGGCGCTTTCGGAAAACGGCGAATTGTTGCCGAAGGACAGGCTGCGCAAAGTGATCGAAGGAGCCGGCATCGACCTGTCGAAGCCGGTCGTCACCTCCTGCGGGTCGGGCGTCACCGCGGCAGCCGTCACGCTAGCTTTGGAGACGCTTGGCCATGCCGACAACAGGCTTTATGACGGTTCATGGACCGAATGGGGCGGGCTTTCCGACACGCCTGTCGTGACGGGCAAGGACTGACGGTGATGGAAGACGGATCGCTGGAAGACATCGATGTCACCGTGACGTTTCTCGAAATGCATGTGCCGCCTGCCTATTCGCCGCCGCTGCCGTACAACCGCCAGATCGCGCTGCTCAAGACCAAAGACATTCCCCTGCATTTCTACCGCTATTTGATGGATCGGGTCGGCCGCAAATGGCACTGGGTCAATGTGTTGAGGCTGAGCGACGAGGAGCTTGCGGCGGGCATCCACCGCGAGGACCGCGACATCAGGGTGCTTTATCTGGATGGTGCGCCGGCGGGCTTCTTCGACCTCAAGCCGCATTTGCCGGAGGAAGTGGAACTCGCTTATTTCGGAATGATGGAGCACGCGACCGGGCAAGGCATCGGCCGCTGGTTCCTCGGTGCGGCAATCGCCGCGGCATGGTCGCACGGGCCAAGGCGGATAACCGTGCAGACCTGCACCCTCGATCACCCAGCAGCACTGCCGCTCTATCAAAAACTCGGCTTTACGCCAGTGGCGCAAAAAAAGGAGGTCGTACATCCGATGTCTTTTGCCGAGCGCGCGGCCAGCGTCATGCGGCCCTGATTTTCAGGCCCGTTCATCCGAGCTTCAGCTTGTCTTTGCAACGTCCCAGAGTCTCTGGATCAACACTCAAAGGTGAGCCCGACTTGAATGAGCTTGGCTCTTTCCATATCGCTATCGTCTAAAAACCGATGGGTGATGGAGGATCGCACGATGGCAATACGCGTGGTAATGGCCGGCGCGACCGGCTGGGTCGGCAAAGCGCTGGTTCCGGCGATCGGGGCGCAAGGCGACATGGCGCTGGCCGGGGCTGTATCACGCAGCGGCGCGGGGCAGGATTCCGGTCTGCTGGTTGGTATGCCGGCTAATGGTATTGCCGTTTCGGCCTCGCTGGCCGAGGCGCTGGAGGCGCCGTCGGACGTGCTGGTCGACTTCACCAAGCCGCATGTCGTGAAAGACCATGTGCTGCTCGCCATCGACAACGGGCGGCACACGGTGATCGGCACGTCGGGACTGGGAGCTGCCGACTATGCCGAGATCGACGCCGCGGCGCGCGCCAATGGCGTCGGCGTTGTTGCCGCTGGCAACTTTTCCATCACCGCCACGCTGATGAAGCGGTTTGCACTTATGGCGGCAAAATACGTGCCGGACGTCGAGGTCATCGATTATGCTAGTGCAAAGAAGCCCGACGCGCCCTCCGGAACCGCACGAGAGCTTGCTGAAGCGCTGGCCGACATCCGCAAGGCCTCAACGGCAAAGCCGGTCTCCGAGGTCTCCGGCGTGCCGGCCACACGCGGTGGTGCGGTCGGCGCAGGCGAGGGGGTGCAAGTGCACGCGCTTCGCCTGCCGTCCTACATCCTGTCCTGCGAGGCGCTGTTCGGTCTGCCAGACGAGCGGCTGACCATACGCCACGACGCCGGCTCGTCCGCGGCGCCTTACGTGGCGGGCACGCTGCTCGCCATCAGACGGGTACAGCAGATCAAAGGTCTGGTTCGTGGTCTCGAGGCGCTGATGGATTGATCCATTTCGGCAGGAATCGGGTGGGAAGCTCTGCCTTGCGAGCATAATTTCCGGTCGACGACACCGGAGATTTTGCCATGACGCTAAAATTCAAAGCCTTGCCAACCAATGCTGTCCGGGCACTTCAGCGCGGCGGGCCGGATGCTTATGGCTTGAAGCCAGAGCGGCAACTTTCGGATGGCGACGGCGTGCCTTGCCGTCATTGCTTGAAAAATATTGCTGTGGGAGAAGCCTATCTTGTTTTGGCCTATCGGCCTTTTCCGGAGCTGCAGCCTTATGCCGAAACGGGGCCGATCTTTCTGCATGCGAAAGAATGCGAACGCGCCGCCGAGGGGAAAATGCTTCCCGAAATGCTCGAAAGCAGCGATTACATTGTGCGCGGTTATGGCAAGGACGACCGCATCGTTTACGGCAGCGGCGGCGTCATTCCGACCGACGCAATTGCCGCACGGGCAGAGACGTTGTTCGAACGCGACGACATCGCTTACGTCCACATCCGCTCGGCGCGCAACAATTGCTATCAGTGCCGGATCGACCGCGCGTAACCGGACAGGCTGCACCGGCTTGGGGCTGTCGTACTCCCGTCGCATACAAGCGGTAGAAACACACTGTCGATCGATTTGCCGACCGCGGATGAACCGGCGGGAATTTTCGACAACCGAGGAAGCGGGGCTTTGGCTCCGCTTTTTTGTTGTCCGGTTATTCCGCGCGCCCGACACTTTTCAGTTTTTCGACATAAGAAAAAACCCGTCGGACGAATCCGACGGGCACTGGAGAGGCAGATTCGGACAGCTCAGGCGGCGAGAACGGCCTTCGGCTCGACCAGGTCGTAACCGAGCGCTTCGGCCACTGCGCGATTCGTGATCTTGCCCTTGTGGACGTTCAGCCCGTTGCGCAGATGGTGGTCGTCTACCAGCGCCTTGAGGCCCTTGTCGGCGAGCTGCAGGCCATAATGCAGCGTCGCATTATTGAGCGCGTGGGCCGAGGTGACCGGCACCGCACCCGGCATGTTGGCGACGCAATAGTGGATGACGCCATCGACCTCATAGGTCGGCTCGGCATGGGTGGTGGCGTGCGAGGTCTCGAAGCAGCCGCCCTGGTCGATGGCGACGTCGACCAGCACGGCGCCTTTCTTCATGCCCGACAGCATTTCGCGCGTCACCAGCTTGGGCGCTGCTGCCCCCGGGATCAGCACGGCGCCGACGACGATGTCAGCCGAAAAACATTCTTCCTCCAGCGCCTCGACGGTCGAGTAGCGGGTGTGGACGCGGCCGCCAAAGATGTCGTCGAGCTGACGCAGGCGCGGGATCGAGCGGTCAATGATGGTGACGTCGGCGCCAAGGCCGGCGGCCATCCGTGCAGCATGCAGGCCGACGACGCCGCCGCCGAGCACAGTGACCTTGCCGGGGAGCACGCCGGGCACGCCGCCAAGTAGCACGCCGCGGCCACCATTGGCCTTTTGCAGCGCCGTTGCGCCCGCCTGGATCGACAGGCGGCCGGCGACTTCCGACATCGGTGCTAGCAGCGGCAGACCGCCGCGCTCGTCGGTGACCGTCTCGTAGGCTATCGCGGTCACGCCGGAGGCCAGCAGGCCCTTGGTCTGCTCCGGATCCGGGGCAAGATGCAGATAGGTATAGAGGATCTGGCCGTCGCGGAGCTGAACCCATTCGTTGGGCTGCGGCTCCTTGACCTTCACGATCATGTCAGACTTGGCAAAAACGTCGGCGGCCGTTTTGGCAATCGTGGCGCCGGCGGCGCGATACGCGTTGTCATCGGCGCCGATGCCGGCGCCGGCGCCGGTCTCGATCAGCACTTCATGGCCATGCGCGACATATTCACGGACCGAACCCGGTGTCAGGCCGACGCGGTATTCATGGTTCTTGATTTCCCGGGGGCAACCGACGCGCATCTTTTTCTCCTGATCCGGCCCTTTGGGGCTCGTTCCCTGTCTAGAGATAGTGAACCACGAATCGTTCGGTAAGTGTTTGCGAATGCGCTTGCCAGAGAGGCCACTGTTCGATAATCGTTGCGCAAAACATTAGAATTATCGCAGGAACCCGCAAAAATGCCGCTCGACAGGATTGATATCGCCATTCTCGAGACGCTGCAGAAAGACGGGCGGATACCCAACGCAGCGCTCGCCGAGAAGGTTGGCCTGTCGCAGTCGGCCTGTTCGCGGCGGCTGGACAATCTGGAGAAATCCGGAACCATCCGCGGCTATCACGCACGGCTGTCCAACGCTGCACTTGGGCACCAGATGACGGCGATCGTACATATATCGCTGTCCGGGCAATTCGAGAAGACGTTGTCGGATTTCGAGGCAGCGATAAAGCGCTGCCCGAACGTCCTGTCCTGCCATTTGATGTCGGGCGAATATGACTACATCCTGCGCATCGCGGCAAAGGATCTCGTCGACTACGAACGCATCCACAAGGAGTGGCTGTCGGCAATGCCGCATGTGACGAAGATCAATTCGTCTTTTGCCTTGCGCGAAATCGTCGATCGCACGGCCGTGGGAATGAAGCCTGAACTCGCCTAGGCCCCGAACTCGCCTAGGTGTTGACTGCCTCGGTCACCACACGGTCCATCCGAATGTCGTGCGGCTGCGGGTAGATGGTGACGATGCGCTGCAGTTCGTAGCCGACGCCGATGACCAGCGGTTTGAAGGGCATCGCGGCAAGCGTGCGATCGAAGAAGCCGCCGCCATAACCCAGGCGAAACTGCCCGGGATCGATGCCGACGATCGGCGAAATGACGATGTCGGGCAACACCGGATCACCCTCGGCCGGTATCGGGATATTCCAGACGCCCTTCTCCAGCCGGTCTCCGTGGGTATAGGCGCGAAAGACAAGCGGCCGGTCTTTCTCGACGACGACGGGCAACGCCGTGCGCCCGCCCCGCGCGTTAACGGTTTCCATCCACGGGCGCAGGTCCGGCTCGCCGCGAAACGGCCAGTAGAGGCTGACCATGCGGCCGGCGATGTCGCCGATCACCGCGTCGAGCCCTTCGGCAATGCGCTGCGACATAGCTGCGCGCGTGTCGGCCGAAACGGCAAGGCGGGATACGATCAACCGCTCGCGCTCGGCCTTGCGCCAGCGCCTTACGTCGGTCCAGTCGGATAGCGGCGCTTGGAACTCCGGATCAAGCTCGTGCATAAAACAAGGCGGCGAGGCGTACTGCGCTGAGTCTTCATCTTCATTCCTAGCCATGCTTCACCTGCAATATACTGTTCCGACCAAGTCGTATCCGGGACGTAAGCTATATCCGGGAATGAGTCTGCAGCATGCGTATTCACGACATCAAGAGACGAGTCCCAGGCAGTTGCAGCGCAGGCATTGCTGCACTGCACAAGGATACTTACATCAGCCTTGGCGAGAGGGATGAGTGAGATGAACATAGCCAACCATCACGTCGTCGTCGTAGGCGCCGGTTTCGGCGGCCTCGAATTCACCCGCGCACTTGCCGGCGCGCCGGTGCGCATCACCATGATCGATAGGCGCAATCATCACCTCTTTCAGCCGCTGCTCTACCAGGTGGCGACGACGGCCCTGGCCACCTCCGAAGTGGCTTGGCCGATCCGCCATCTCCTGCGCAGGCGCAAGGACGTGACGACGCTGCTTGCCACTGTGACTGGCATCGACCGCACCGGCAAGCGGGTGCTGCTGCAGGACGGCGGCACGGTCGCTTACGACACGCTGGTGCTGGCCACCGGCGCGCGGCACGCCTATTTCGGCCATGACGAATGGGAGCCATTCGCCCCGGGCCTGAAGACGCTGGAGGACGCCACGACCATTCGACGGCGTATTCTTTTGGCTTTCGAGCAGGCCGAGCGGGAAACCGATCCCGCCAAGCGCCAGGCACTGCTGACGCTGGCGATCGTCGGCGGCGGGCCGACCGGCGTGGAATTGGCCGGCACGATTGCCGAACTGGCGCAGGACACGCTGCGCGGCGAGTTCCGCAACATCGACACGCGCGAGACGCGTGTGGTGCTGATTGAGGCCGGCGAACGCATCCTTGCCAATTTCGCGCCGGAACTCTCAAATTATGCAATGAAGGCGCTCGAACGGCTCGGCGTGACCGTCGAACTCGGCCGAGCGGTTACGCGCTGCGATGCTGAGGGTGTCGTCTTCGGCGACAGGCATTTGCCGGCCAGGACAATCCTGTGGGCGGCGGGCGTCGCCGCTTCGCCGGCCGCCGAATGGCTCGGCGCGGCAGCGGACCGCGCGGGCAGGGTGCTTGTCGAGCCCGACCTCACTGTACCGGGAAACCCGGAGATTTTCGTCATCGGTGACGCAGCGCACGTCCTGCGACCGGATGGCCGGCTGGTGCCGGGCGTCGCGCCCGCCGCCAAGCAGCAGGGACGGCACGTCGCCACGGCGATCAAGGCAAGGCTTTCCGGTGACGCGACACCGCGTCCTTTCAGCTACAGGCATGACGGCGATTTGGCGACGATAGGCAAGCGCGCGGCGGCCATCGATTTCGGCTGGATCAAGCTTACCGGCCGGCTTGCCTGGTGGCTGTGGGGCTTGGCGCATATTTACTTCCTGATCGGCTTTCGTAACCGGCTTGCGGTTTCCCTGAGTTGGCTATGGATCTACTTCACCGGTCAGCGCAGCGCGCGGCTGATCACGCAGGGCGACGACGATAAGGCCTGATTGTTCGCTGCCGGACATTCATCGGCGCGTCACCTCCTCTTGATGGAATCGGTTTCTGGACTCGGCTGGATTTCGGCGCGAAGCTTTGCTTCGGGCAAGACTTGTCACGTCGTGGAAGAAAGAGAAAACGAATGTCCCAATTGCGCCACCTCGTCCCACGCCGCGATTTCCTCGCCGGCCTCGCCGCCAGCGGAGCGCTGATTATGCTGCACCCGTTCTCCGCCCGGGCTCAAGCCAATCAGGCGCATCTGAGGATTATGGAGACGACCGACATCCACGTGAACGTGCTGCCTTACGACTACTACGCCGACAAAGCTAACGACACGATGGGGCTGTCGCGAACGGCATCATTGATTGAAGCCGTGCGCAAGGAAGCAACCAACGCGATGCTGATCGATAATGGCGACATTCTGCAAGGCAACCCGATGGGCGACTACATTGCCTACGAGAGGGGGATGAAGGACGGCGATCTGCATCCGGTCATGAAGGGCATGAACCTGCTCGGCTACGAATGCTCGACGCTCGGCAATCACGAGTTCAACTACGGCCTGTCGTTCATGGACAAGGTGCTGGCCGGTGCCAATTTCCCGTTTGTCTGCGCGAACCTGATCCGCGGCACGGAGCTCGCCGCGAACCCGCGCGACGACAAGCTTTATCTCAAGCCTTACGTCATCCTCGACAGGAAGATCAAAGACGGGTCGGGCGCCGAGCAACCGATCAGGATCGGCATCATCGGCTTCGTGCCGCCGCAGATCATGGTCTGGGACCTGAAAAATCTCGAGGGCAGCGTCAAGACGCGCGACATCGTCGAGGCGGCCAAAGCGTGAGTGCCGCAAATGAAGGAAGAAGGCGCCGACATCGTCATTGCGCTCTCCCATTCCGGCATCGACGTGAAGCAGGACGACATGATGGAGAATGCCTCCTTCTTCGTTGCTGGTGTCGAAGGTATCGACGCGGTGTTCACCGGCCACCAGCATCTGGTCTTCCCCGGTAAGAAGGACTTTCAGTCGCTGGAAGCCGTCGATACGGCGAAAGGCACGTTGCAAGGCAAGCCCGCCGTCATGGCCGGCTTCTGGGGCTCGCATATGGGGCTGATCGATCTGTTGCTGGAGCGCGACGGATCGACATGGAAAATCGTCTCGGCGACCTCTGAGGCCAGGCCTATCTTTGAGCGGGTCGACAAGACGAACAAGCCGACCGTCGCGGACGACCAGCGCATCGTCGACGCGCTCAAACAGGACCACGAGGCGACGCTCGCCTATGTGCGTCGGCCGGTCGGCAAAACCTCGGCGCCGCTCTATTCCTATTTTGCGCTGGTCGCCGACGATCCATCGGTGCAGATCGTCAGCCAGGCGCAGACCTGGTACTTGAAGGACATCCTGAAGAACACCGAGTGGAAGGATATGCCGCTGCTGTCGGCGGCGGCACCGTTTAAGGCGGGCGGGCGCAACGGCGCCGACTATTACACCGACGTGCCGGTGGGCGATATCGCCATAAAGAACGTCGCCGACCTCTATCTCTATCCAAACACGGTGCGCGCCGTCGAAATCACCGGGGCAGAGGTGAAGGAATGGCTGGAAATGTCGGCTGGCATCTTCAACCGGATCGAGCCCGGCAAAGCTGACCAGGCGCTCATCAACACCGACTTCCCGTCTTATAATTTCGACGTGATCGACGGCGTCACCTACAAGATCGATCTGTCGCAGCCACCGAAATATGATTCGAAGGGCGGGCTGGTGAATGCTGGCTCGACCCGCATCATTGACTTGATGTTCGACGGCAAACCAATTGATCCCAAGCGGAAATTCGTCGTCGCCACCAACAACTACCGAGCCGGCGGCGGCGGCAATTTCCCGGAGATCAATGCCTCGAAGATCATCTACGAAGCGCCCGACACCAACCGCGACGTGATCGTGCGCTATATCGTCAGCGAAGGCACCATCAACCCGTCGGCGGATGCCAACTGGTCGTTTGCGCCACTACCGGGAACCAGCGTCGTGTTCGAGACCGGCGCCAAGGCGAGAGAGTTTATTGCGCAAGTGAAGTCGCTGACGATCGAGCCGGCGGGCGAGGGCGAAGCGGGGTTTTCCAAGTACCGCATCACGCTTTGAGGCAAGGATTTGAGCGTCGGCTCGAAACTGTCTCAGCGTTAAGATACTGTGCCGATACGGCCAATCCGTTTGAGACAGGGGGCCTCTTCAAGCAGGTGGTGCGAAACGCCGCTTGACGGCAGGCATGACCAGATCCAGCGCGTCCGTCGAAATCCCACCGGAATAATCGTGTGGCAGTTGGTCGATCGAGGCGGGAAGCGGTCGTCGAAGCCGAGCGGGGTTATCTTTCCAAGGCGCCCTGCAGCGGTAGCGCCATTCTGGCCAGCAAGCATCGCAGCGGACAGACCAAAGGCCGTTAAATTCGGGGAGAGTCCCAGCAGGGCCGGAATCGCTATGGTTGCAACCGTCCATATGCGCTAGTTTTAGTCATGCGTTATGTCATCGTCATCACGACCGTCACCTTTTTCCTGATCTGGGACGGCATTTACAACCAAGGCCGCTACCTCGACAGGACGGTCAGGGAGGTGACCCGCATCGTGCACTATGTAACCAGCATGGTGTAGTTTCTCTTCGCTGCTACGGTTCGCAGACGCGACAAACCTGCCGATTGACGGCACGCTCCCGCTGACACAAAAGAACGCCGGTCCAACGGTCGAGGAGGCTGGGTTGATCCGGCATATCGTTTTCTTCAGCGCACGGCACAAAGCGGATGTCGAGGCAGTGCGCACGGGCCTCCTGGCGCTTGGCAAGATACCTCATTCGCGTCATTTCGAGGTAACGCTCAACACCAAGGTCGACCCGCTCTCGGATGAGATCGATGTGGTCGTCTACGCCGAGTTCGAGGACGAAGCGGCGCTCGCCGCCTACAAGGCGCATCCGCTCTATGCAGAGACGACCAGCCGGGTCAAACCTCTGCGCGAATTGCGTTATTCGGCCGACATCGTTGCAAGTTGACGAGCCGCCGTCCCCTACGGGCTGAGGTGGTCTTGCCGCTGAGACGTCGGCCAAGCCCTTGAACCATTTTCAGGAATGAGGCACATCGCGCGGGACATGACCGAGAACACCCCCGCAAGGCCTCATCCGCTCGATCACCTGGTGCTGCCGACAGCGAGCCTCGATGTTGCGCGGGCGCGCTTGACCTCGCTCGGCTTTACCGTTGCGCCGACAGGTATCCACCCTTTCGGAACGGAAAACTGCTGTGTCTTCCTCACCGACGGCACCTATCTCGAGCCGCTCGCTGTCGCCGACAGACAGACTGTGGCAACGGCGATCGCGAACCGCAATGTCTTTGTCGGGCGTGATCTCACTTATCGCGAAAAAAACGGCGATGAAGGATTTTCTGCCGTGGCGCTGGGCACCGACAGCGCCGCCGCGGACCACGCGCGCTTCATCGAAGCCGAACTGTCGGCGGGAGACATGCTCAGTTTTTCGCGCGCCTTCGCTGATGCGACAGGAAAGAGCGACACCGCATCGTTCAAGCTGGCCTTCGCGGCTACAGGCAAGACAACGGACGCTTTTCTCTTCGCCTGCGAGCGGATCAATGCGCCGAACGTCGACCGTACTGCGTTGCAGGCCCACGCCAATGGCGCAACCGGCATTGTCGAAATCGTGGCAGTCAGTGGCGAACCTTTCGAACAAGGCCATTTGATTTCGATCGTAGCCGGAATCGAGGCGCAGGGCGGCGGCACTGTCTATGAGTTGCCGAATGCCGTCGTGACCGTTCTGGATCCTGCAGCCTATTCGGCACGCTTTGGCATTCCTGCCGAGGCGCAATCTGAACTCCGCTTTGCTGGGATCGTCTTTTCGATTAGGCATGGCGATGCCGTCGCCAAGTTGCTTGCAGCCAATTCCGTCGAACACCACATGCGCGGCGGTGATACCATCGTGCCGCCGGCGCCAGGGCAGGGCGCAGCCTTCATTTTCCGGGAGATCGCATGAACAAGCTCAATCCCCTGATGCCGAACTCTTCCGTTGCGGTCGGCAAGGTCATTTTCGGCAACAGCGCGCCCCTGTCGCTGATCGCCGGTCCATGCCAGTTGGAATCGCGGCAGCACGCTTTCGACATGGCCGGTGCGCTAAAGGAACTGACCGAAAGGCTCGGCATTGGGCTCGTCTACAAGACCAGTTACGACAAGGCCAATCGCACCTCGCTTGGCGGCACGCGCGGTGCGGGACTTGAAGCGGCAATGCCGATCTTCGACGATTTGCGCAAGAATTTTTCGCTGCCGATCCTGACTGACGTCCATACCGAGGAACAATGCGCGATCGTCGCGCCGCATGTTGATATCCTGCAGATTCCTGCCTTCCTTAGCCGGCAGACCGATTTGCTGATTGCTGCGGCAAGAACCGGCAAGGTGGTCAATGTGAAGAAGGGGCAATTCCTCGCGCCGTGGGACATGAAGAACGTCGTCGCCAAGATCATCGGCTCCGGCAACGCCAATGTCTTGGTCACCGAGCGCGGCGCATCCTTTGGTTACAACACCCTGGTGTCCGACATGCGGGCGCTGCCGATCATGGCCGAGATCGGCGCGCCGGTGATTTTCGATGCCACCCATTCCGTGCAGCAGCCGGGTGGGCAGGGCGGTTCGTCTGGAGGTGACCGGCGCTTTGTCGAGACGCTGGCGCGCGCGGCCGTCGCGGTTGGCGTAGCCGGCGTCTTCATCGAGACGCACCAGGACCCCGACAACGCGCCTTCCGACGGTCCCAACATGGTGCCGCTGAAGGATCTTCCCGCATTGCTTGAACGGCTGATGGCGTTCGATCGCATCGCCAAAAGCGTGGGTTGAACCAGCAGTTGCGCCACAGCAGCGCGGCCAAGAAAACTTTGAAGAATTTCGAACCCGCCTGGAACCTTAGCCCGCGGCCCTCATTGTCAAAATCTAATGTCAACGACGACGAGGAGCACACCATGACGACCCAGACGGGACACACCGAAGCCATCGCCGCTTCGCGGGTTATCGGCACATCGGTCTACAATACGGAAGGCACTCATATCGGCGACATCGAGGACGTCATGCTCGA
This sequence comes from Mesorhizobium sp. M0633, assembly GCF_040320645.1. Lineage (NCBI taxonomy): Bacteria > Pseudomonadati > Pseudomonadota > Alphaproteobacteria > Hyphomicrobiales > Phyllobacteriaceae > Mesorhizobium > Mesorhizobium sp. M0633. The sequence continues at coordinate 52,112 of NZ_JAMYQC010000026.1, forward strand.
CAAACTGTCGAACGGAATCATGTTTGCCGTGATCGGTTTTGGCGGATTTCTCGGCATCGGCGAGAAATACCACGCCATTCCGTGGGCAAGCCTAGACTATGATGAGAACAAGGGTGGCTATGTCGTGCCGTTCACCAAAGACCAGCTGATGGCCGCTCCTTCCTATTCGATCAACGAGCTGACCGGCGCCGACGGAGAGGCCGCGCGTGACGCCTCATACAACTACTACAAGGTCGAGCCTTACTGGCACTGACCTTACTGGCACTGACTAAGTCTCCTGGAATCAAAAAGGCCCCCGGAAATCGGGGGCCTTTCGATGTGGCGGGATGCTACTGCGCAATCTGCAGGGCCGGCAAAGGCGACGATCCCTGCGGGGGTTGCTGATTGTCGCACGACGTCAGGAACGCAGCCGCAATCAGGAACAAACTCACAATACCGCTCAACTGGGACATGGCGAAACTCCTCCTGTTTCGCCCCGCGCGACAACAGCCATAGACCAGAAACCGGCATGCGGCGCATGACAAATGATGACAGCGCTTCGTGCTTCGTGAATCCCAAGAGCGGCAATGGGCGCACGGGCAATATTTGCAAGTGCCCCGATTGCGTTTTGCAGCGCTTTGGCTAAGAGGTGCGCGACGCTTCAATCGATCAATCGGGGACATCGCAATGACGGCCATCATCGACATTGTCGGGCGTGAAATCCTGGACAGCCGCGGAAATCCGACCGTCGAGGTCGACGTCGTGCTCGAAGACGGCTCGATGGGTCGCGCCGCGGTGCCGTCCGGTGCCTCGACCGGCGCGCATGAGGCAGTCGAACTACGCGATGGCGGCCCCCGCTATCTCGGCAAGGGCGTGCTGACAGCGGTCGAGGCGGTGAACGGCGAGCTGTTCGAGGCGATCGGCGGCATGGAGGCGGAGAATCAGATCCATATCGACCAGACCATGATCGATCTCGATGGTACGGCCAACAAGAGCCGGCTCGGCGCCAATGCCATCCTCGGCGTGTCGCTGGCGGTGGCCAAGGCCGCGGCCGAAGCGGCCGACCTGCCGCTGTACCGTTATGTCGGCGGTACCAAAGCTCATGTGCTGCCGGTGCCTATGATGAACATCATCAATGGCGGCGCGCATGCCGACAACCCGATCGATTTCCAGGAATTCATGATCCTGCCGATCGGCGCGCCGACGCTGCGCGACGGCGTGCGCTGGGGCTCGGAGATCTTTCATACGCTGCGAAAGAAGTTGAAGGACGCCGGCCACAACACCAATGTCGGCGACGAGGGCGGCTTTGCCCCCAACCTGAAGAGCGCGCCGGCCGCGCTCGACTTCATCATGGAATCGATCGAGCAGGCTGGCTTCAAGCCCGGCGAGGAGGTTGCGCTAGGCCTCGACTGCGCGGCGACCGAATTCTTCAAGGATGGCAACTACGTCTATGAAGGCGAGAGGAAGACCCGCGACCCGAAGGCGCAGGCCAGATATCTGGCCAAACTCGCTGCCGACTACCCGATCATCACCATTGAGGACGGCTTGGCCGAGGATGACTGGGACGGCTGGAAAATGCTGACCGATCTCATCGGCAAGCAAACGCAGTTGGTTGGCGACGATCTGTTCGTCACCAACACGGCGCGGTTGCGCGACGGCATCCGCATGGGTGTCGCCAATTCGATCCTGGTCAAGGTCAACCAGATCGGCTCGCTTACCGAAACGCTCGACGCCGTCGAGACCGCGCACAAGGCCGGCTATACCGCGGTGATGTCGCACCGCTCGGGCGAGACCGAGGATTCGACCATCGCCGACCTCGCCGTTGCCACCAATTGCGGGCAGATCAAGACGGGCTCGCTGTCACGCTCGGATCGCATGGCCAAGTACAACCAGCTCATCCGCATCGAGGAGGAGCTCGGCAAGCAGGCGCGATATGCCGGCAAGTCCATCGTGAAAAGCTGATTTCCGAGAGAAAATCCGCGGCGGCGAGGGCGGGGACATTCCCGCCCTTTTTTGCTTCCTGGCTCTGAATCCAACAGTCTGTAACCGTCCATTAAGCACAATCGGGCGACAAAGGCGGCGCAGAGGATTCGGACCATGTGGACACGCCAGCACAAGCAAAGAAACACCGGCCGGCTTATCATCCCCTCGCTCTGCGTGGTGTTCCTGACCTATTTCGGCTTCCATGCCTATCATGGCGAGTTCGGCATCTATTCCAAGTATCGGCTCGAAGCCGAGACTGTCGAATTGCAGGGCAGGCTCGATGCCGTCAAGGCACGCCGGATCGACCTGGAGCGCCGCGTCCAGCTGATGCATGAGGGCACGCTCGAGAAGGACATGCTGGACGAGCAGGCGCGCAAGGCGCTTAATCTGTCCCATGCCGACGAGATCACCATCATGCTGCCGGCCGCAAGATAACTGGATTTCCGTTAATCGGCGATATTTGCAATGATTTTAATCGCTTAGATGCATGACAGCCATGCGTTTTCGGCATGGCGAAAGCCTTCCCTGCATGTTAGCCTGCCTCAAATCGGTGGGAGACTGATCTCCCTCGCTGTCCGCCAAGAGACGCCAACAGGGAGTGATGCATGGCCACCGCCGCCAGAAAAGCGCCTGCCAAATCCAAATCCGACGGCAAAACGCCGGGCCTTTCCACCCCAAAGCCTGTTGAATTCACCAAAGACCAGGAGCTTGCCGCCTACCGGCACATGCTGCTCATCCGCCGCTTCGAGGAAAAGGCCGGCCAGCTTTACGGCATGGGCTTCATCGGCGGTTTCTGCCATCTCTACATCGGCCAGGAAGCGGTCGTTACCGGCATGAAGATGGCGCTGATCGATGGCGACCAGATGATCACCGCCTATCGCGATCATGGCCATATGCTGGCCATGGAGTTGTCGCCGCGCGGCGTCATGGCCGAACTGACCGGGCGCCGTAGCGGCCTGTCCAGAGGCAAGGGCGGCTCCATGCACATGTTCTCCAAGGAGAAGCATTTTTACGGCGGCCACGGCATCGTCGGCGCGCAAGTGTCGCTCGGCACCGGCATTGCCTTCGCCAACCGCTATCGCGGCAACAACAATATGACGCTGACCTATTTCGGCGATGGCGCCGCGAATCAGGGCCAGGTCTACGAAAGCTTCAATATGGCCTCGCTGTGGAAGCTTCCGGTGGTCTATATCATCGAGAACAACCGCTATGCCATGGGCACCTCGGTCTCGCGCTCGTCGGCCGAGACGGATTTTTCGCATCGCGGCGCCTCCTTCAAGATTCCAGGCATCCAGGTCGACGGCATGGATGTGCGCGCCGTCAAGGCCGCCGGCGACCTCGCCGGCGAATGGTGCCGCGCCGGCAACGGGCCGCTCATTCTCGAAATGCAGACCTACCGCTACCGCGGCCATTCGATGTCGGATCCGGCAAAATATCGCTCCAAGGAAGAAGTGCAGAAAATGCGCTCCGAACGTGACCCGATCGAACAGGTCAAGGCACGCTTGCTCGACAAGAAATGGGCAAGCGAGGACGAGCTCAAGGCCATCGACAAGGAAGTCCGCGACGTTGTCGCCGACGCTGCAGAATTTGCCCAGAACGACGCGGAGCCGGATCCGTCCGAGCTCTGGACCGATATCGTACTTTAACGAGAGGGCAAGGACATGCCGATCGAAATTCTCATGCCCGCCCTCTCGCCGACCATGGAAGAGGGTAATGTTTCCAAGTGGTTGAAGAAAGAAGGCGACAAAGTCGCAGCCGGTGACGCCATTGCCGAGATCGAAACCGACAAGGCAACGATGGAAGTCGAAGCCGTCGATGAAGGCACACTTGCCAAGATCGTGGTTCCTGCCGGCACCGAAGGCGTCAAGGTCAACACGCTGATCGCTGTGCTGGCCCTCGATGGCGAAGACATCGACGAGGCGGGCGAAGGCATTGGCGAGGAGGCTGTCGAGTCGCAAGCGGCAGCGCCCGCGGCTGCTCCGGCCCCCGCGGCTGCTCCGGCCAAGAGCGAAGCGGTAACACCTGTTGCCGCCGCGCCCAGGCTGGAAATTGCCGCCGATCCGGACATCCCGGCCGGCACCGAAATGGTCTCGACCACGGTGCGTGAAGCCTTGCGCGATGCAATGGCTGAGGAAATGCGCCGCGACGGCGACGTCTTTGTCATGGGCGAGGAAGTCGCCGAGTACCAGGGCGCCTACAAGATCACACAGGGCCTGTTGCAGGAATTCGGTCCGAGACGCGTGGTCGACACGCCGATCACCGAGCACGGCTTTGCCGGCGTTGGTGTTGGCGCGGCGATGGCCGGCCTGAAGCCGATCGTCGAATTCATGACCTTCAACTTCGCCATGCAGGCGATCGACCAGATCATCAATTCAGCCGCCAAGACGCTCTACATGTCCGGCGGCCAGATGGGCGCCCCGATCGTCTTTCGCGGCCCGAACGGCGCTGCTGCCCGCGTCGCCGCGCAGCATTCGCAGTGCTATGCCGCCTGGTACAGCCATATTCCTGGATTGAAGGTGGTGATGCCTTATACCGCCGCCGACGCCAAGGGTCTGCTCAAGGCGGCGATCCGCGACCCGAACCCGGTCATCTTCCTCGAGAACGAAATCCTTTACGGCCACTCCTTCGACGTGCCGAAGATGGACGATTTCGTGCTGCCGATCGGCAAGGCGCGCATTCACAAATCCGGCAAGGACGTGACCATCGTCTCGTTCGGCATCGGCATGACCTACGCGCTCAAGGCGGAGGCGGAGTTGCGCGGCATGGGCATCGATGCCGAGATCATCGACTTGCGCACCATCCGCCCGCTCGACTTCGACACCATCGTCGCCTCGGTCAAAAAGACCAATCGCCTCGTGGTGGTCGAGGAAGGCTTTCCGCAGAACTCGGTCGGCGACCATATCGCCAATCAGGTCTCGCAGCGCGCCTTCGATTTCCTCGATGCACCGGTCATTACAATTGCCGGCAAGGACGTGCCGATGCCCTATGCGGCGAACCTCGAAAAGCTGGCGCTGCCCAATGTCGGCGAGGTCGTCGAGGCGGTCAAAGCCGTCACGTATCGCTGAGCAGGGCGGGAGGACAAAATGCCGATCAACATCACCATGCCGGCGCTGTCGCCCACAATGGAAGAGGGCAATCTTTCCAAGTGGCTGGTCAAGGAAGGCGATAAAGTTTCGCCCGGCGACGTGATTGCCGAGATCGAGACCGACAAGGCGACGATGGAAGTCGAAGCCGTCGACGAGGGCACGGTCGCCAAGCTGGTGGTTCCGGCCGGCACAGAAGGCGTCAAGGTCAATGCGCTGATCGCGGTGCTGGCTGCCGAGGGCGAGGATGCTGCTTCTGCCGCCAAAAGCGGTGATGGCGCTGCGCCGGCCAAGGCTGAGGCTCCGAAAGCGGAAGCCCCCAAAGCTGAAACATCAAAGCCCGAAGCGTCGAAGCAGGAGCCTGCCGCACCTGCGCCTAAGGCGGAAGCGGTGCCGGTCGCCAACGGCCACGCAAGCGGTGAGCGCATCTTCGCCTCGCCGCTGGCCCGGCGCATTGCCAGGGAAGCCGGCGTCGATGTCGCGGCGCTGACAGGCTCCGGCCCCCGCGGCCGCGTAGTAAAGGCCGATGTCGATGCCGCAATTTCCAGTGGCGGCGCCAAGGCGACACCAGCCGCAAAAGCGGCGCCCGCCGGCGCTCCGGCACCTGCGGCCGCAGCACCCAAGGCGATGTCGGACGAGCAGGTGCTCAAACTGTTTGCCGAAGGCTCCTACGAGCTGATCCCGCACGACAATATGCGCAAGACCATTGCGAGGCGGCTGGTCGAAGCCAAGACCACCATCCCGCATTTCTATCTGACGCTCGACTGCGAGCTCGACGCACTTCTGGCCCTGCGCACGCAGATCAATGCGGCCGCGCCGGTGAAGAAGACCGAGAAGGGCGAAACGCCGGCCTACAAGCTGTCGGTCAACGACATGGTCATCAAGGCTCTTGCCATGGCGCTGATGGCGGTTCCGGATGCCAATGCGTCGTGGACAGAAAACGCCATGATCAAACACAAGCACGCCGATGTCGGCGTTGCCGTATCGATCCCCGGCGGCCTGATCACCCCGATCATCCGGCGTGCTGACGAAAAGACGATGTCCGTCATCTCCAACGAGATGAAGGATCTTGCCGGCCGCGCCCGCAGCCGCAAGCTGAAGCCGGAAGAATATCAGGGCGGCACCACGGCGGTGTCCAATCTCGGCATGTTCGGCATCAAGGATTTTTCTGCCGTCATCAACCCGCCGCATGCGACGATCCTTGCGGTCGGCGCCGGCGAGCAACGCGCAGTGGTCAAGAACGGCGAGATCAAGATCGCCACAATCATGTCGGTGACGCTGTCGACCGATCACCGCGCCGTCGACGGTGCGCTCGGCGCCGAGCTGCTCGTCGCCTTCAAGCGTATGATCGAAAATCCAATGGGCATGCTGGTTTAAGAGAAGGGAAACAGGGCGGTGCGGAAATTCTTCACCAGCCTTTTTGCCTTCTTTCTTTCCGGTTTGGCCGGCGGATTGGTGGTGCAGTGGCTCGCCGTCGCCACCAAGGCCGACGTGGAGTACATCCTTGTATTCATGATCTCGGCTCTCGTCACCATCTTCGCGACGCTCGCATTCTTCATCGCACAATTCATGTCGGACCCACGACGGGCAACAAAACTGACCGCGACCATAGGGGTAGCATCTTTTGTGCTCGTTGGAGTTTCCCTGATCGGCTGGACTTTCTCCCAGCCGCCGGGCAAGCGCGAGTGGTCGGGCGATCTTCCTATCGTCGCCGGTCTCGTCCTGCCAGGCATCGCTACGGTGCTGGTCCAGTGGCTTTTCGTGCGCTGGCGATTGGCGCGCTCGCAACCAGGTTTCGGCGGGGCAGGCACATGAAGACGGTCCTCTGCTACGGCGATTCGCTTACCTGGGGCTATGACGCGGCAAACCTCGGCCGGCATCCGCTGGAAGATCGCTGGCCGAGCGTGCTGCAGGCGGCATTGGGCAGCGGCGTCGAGGTCATCGCCGAAGGCCTGAATGGCCGAACCACCGCCTTTGACGATCACTTGGCCGGAGCGGACCGCAATGGCGCAAGGCTGTTGCCAACAATCCTGACGACGCATGCGCCGATCGACTTGATCGTCATCATGCTCGGCGCCAACGATATGAAGCCGTGGATTCACGGTAATCCGGTCGCGGCCAAACAAGGTATGCAACGCCTGATCGATATCGTGCGCGGTCATGATTACCCGTTCGATTGGCCGGCGCCGCAGATCCTGATCGTCGCGCCGCCCGTAGTCAGCCGCACGGAAAACGCCGAGTTCAAGGAAATGTTCGCCGGCGGCGATGACGCGTCAAAGCGGCTGGCGCCGCAATATTCCGCCCTTGCCGACGAGGCCGGCTGCGGCTTCTTCGATGCCGGCACGGTGGCCAAAACCACGCCGCTCGACGGCGTCCACCTGGACGCGGAAAACACGCGGAACGTCGGGCAAGCGCTGGCGCCGCTCGTGCGCCTCATGTTGGAATTGTGAAGGAGAAAGCCGTGGCTGAGAACTACGACGTCATCATCATCGGCTCCGGCCCCGGCGGCTATGTCACTGCAGTGCGTTCGGCCCAGCTTGGCTTCAAGACGGCGATCGTCGAGCGCGAGCACTTGGGCGGCATCTGCCTCAACTGGGGCTGCATTCCGACCAAAGCGCTGCTGCGCTCCGCCGAGATCATGCACTATTCGGATCATCTGAAGGACTACGGCCTGAAGATCGATGGCAAGGTCGGCGTCGACACAGCCGCCGTCGTCGATCGCTCGCGAAAGGTCTCGCTGCGGCTCAACGGCGGCGTCGGCTTCCTGATGAAGAAGAACAAGGTCGACGTCATCTGGGGCGAAGCCAAGCTGACCAAACCTGGCGAGATCGTCGTGTCGAAATCGTCGAAGAAGCCGATGGAGCCGCAGCCGCCGGCGCCCAAGGGCGTCAAGGGCGAGGGCACCTATAGCGCCAAGCACATCATCCTGGCGACCGGCGCCAGGCCGCGCGCGCTGCCCGGCATCGAGCCTGACGGCAAGTTGATCTGGACCTATTTCGAGGCGATGGTGCCGAAAGAGATGCCGAAATCGCTGCTGGTGATGGGCTCGGGCGCCATCGGCATCGAGTTCGCCTCGTTCTACCGCACCATGGGCGCCGAGGTGACGGTGGTCGAACTGCTGCCGGCTGTGATGCCGGTCGAGGACGCCGAGGTCTCGAAATTCGCGCAGAAGCAGTTCGAGAAGCAGGGCATGAAGATCATCTTAGAAGCCAAGGTGACCAAGGTCGAGAAGGGCACTAACTCGGTCACCGCGCATGTCGAGATGAAGGACGGCAAGGTCGAGAAGATCACCGCCGACCGCATGATCTCGGCCGTCGGCGTACAGGGCAACATCGAGAATCTCGGCCTCGAGGCGCTCGGCGTGAAGACCGAACGCGGCTGCGTCGTCGTCGACGGCTACGGCAAGACCAACGTGCCCGGCATCTATGCCATCGGCGATGTCGCCGGACCGCCGATGCTCGCCCACAAGGCCGAGCATGAGGGCGTGGTGTGCGTGGAAAAGATCGCCAATTTCCCCGGCGTGCATGCCATTGACAAGCTGAAGATCCCGGGCTGCACCTATTGCAATCCGCAAGTCGCCTCGGTCGGACTGACGGAAGCCAAAGCGAACGCCGATGGCAAGGACATCCGCGTCGGCCGCTTCCAGTTCGCCGCAAACGGCAAGGCGATTGCGCTCGGCGAGGACCAAGGCTTCGTCAAGACCATTTTCGACAAGAAGACCGGCCAGTTGCTGGGTGCCCACATGGTCGGCGCAGAAGTAACCGAACTGATCCAGGGCTTCGTCGTGGCGATGAATCTGGAGACCACCGAGGAAGAGCTGATGCACACGATCTTCCCGCACCCGACGCTGTCGGAGATGATGAAGGAGAGTGTACTCGACGCCTATGGCCGCGCACTGAATGCATGATAAATTAGTTGGGCGAGTCTCACACGGAAGACACAAAGGAACTCGACGGCAGAGCAATTCGTTTCGCAGGCATCATCCATCATACAAGGAGAGGGCATATGGAAATGAACGGCGTGGGCTGGGTTGCAGCCATCATCATCGGCGGCCTGGCGGGATGGCTCGCCGAGATGGTCATGAAGAGCAATACCGGCATCCTCATGAACATCGTTCTCGGCATTGTCGGCGCAATCGTGTTGAATGCCATCTTGCAGGCCCTGAACATCGGCATCTTCGGCGTCGGCTGGATCGCCTATCTGATCACCGGCTTCATCGGTGCCTGCATTCTGATTGCGGTCGGACGACTGGTACGCCGCTAACCTCTGTCGGCACTTGCTATGCGAAAAAGGCCACCGCGGCATGCGTGATCGCGGCCTTTTTCTTTTCGCCGAAAAGTCCTAGATGACGTGGGTAGAGCGAGCGCTGGACAAGCGCTTGCCAATGAGCCGGGTTTCACATGGTCACCGTCCTCGACACGATTGCCAATGCGCCGCGCCTGCGGCATCCCGAAAAGGCGCACAAGCCGGATCAGGACGTACTGCGCAAGCCTGACTGGATCCGCGTCAAGGCGCCGATGTCGAAAGGCTATGCCGAGACGCGCGAAATCGTGAAGTCTCACAAACTGGTGACGGTTTGCGAAGAGGCGGGCTGCCCCAATATCGGCGAGTGCTGGGAGAAGAAGCACGCCACCTTCATGATCATGGGCGACATCTGCACGCGGGCCTGCGCCTTTTGCAATGTCGCCACCGGCATCCCGACCGCACTCGATCCCGACGAGCCGGCGCGTGTCGCGCATGCGGTCAAGCAAATGGGCTTGAGCCATGTCGTCATCACCTCCGTCGATCGCGACGATCTCGCCGATGGCGGGGCCCAGCATTTTGCCGATGTCATCCGTGCGATCAGGGCAGCAACCCCGTCGACGACGATCGAAATCCTGACGCCCGATTTCCTGCGCAAGGACGGTGCGCTGGAGATCGTCGTGGCGGCCAAGCCGGATGTTTTCAACCATAATCTCGAGACCGTGCCGTCTAACTATCTGACGGTTCGGCCGGGCGCGCGCTATTTCCACTCCATCAGGCTCTTGCAGCGGGTCAAGGAACTCGACCCCTCGATCTTCACCAAGTCCGGCATCATGGTCGGCCTTGGCGAGGAGCGGAACGAAATCCTGCAGCTGATGGACGATTTGCGTTCGGCCAATGTCGACTTCATGACCATCGGCCAATATCTGCAGCCGTCGAAGAAGCACCATCCGGTGATCCGCTTCGTCACGCCGGAGGAATTCAAGTCCTTTGAGACGATCGGCAGGACCAAGGGCTTCCTGCTGGTGGCGTCGAGCCCGCTGACGCGCTCGTCGCACCACGCCGGGGACGACTTTGCCAGGTTGCGCGCGGCGCGCGAAGCGTTTCTCAGGAAGTCCGCCTAACCCACTGGTTTCATGCCACAATTCGAAGCCCATCGCCGCGTTGCGCATACGCCGGAACAGATGTTCGCTCTGGTTGCCGATATCGAATCCTATCCGCAATTCCTGCCGCTTTGCGAGGCACTTACGGTTCGTTCGCGCAAGGAACGCAACGGACGCACCCTGCTCATCGCGGACATGAGCATCGGCTACAAGGCGATCCGCGAGACTTTCACCACGCAGGTGCTGCTGAAGCCTGACGAGAACGCCATCGACGTCAAATATATCGACGGCCCGTTCAAATATCTCAGCAATGTCTGGCGCTTCGACCCGGCGGACGGCGGCGGTTGCAACGTCTGTTTCTTTATCGACTATGAGTTCAAGAGCCGCATTCTGGGTGCGCTCATGGGAACCGTGTTCGACCGCGCCTTCCGCATGTTCTCCGAGGCGTTCGAGAAACGTGCCGAAATCATCTACGGCGCGCCATCGGCAGCCTGATCCGCGGCGAGCGCGCGTAGACCCAGTTCAAGCGCATGTCGGACCGTCTCCCGGCGGATGAAATCACGGCCCTTGTCGGCGAACAGCTGGCATTCGCTGACTACCGGCCGGCCAGCCACGGCAACGCCGAACCAGACCAGGCCGACAGGTTTTTCCGCAGAGCCGCCGTCCGGACCGGCGATGCCGGTCACCGCCAGGGCGAGCCCGGCCGGCGAATGCGTCAAGGCTCCGGCCGCCATCTCCACCGCAGTCTCGCGCGAGACCGCGCCGTGCGCCTCGAGCGTAGCGGCCGAGACGCCGAGCATCTCGGTCTTGGCCCGGTTGGAATAGGTGATGAAGCCGCGATCGACCACCGCGGAAGAGCCGGCGATGTCGGTCAGCGCGGCGATGATCATGCCGCCGGTGCAGCTCTCCGCCGTCGCCAGCATCATGCCGCGCTGCTGGCAGGCCTTAAGCAGGACATCTGCGAGACCGCTATTGCTCATTCAGGGACATCCCCTGGAAACACAACGCTGGCAGTCGCGATGGCCGCTATGCCTTCCTCACGGCCGACGAAGCCGAGCTTCTCATTGGTTGTCGCCTTGATCGAGATGCGATCGCGCGAAATTCGCAGCATTGCCGAAAGCGCTTCGGTCATGGCCTCGCGATGTGGGCCGACGCGCGGCGCCTCGCAGATCAGGGTGATGTCGGCGTTGGCAATGCGCCCGCCGCCCTCGCGCACCAGCTTCACCGCGTGTTCGACGAAGATGCGTGAAGCGGCCCCTTTCCACTGCGGGTCGGAGGGCGGGAAATGCGTGCCGATGTCACCGGCGCCGCAGGTGGCCAGCAGGGCGTCGGTCAAGGCGTGGAGACCGACATCGGCATCCGAATGGCCGGACAATTTCTTGCCGTGCGGAATAGCTACACCGCACAGGGTGACATGGTCGCCGGGCTCGAAGGCATGGACGTCATAGCCATTGCCGGTTCGGATGTCCGGAAAACGTGCCCCCCCGGAAAGCCGCTGATCCGCCATCGCAATATCCCTTGCCCAGGTCAGTTTGACATTGTCCGGCGAGCCGGGAACGATCTTCACCGGAATATGCGCCCATTCGGCGATTGCCGCATCGTCCGTGAAATCCGCTTTGCCCAGATGATGAGCCTTTTCGTGCGCAGCCAGGATCGGCCAGAACGGAAAGCCTTGCGGTGTCTGTGCGGCATGAAGCCCGGCCCTGGACACGGTTTCGCCGATCATGCCTTCGGCCGTTTCGCGCTTGAGCGTATCGGCAACGGGCAAGGCAGGCAGTGCTCCCTGGCGCTCGCCAATGGCGGCGATCGTGCGGTCTATCAGTTCCGCGTCGACAAACGGCCGAGCCGCATCATGGATCAGCACCCGGCCCGGCGCATGGCTTCTTAACGCCAGCAGTCCAAGCCGGACGGACTCCTGCCGTGACGTACCGCCGGTCACCGCGACGACACGGTCGGCGTTCGCACCCGCCGCACGGCGAAAAAGCGCGCCGTCGTCGGCATGGATAGCAACGACGACAGGTCCAATCTTCGGATGCATCAGAAAGGCGCCGAGCGTGCGTGCGATAACGGCGCCGCCGCCAATTTGCTGGTACTGCTTCGGCCCCTTGGCCTGTCCGGCGCGCGCGCCGCGGCCGGCGGCAACGATGACCACCGCGACCTTGTCGTCCGCAGCTTGCTTTTCGCTCACATCTCTCATGCCGAGACGCTTAGCGCATGATCCCGAAAAGTGGTATCGCTTTTGGAAGACCCAGGATTGATGCGGTGCGGCGATCCGTATTTTTCCCAAATGCGCCTTAATATCACGACATTGCGCGTTGCACATTGCCGTCGTTCTGGCTAGAGAATGTGCAGCAACCGAAGGTGCTTGGTTTTTGTGCATGCCTGATGTGACCAAATTGGCTTCGCCGCTGGATGTGGGTGGCGTGAGAATCCACAACCGCGTGTTTCTCGCGCCGATGTCGGGCATCACCGACGAACCGTTCCGGCAGCGCGCCCATGCGCATGGCGCCGGGCTGGTTGTTTCGGAAATGGTGGCGAGCGGGGAGCTTGCAAAGGGCAGGGCTGGCTCGGGCCTGCGCATCCGTCATTCCGGGCTGCCTGTCCACATGGTCCAGCTTGCCGGCCGTGAGGCGGTGCACATGGCCGAGGGCGCGCGAATCGCAGCCGGCGAAGGCGCCGACATCATCGACATCAATATGGGCTGTCCGGCCAAGAAGGTGACGGGCGGCTATGCCGGTTCGGCACTGATGCGAGACCTCGACCACGCGCTGTCGCTGATCGAAGCGGTACTCGGCGCGGTCGACGTGCCGGTCACGGTCAAGATGCGGCTCGGCTGGGACGAAGGCGCGCTCAACGCGCCGATGCTGGCGCGACGCGCTGAGCAGGCCGGGGTGATGATGGTGACGGTGCACGGCCGCACGCGTTGCCAGTTCTATCAGGGCACGGCCGACTGGCGTGCCATTGCACGCGTCAAGCAGGCCGTCTCGATCCCTGTGGTTGCCAATGGCGATGTCGGCTCGCTGGCAGAGGCTGCGTCGATCCTTGACCAGTCCGGCGCCGACGCGGTGATGATCGGCCGTGCGCACTATGGCGCGCCGTGGACCGCCGGCAGCATTGTAGCGGCCGCGCTGGCCGAGCCAGTATCCGGCATGCCGGAAAGCCCGCAAACGCTGTCCGACTACGTCATTGCCCATTACGAAGACATGCTGACGCTCTATGGCGTGGAAAGCGGATTGCGCCAGGCGCGCAAGCATCTCGGCTGGTATCTCGACCGCCACGCCGCCACAAGCGACGACCGGCGCAAGGCCATACTCACGTCTTTCGAGCCTGGGCGCGTCATTTCCTTGCTGCGCGACGCATTTTCAAGCGCTCCCGAAGCGGCGAACCTGCGGAGTGCGGCATGAACGCCACCGTCACACAGAGCACGGATATGGCGGACGCCGCGCATATTGTGCTCAACACCATTCGCCGGCCGGTGATCATGGTCGATCCGCAAGGCTTCATCACCTTCGCCAATGCCGATGCCGAGGATTTTTTCCGTTCGAGCGCCACGATGCTCGCGCGCAATACGCTGCACAAGCTCATTCCTTTCGGCAGTCCGCTGCTGACGCTTGTCGACCAGGTGCGCGAGCGCCGGGCGCCAGTCAACGAATACCGGGTGGACGTGTCGTCGCCGCGGCTCGGCATCGAGAAGGTGGTCGATCTCTACGTCGCGCCTGTGACGGAATTTCCAGGCTCCGTCGTGGTAATGTTCCAGGAACGCTCAATGGCCGACAAGATCGACCGGCAGATGACGCATCGCGGTGCGGCGCGCTCGGTCACCGGCCTTGCCGCGATGCTTGCCCATGAGATCAAGAACCCGCTGTCGGGCATTCGTGGTGCCGCGCAGCTGCTTGAACTGTCGGCGTCCGACGAGGATCGCGCACTGACCAGGCTGATCACCGACGAGACCGACCGCATTGTCTCGCTGGTCGACCGCATGGAGGTGTTTTCGGACGAGCGGCCGATCGACCGCTACCCTGTCAACATCCATGTCGTGCTCGACCATGTCAAGGCAATCGCCAAGAACGGTTTTGCCAAGCGGATCAAGATATTGGAGGATTATGATCCATCGTTGCCTCCGGTTTTTGCCAATCGCGACCAGCTCATCCAGGTGTTTCTCAATCTGGTAAAAAATGCCGCCGAGGCGATCGGCAGTGATCCGCAGGGCGAGATCATGCTGTCGACCGCCTTCCGCCCAGGCATCCGTGTTTCCGTGCCCGGAACGCAGGACCGCGTGTCGCTGCCATTGGAATTCTGCGTGCGTGACAACGGTTCGGGTGTTTCCGAGGATATCCTGCCGATCCTGTTCGATCCCTTCATCACCACTAAGCCGAACGGCTCCGGTCTCGGTCTGGCGCTGGTCGCAAAGATCGTCGGCGAGCATGGCGGCATCATTGAATGCGAATCGACCCCGCGCGGCACCACTTTCCGCATCCTGATGCCGGCGTGGAAAGAAACCCAGTTTGGCACCGACGACGACGGTGAAGGAGACCGCAAATGACCGTTCGCGGCAATATTCTCGTCGCCGACGACGATGCGGCCATCCGCACAGTCCTCAACCAGGCGCTTTCGCGCGTCGGCCACGACGTGCGTGTCACCTCCAACGCTTCGACGCTGTGGCGCTGGGTTGCGGCGGGCGAGGGCGATCTGGTTATCACCGACGTTGTCATGCCTGACGAGAACGCCTTCGACATGCTGCCGCGCATCAAGAAGGCGCGACCGGAACTGCCGGTCATCGTCATGAGTGCGCAGAACACGTTCATGACCGCGATCCGGGCCTCCGAAACCGGAGCCTATGAATATCTGCCGAAACCGTTCGACCTGACGGAGTTGCTCAACATCGTCAACCGCGCGCTTTCCGAACCGCGGCGGCCCAAGATCGATACGCGTGCCGACGAGCCGCCTGAAACGATGCCGCTGGTCGGCCGCTCGGCGGCCATGCAGGACATCTACCGCATGCTGGCGCGCATGATGCAGACCGACCTGACGGTCATGATCAGCGGAGAGTCGGGTACCGGCAAAGAGCTGGTGGCGCGCGCGCTGCATGAATACGGCCGCCGCCGAGGCGGTCCCTTCGTCGCCATCAACATGGCGGCGATCCCGCGCGACCTGATCGAATCGGAGTTGTTCGGGCACGAGAAGGGCGCCTTTACCGGCGCGCAGAACCGCTCCACCGGCCGTTTCGAGCAGGCCGAAGGCGGCACGCTCTTCCTCGACGAGATCGGCGACATGCCGATGGAAGCGCAGACGCGGCTGCTGCGTGTGTTGCAGCAGGGCGAATACACCACGGTCGGCGGCCGCACGCCGATCAAGACCGACGTGCGCATCGTCGCTGCCACCAACAAGGACCTGCGCACACTGATCAATCAGGGGCTTTTCCGCGAGGACCTGTTCTACCGCTTGAACGTTGTGCCGCTCAGGCTGCCGGCGCTGCGCGAGCGGTCGGAGGACATTCCGGACCTCGTCCGCCACTTCTTCAAGCTCGGCGCCAGTGAAGGCTTGCAGACCAAGCGCATTTCCACCGGCGGCATCGAGCTGATGAAGCGCTACCCATGGCCCGGTAATGTGCGCGAACTCGAAAACCTCATCCGCAGGCTGGCCGCACTGTATTCGCAGGACGAGATTTCCGCCGAGATCATCGAGGCGGAGTTGAAGACCGGCGAAAGGCCGGTCGTTCCAGGTGGCGGCAACCTCATTCCCGATGACCTTTCCATCGGCCAGGCGGTGGAGCATTTCCTGCAACGCTATTTTGCCTCGTTTGCCGGCGACTTGCCCCCGGCCGGGCTCTATCAGCGAATCCTCTCCGAGGTCGAATACCCGCTGGTCCTCGCCTCGATGACCGCAACGCGCGGTAACCAGATCAAGGCTGCGGAATTGCTGGGGCTCAACCGCAACACGCTGCGCAAAAAGATTCGCGAACTCGGCGTCAACGTCTACAAATCGTCCAGGCAGGTCTAGACGAATCCCTTTACGAGCGCTTTCCAGGGGATCGATTGCCGAAAGATTTCCGTCTCGGCCACACTTGTTGCATAATCGCCACAATGCGTTGCATACATCCGACGCAATCAATGGCTCTAGACGGCGACATGGCCCTGCACGCACCGACACTGAGCAAATCGCTTTTCAGCAATACGGGCGCGCGAGACGGTCGCCGGCTGCTTGCGCTGCCGGGCGTGATCGCCGTTGCCGGTGCGCTGGTGACGGCGGCGATCTCCTTCGCCATTCTGGTCGGCGCGACGCCGATCACGCCCGACGCGAGGACGACGCTGGCGCTGATTGCGCTTAATGCGGCGTTCGTCCTGTTTCTGATCTTGCTGGTCGGCCGCGAGGTGCATCGCATCCTGATGGCACGACGGCATGGCAAGGCTGCGTCGCGCCTGCATGTGCGCATAGTGGCGATGTTTGCGCTAGTCGCCGCCATCCCCGCGATCATGGTGGCGATCATCGCGTCGATCACGCTCGACATCGGCCTCGACCGCTGGTTCGAGATCCGCACCAAGACGATCGTCAATTCGTCGTTGTCGATCGCCGACGCCTATGTTCAGGAAAACGCGCGAAATCTTCAGGGCACGACGTTGTCGATGGCCTACGACCTCGACGCTTCCCGCACGCTCTACGGCCTCGATCGTACCGGTTTTCTCGACCTCATGAACAAGGAGGCGGTGGGACGCTCGCTGGCGCACGCAGCACTCATCAAGCCCGATGGTTCCTTCGTCATGAGCGCCAAGACCGACGCGGACTTTGCCATGCCGGAGCCGCCTGAGGGCGCCGTGGCAAGCGCTGCCGACGGCAAGCCGGTGCTGATAGAACCGCGCACCCGCAACATCATGGGTGCCATCGTCAAGCTGCGCGAGATCGACGGCCTCTATCTCTACACCATCCGCCTCGTCGATCCCGAGGTGATCAAGGCGCGGCAGATCGTCAAATCCAACACCGCCGAATATCGCGGTCTCGAAGACAATCGCCGCACCTCGCAAGTGGCTTTCGCGCTTCCCTATCTGTCGCTGACGCTGATCATCATCCTGTCCGCCATCTGGACCGGCATTGCGGTGGCCGACCGCCTGGTGCGGCCGATTCGTCAGCTCATCGGCGCGGCCGATGAGGTCGCTACCGGCAATCTCGACGTAGCCGTGCCTGTCCGCCCCTCCGACGGTGACGTCGCCTCGCTCGGCGACACCTTCAACAAGATGCTGATGGAGCTGAAATCGCAGCGCAACGAGATCCTGTCGGCCAAGGATTTGATCGACGAGCGGCGGCGCTTTTCGGAGGCGGTGCTTGCCGGCGTCACCGCCGGGGTCATCGGGGTCGATCCATATGGCATCGTCACCATCGTCAACCGTTCGGCCGAAACGATGCTGGCCATATCCGCCACGGCAGCGCTTGGGCAGAACCTTTCCGCCGTGCTGCCGCATGTCGGCCGCGTCTTCGAGATCGGCCGCAAATCGGGCAAGCCGGTCTATCGCGAACAGGTCACCTTCTATCGTGCCGGCACCGAACGGACCTTCAACGTGCAGATCACGATTGAAGCCGGCGACGACGGTTCGGAGGATAAATCCTACGTCGTGACAGTCGACGACATTACCGATCTGGTCCAGGCACAGCGTTCCTCTGCATGGGCCGACGTGGCGCGGCGCATCGCCCACGAGATCAAGAACCCGTTGACGCCGATCCAGCTTTCGGCCGAGCGCATCAAGCGCCGTTATGGCAAGGTCATCACCGAGGACCGTGAGGTTTTCGATCAATGCACCGACACCATCATCCGGCAAGTGGAGGACATCGGCCGCATGGTCGACGAGTTCTCGGCGTTCGCCCGCATGCCGAAACCGGAAATGAAGGCCATCGACCTGCGCGATTCGTTGCGCGAGGCCTCGTTCCTGGTCGAAGTGAGCCGCGCCGACATCACCTTCGAGCGCGTCTTCGGCAATGAGCCACTCAAAGGCACGTTCGACAGCCGGCTGATGGCGCAGGCGTTCGGCAACGTCATCAAGAATGCTGCCGAAGCCATCGACGGACTTGATGCAGAGGATCGTCCGCACGGCATAATCCGGATTCAAGCCGGGCGTCAGAATGGCGCGATTCGAATCGACGTCATCGACAACGGCAGGGGCTTGCCGCGCGAAAACCGGCAGCGCTTGCTCGAGCCTTACATGACGACACGCGAGAAAGGCACCGGGCTTGGCCTCGCTATCGTCAAGAAGATCGTGGAGGACCATGGCGGGCGACTCGAATTGCACGATGCACCAGCGGACTTCCACGATGGGCGGGGTGCAATGATCAGCATCATCCTGCCGGTTGCCGCCACCGTTCCGATACGCGGCGAGGGCAAGACGGAACACGAAAAAGAAACTGAAAAGGTCGGAAATGGCGTCTGATATTCTCATCGTCGATGACGAGGAAGACATCCGCGAACTCGTCGCCGGTATCCTGAGCGACGAAGGTCACGAAACACGCACGGCGTTTGATGCCGACAGCGCGCTGGCGGCGGTCGCCGACCGGGCACCCAGGCTGGTCTTCCTCGACATCTGGCTGCAGGGCTCGCGGCTCGATGGCCTGGCCTTGCTGGACGAGATCAAGACGATGCACCCGAACCTGCCGGTGGTGATGATCTCGGGCCATGGCAATATCGAAACGGCAGTCTCGGCCATTCGCCGCGGCGCCTATGATTTCATCGAAAAGCCATTCAAGGCCGACAGGCTGATCCTCATTGCCGAACGGGCGCTCGAAACCTCCAAATTGAGACGCGAGGTTTCGGATCTCAAGCTGCGCAGCGGCGAGACTTTCGACCTCATCGGCATGTCATCGGCAATGAGCCAATTGCGCCAGACCATCGAGCGCGTCGCGCCGACCAACAGCCGCGTCATGATTATCGGCCCCTCCGGCTCGGGCAAGGAACTGGCGGCGCGCGCCATCCACGCACTGTCGGCGCGCAAGAGTGCACCGTTTGTGACGCTGAGCGCCGCCAACATCACCCCAGAGCGTATGGAGATCGAGCTGTTCGGCACCGAATCGAACGGCGTCGAACGCAAGGTCGGCGCGCTGGAGGAAGCCCATCGCGGCATTCTCTACATCGATGAAGTGGCCGACATGCCGCGCGAGACGCAAAACAAGATCCTGCGCGTGTTGGTCGAACAGCAGTTCGAGCGGGTAGGGGGCACCAAGCGGGTCAAGGTCGACGTGCGCATCGTCTCGTCGACCTCGCAGAACCTGGAAGCCATGATCGCCGACGGCCGTTTCCGTGAGGACCTTTATCATCGCCTGGCCGTGGTTCCGGTCATGGTGCCGGGACTGGCCGAGCGTCGCGAGGACATTCCTTATCTGGTCGACAATTTCATGAAGCAGATCGCTCGCCAGGCCGGCATAAAGCCGCGCCGCATCGGCGACGACGCGCTGGCGGTGCTGCAGGCGCATAACTGGCCGGGCAACGTTCGCCAGTTGCGCAACAATGTCGAGCGGCTGATGATCCTGGCGCGCGGCGACGATGTCGATGCGCCGATCACCGCCGATCTCCTGCCTGCCGAGATCGGCGACGTCATGCCGCGCACTCCAAACAAATCCGATCAGCACATAATGGCGCTGCCGCTGCGGGAAGCGCGCGAACAATTCGAGAAGGACTATCTGATCGCCCAGATCAACCGTTTTGGCGGCAATATCTCGAAGACGGCAGAGTTTATCGGCATGGAACGCTCTGCATTGCACCGCAAGCTGAAGTCGCTGGGCGTCTGACAGCCAAACCAGTCGTGGCCCACCCAATTATCGGTTACGGCGGTCTTGGAATCGCATAAGAAAGCTGGACTTCTTTCAGGGATTAGCCATGCCGCGCATTGCGTATGTGAACGGGCGCTACGTCGCTCACGCCGAAGCTTCCGTGCATATCGAGGACCGTGGCTATCAATTCGCCGACGGCGTCTACGAGGTCTGCGAGGTGGCACGAGGCTTCATCGTCGACATGCCGCGCCATCTCGCCCGATTGAACCGCTCACTTGCCGAACTCTCGATCGATTGGCCGATCACGCGCGGCGTGCTGCCGCTCGTCATGCGCGAGGTGGTGCGCCGCAACCATGTCGTCGACGGCCTGGTCTATGTCCAGGTGACACGCGGCGTCGCCAGCCGCGAGTTTTTCTTCCCGCCGGCGGACACGAAGCCGTCGCTGGTGGTGACTGCCAAAAAAGCCGATCCTGCAGCTGCCGCGAAGCGGGCCGAGAGCGGGATCCGGGTTATCACGGTGCCGGAGAACCGGTGGGATCGGGTCGATATCAAGTCGGTCGGCCTGCTGCCGAACGTGCTGGCCAAGCAGAAAGCCAAGGAAGCCGGCGCTCAGGAGGCCTGGTTCGTCGATGTCGACGGCACCGTCAAGGAAGGTGGATCGTCGAACGCCTGGATCATCACCGGGGATGGCGTGCTGGTGACGCGGCCGGCCGAGCACGGCATCCTGCGCGGCATCACCCGTACGACGCTGTTCGACGTGGCCGCCAAGCTCGGCCTGAAGATCGAGGAGCGCGGTTTTTCGGTGGCCGAAGCCAAGGCCGCGCGCGAGGTTTTCATCAGCTCCGCGACCACGATTGCCATGCCGGTGGTGGCGATCGATGGCGCTCCCGTCGCCAACGGCCACCCGGGCTCGATAACAGTTTCATTACGGCAGGCCTTTTTTGACGTTGCGGAAAAAAGTCCAGCCTGATAACCGCACAGATGGAATGAACATCAATATATCTCGTTCTGCTTGTCGTTACTGACGGCAAGATGGTGTTTGCGTGCTTGACATGTGCCGGCTAATTTGGCGCATTGGCCTGCAAACCGAAGGGGATCGGCGAAAGACAAGAACAATGGCGGAACGATCGCAAAATCTTCAGGACCTGTTCCTGAATTCAGTTCGCAAGAGCAAAAATCCACTCACCATCTTTCTCATCAACGGCGTGAAGCTGACCGGCGTGGTCACTTCGTTCGACAATTTCTGCGTTCTGCTGCGTCGCGACGGCCATTCCCAGCTTGTCTACAAGCACGCTATTTCCACGATCATGCCGAGCCAGCCGGTTCAGATGTTCGATGGTGAGGAAAGCCAGGGCGCCTGATTGGCACGTGAGAAAGACGCGGACCGCAGCGTTCGCGGAAAACCAGCACATCAGACCGGGACAGAGGCCAACGGCCCGACCCGGGCGGTGGTTATCGTGCCGGTGCTTACCCGGCAGCCTCGTGGCGACGACGACACCAACCGCCCCCGCCTGAGCCGTTCCGCCGAGGCTCGTCGCGACGAGGCCGTCGGCCTCGCCAGCGCAATCGACCTCGACCTGGTCCACACGGCGGTGGTGACCGTCAACGATCCACGCCCGGCGACCTTGCTCGGCAGCGGCAAGGTGGCGGAGTTCGCTGAGATCGTCAAAGAGGGCCACGCGGAAGTGGTCATTGTCGATCATCCGCTGACCCCGGTACAGCAGCGCAACCTCGAAAAAGAGTTGAACGCCAAGGTGCTCGACCGCACCGGGCTGATCCTGGAGATTTTCGGCGAGCGCGCCCGCACCAAGGAAGGCACGCTGCAGGTCGATCTTGCCCATCTCAACTACCAGAAAGGCCGCCTTGTGCGGAGCTGGACCCACCTCGAGCGCCAGCGTGGCGGCGCCGGCTTTCTCGGCGGCCCTGGCGAGACCCAGATCGAGTCGGATCGGCGTGTGCTGCAGGACAAGATCACCAAGCTGAAGCACGAGCTCGAAACTGTGCGCCGCACCCGCGACCTGCACCGCGCCAAGCGCAAGAAGGTGCCATTTCCGGTGGTGGCGATCGTCGGCTACACCAATGCCGGCAAGTCGACTCTGTTCAACCGGATGACCGGAGCAGGGGTGCTGGCCGAAGACATGCTGTTTGCCACGCTCGACCCGACGCTGCGCCGCGTGCGCCTGCCGCACGGCACGCCGATCATCCTTTCCGATACGGTCGGCTTCATTTCCGACCTGCCAACGCATCTGGTCGCGGCCTTCAGGGCGACGCTGGAGGAAGTGGTCGAGGCAGACCTCGTCATTCATCTGCGCGACATCTCCGATCCCGATACGGCCGCGCAGGCCGAAGATGTCGAGCGCATCCTTGCCGATCTCGGCGTCGATGCCCGCGATAGCAAGCGCGTCATCGAAGTATGGAACAAGATCGACCGGCTCGACGAGGGCAACCGGGCGCGGCTGCTTGCCGATGGTGCTGACGGCAAGAAGGCACCGCCGATCGCCATATCGGCGGTAACCGGCGAGGGCATCGATGCGCTGAAGACGATCATCGAGACGATGATGTCGGGCGAACTGGAGACGTTCACCGTCACACTTAAGCCCGACCAACTCGGCGTCGTCGACTGGCTTTACCGCAACGGCGACATCGTCTCGCGCGACGACAATGAGGATGGCAGCGTGACCGTCGCGCTCAAGGCTACACACAGCGCTCGGCAGGAGATCGAAAGCCGATTGCGCCGTCAAAACAACGGGTAGAGGCGTTTACTTCGCGCTTTTTGCCTGCTGCCAGAGCGCTTCCATCTCGTCCAGCGTCGCCTCTTCGAGGCTGTTTCCCGACGCTTGCAGCGTCCGCTCGACATAGTGGAAGCGCGATCGGAATTTTTCGTTGGTGCCACTGAGTGCCGCTTCGGAATCAATTTTGAGGTGCCGGCCGAGATTGACGACCGCAAACAGCATGTCGCCGAACTCGTCCTTGATCGGCGCAGTGTCGCCTTTGGCCAGCGCCTCGCGTAGTTCGCCGATCTCCTCCTCGATTTTGTCGAGGATCGGCGCCGCCTCGCTCCAGTCGAAGCCGACGCGGGCGGCCTTTTCCTGCAGCTTGAGCGCCCGGGGCAGCGCGGGCAGGGCGACCGGCACGCTGTCGAGAAAGCCCTTGCCATGGTCTTCCGGGTCGAGCCCACGGGTGAGGCGAGCACTGCGCTTCTCCGCCTTTTCCTCTGCCTTGATCTTTTCCCACATGCCCTTGGCCATGCCGGCGCTGCGCGCCTTGTTGTCGCCGAAGACATGGGGGTGGCGGCGGATCATTTTTGTGGTGATGGCCTGGACTACATCGCCGAATGAAAATTCGCCGGCCTCCTCGGCCATTTGCGCGTGGTAGACCACTTGCAGCAGGAGATCGCCGAGTTCATCCCGCAGATCGTCGAGGTCGCCGCGCGCAATGGCGTCCGCCACTTCGTAGGCTTCCTCGATTGTGTATGGCGCGATTGTCGAAAAGTCCTGCTCGATATCCCACGGGCAACCGGTTTCCGGCGCCCGCAGCGCTGCCATGATCTCGATCAGTCGGGAAATGTCTTTCGAGGGTTTCATCTGGGAAACGCTATCCTGTACACGGCTGTGCGGCCAACGGCTTCAGCCGGTGAGGGCGCCTTGTCCACAGATGGGCCGCCAGACCATGATACGAAAGCGGAAGCCGGTTTCCGGAAGATCCTAGTTAGCAAAAGCATCAGTCGAGCACGGAGACTATCGCCTTGGCGAGCGCATCCATGCCGTCCTCGGGCAGGCCGGCAACGTTGATGCGGCTGTCGCCGACCATGTAGATGGCATGCTCGGCGCGCAGCCGCTCGACTTGCGCTTCCGACAGGCCAAGCCGGGAAAACATGCCGCGATGGCTGGCGACGAAATCGAAACGGTCGGAGTTGGACTGCCGCCGCAGCGCCTCGGCGAACTGGACGCGCAGCCGCAGCATGCGCAGCCGCATCTCTTCAAGCTCTGCCTCCCAGTCGGAACGCAATGCGGGGTCTTCAAGCACGATGCGCACCGCCGCCGCGCCGTGGTCCGGCGGCATCGAATACATGGCGCGCGCCGCCGACAGCATCTGGCCCATCGCCAAATCCGCCTGCGCGCCGGCTTTCGCCATGATCAGCGCTGCACCGACTCGGTCGCGATAGACGGCAAAGTTCTTCGAGCAGCTGGAGGCAACGACCATTTCCGGAACTTTTGCCGCCAGAAGGCGCAAGCCGGCGGCATCCACATCAAGTCCCTCGCCAAAGCCCTGATAGGCGATGTCGACAAAGGGCAGCAGGCCGCGCTCAACGACAAGATCGGCAATGGCAGCCCATTGCGAGATGTCTAGATTGGCGCCCGTCGGGTTATGGCAGCAGCCATGCAACAATACGACGTCGCCAGGATTCGCGGTTCTCAATGCATTCAGCATGTCGTCGAAGCGAACCGCACCAGAAGCAGCGTCGAAATAGGGATATTCGCGTGTCTGCAGGCCAGCGGCGCGCATCACCGGCATGTGGTTCGGCCATGTCGGATCCGACAGCCAGACCATCGCGTCGGTGCGGGTCCTTTTCAGCAGCTCTGCTACCAGCCGCAGCGCGCCGGAGCCGCCTGGCGCCTGCGCCGCACGAATGCGCGTCATGTCGGCGGCTGGGCCGAACACCAACCTGGCCATCGCCGCGTTGAAGGCGGTATCGCCGGCAAGGCCGAGATAGGTCTTGGTATCCTGGCCCTGCAGCAGCCGCTTTTCGGCTTCGCGCACCGCGCGCATCACCGGCGTCTTGCCGTCGCGATCCTTATAGACGCCGACCCCAAGATCGACCTTGTCGGGACGCGGGTCGGCGCGATAGAGGCCGATCAAGGCCAGGATCTTGTCGGCAGGCGCGGGCTGGAGATTTTCGAACATCGATAAGGTTCCGTTGGCGGCGGAGTGATACGCAAACCGGCCGTGCTTTGCCAGCAGTTTCATATGCGCCAACTCGGCGCCGGTTTGCCTCGAAGGCGGCCGATACTATCTGGCGGGCGAGAGCGGGCCCGATATCTCCCAGGACGAGAACGCGGCGAGCCGTAAGAAAATTTCGGGGAGAGCGGGATTAACATCCCGACCTGCTCCGTAAACAGGACATGAAACGGCCGATGCCACGCTTCGATATTCTGGGACAGCTCGGTTCGCTGCGCCGCTATGCACGCTCGCTGACGCGCGACAGCGCCGATGCAGAGGATCTGGTGCATGATGCGCTGGTGCGTGCCTATGAGCGACGCGGCAGCTTCCGCTCCGGCGGAAATCTTCGCGTATGGCTGCTGTCGATTGTCCATAATGCATTCATCGACGGTCTGCGGTCCCGCAAATCCGAAGCAATGCGCATCGAACAGGCCGGCTATCTCGCCGAGGCGAATGTCCAGGCTCCGCAGGAACATTCGGTCCGTCTGGCGCAGGTGCGCGAAGCGTTTTTCGAATTGCCGGAGGAGCAGCGTTCGGCGTTGCATCTCGTCGCCATCGAGGGGCTTAGCTACAGCCAGGCCGCTGAGGTGAGTGGCGTGCCGCTTGGCACGCTGATGTCGCGCATCGGCAGGGCGCGTGCGGCCCTGCGCGAGATGGAGGACGCGGTGCCGGCACGTACGAAAGGCCATCTGAAGATCGTCGGAGGTGGATCATGAACCAACTGCGCGATCCCGTCACCGACACCGATCTCGACGCCTATGTCGACGATCAGCTGGACGTTGCTCGTCGCATCGAGGTCGAGGCGTTCCTTTCGGCTCGCCCGGACGCGGCCGCGCGGGTAATGTCCGACCTGCGGATGCGTGACGAATTGCGCGTGGCGCTTGCCGGATCGAAAGGCATGGCGCGGCCCGCGACGGCCGATGCTGCACGGCGGCTGGAGCGGGGATTGGCGCGCGGCCGCGTCCTTGGTGCTTTGCAGCGAGCTGCGGCAGTCGCTGTCTTCGTCGCTGCCGGCTGGCTTGCGAACGGGCTCATCGGACCGATATCGGTGACGGAAGTCGTCGCTTCGACCCATCCGCCGGCCTATGTGGAGGACGCGGTCCGGGCGCACCGCACGACGCTCGTGCGCGAGGCGATGTCGTCGCAACCCGAAGCACCCGGCTACAATGCCGACGAAATCCGCGCCGCGACGGCGATCGTGATGCCATCGCTGCCAGCGGACTGGACGGTCCGTGACGTGCAGATCTATCCATCGCAATTCGGACCGAGCGTCGAGATGGCTGTCGAGACGAAAGAGATGGGGCTGGTCTCGTTGTTCGCGATCAGGCCCGGAACATTCGACGTCGTCAAGCCGACCGTCGTTCCCTCGGGCGAAGTTTCCTCGGCTTATTTCCAGATCGGCGAGGTCGCCTACGCGGTCGTCGGACGCAGCGATGTCGGCGGTCTCGATCGCACGGCCGAAGCGCTCGCCAAAACGCTTTACTGATCGACCTGCAAGAAGGAGAACCACATGAACAATCTCGGATATATCGGGGCCGGAGCCCGAGCCGGAGCCGTCTACGATGAAGGCCTGCGCCGGCACATGCTGCGCCTCTATAACTATATGGGCCTTGGCCTCGTCGTTACGGGCGTGATCGCGTTCGTGGTGGCTTCCACGCCCGCCCTTTACGTGCCGATCTTCTCCACACCGCTGAAATGGGTGGTGATGCTGGCCCCGCTGACCTTTGTGCTCTTGTTCTCGTTTCGGATGCAGGCGATGTCGGCAGGCGGCGCCCAGGCGATGTTCTGGGCATTCTGCGCGGTCATGGGCCTGTCGCTGGCTTCCGTGTTCCTGGTCTTTACCGGCACCAGCATCGCACGCACCTTCTTCATCGCCGCCACCATGTTCGGCGCGACCAGCCTTTACGGGTACACGACCAAACGCGACCTGACGCAGTTTTCGTCGTTCCTGATCATGGGCCTGATCGGCGTGGTGATCGCCAGCATCGTCAATATCTTCCTGGGCTCGACCGCGCTCCAATTCGCGATCTCTGTGATCGGCATCGCCGTCTTCATCGGCCTCACCGCCTGGGATACCCAGACGATCAAGGAGCAGTATGCGGAAAACTTCGGCGCGGAATCACAGCAGAAACTCGCTGTCTTCGGGGCATTCTCGCTCTATCTGAACTTCATCAACATCTTCCAACTGCTGTTGAACTTCACCGGCGAGCGCGAATAGCCGGCGTTGAACCAAGACCGGAGTTGGACATCCTGGACAGAAACGATCAGCAAGCGATCGGACAGCTCTTCGAGAAGTTGGCAAGCGCCGAGCGCCAGGCGCCGCCGCGCGATGCCGAAGCAGAGCGCTTCATCCAGGACCAGATCACCCAGCAGCCTGGGGCGCCATATTACATGGCCCAGACGATCGTGGTGCAGGAGCAGGCCCTGAACGCAGCTCAGGCGCGCATAGAAGAACTGGAGGAGCAGGCGCGGCAGCCGGCCGGCGGTGGACCGCTCAGCGGCTTCTTCGGCCGCAGCGGCGGCAGGCGCTCAGGCTCGGTTCCGCGGGTAGGGCGCACCGCCTCCGTTGCAACTGAAGGGCCGCAGGACACGCCACAACGGGCAGGCGGCGGTTTTCTTGCCGACGCCGCGCAGACCGCGATGGGCGTGGCGGGCGGCGTGCTGCTCGGCAACGCGATCGCCGGCGTGCTTGGCGGCAGCGAAGCGAAGGCAGCTGAACAGCCGACGCCGCAGCCGGACGAAGCCGATCAGGCAGGCGATTCCAGCTCCGATAATGGCGGTGACTTCGGTGATATGGAGTTCTGACGAGCGACCCAGCCTGTGCCTGTGCTGGCGCTGGTGACGATTGCGGGTCAGCATCGGCGAGGTGGCGAGGGCAACATCCGGGAAGCGAGCCCTCGCCGGCGGCTAATAGCCCAGGCGCTTCAGTTCAGCCTTGACCGCCGCGATCGTCCGCCGGCGGCTAATAGCCCAGGCGCTTCAGTTCAGCCTTGACCGCCGCGATCGTCTTGAAGCGGAAGTGCTTCGTTGCGCCGTCGCGCCAATGGCAGTCGCATGTGGTATCGAACTTCCGGCTCGCTTTCAATTGAGTCAGCGCCTTCTGGCCTGGCTTGGGGCCATCGAAGATGCGAACTTCGTAGAGCGTCCCTTCGACATCGTAGTGCATCTGAGCCCAGGAAAGTATCACGATCAGTTCCTTTGCCGGGTCGTGGTCGGCGTTGGCGAGGCCGAGCGCTATGTCCGGTGTGTCGCCCTCTTGTTCACCGATCGTGACCTGGATTGCGCGATATCTGTTGTCAGCTAGCCGTTGTAGCGCGACGAGTGGGCGTTCCGGATATTCCTCAGTAGTCTGGTAATCGACGAAGAGTGTCTGGAGGCCGTTCCAGCTCACGGCTGTGGTGTGCGGATCAGCATTGTCGGCGAACCCAACAACACGTTTGGCGAAAGCCAGGTCGTTCTCGCCTGGCGCACGATCAAAGTCCTGCGCTCGCGCGCCAGTGAGCGCGCAGGCGAGGGTGAGGGCAAGACTTGCAAGTAGCGGGAGTGTGTTCATGATTCCCAACCCTAGCATGCCCGTTGCCCCACAGCGCTGTTGCGAATGTCTAAGAGTGACCGGCCTGATCTCGCCGCCAACGGATGCTATAGGCGTAGTCGCATAAGATAGATTATGGAACTAGCTTGGCCGATTGGATGTGACGTGAAGATAGCACCTCGCGAGATCCAACTCGGGAACCCAGGCCGTAAAAACTTAGTCTTTCACGCTGATTCGTAAGGGATTTCGATCGTCATGCCGTCATAAGCAGGCTCGACGTTGGCCGGCGTCTCGGCCATTACCGTAGCGTAGTCGAGTGGCACATGCATATGCGTCAGCACCGCGTTCTTCGGCGCCAGTCTTTCGATCCAGCCAAGCGCCTGGCCAAGCGACAGATGGCTCGGATGGACGGTGTATTGCAGCGCGTCGATGACCAGCATGTCCAGCCCGCGCAAACGCTTGGCGGTCGCCTCCGGAAAGTCGCTGACGTCAGGGCAATAGGCCAGCCCGCCGATGCGGAAACCCAGCGAGGTGATGTCGCCATGGAGCTGCAGCAGCGGTTCGAGGGTGAGGGCGCCGCCCTCGCCTGCGATCACCACCGGCCTGTGGTGGTCGATGATATGGGCGTTGACGATCGGCGGATACGAACTGCCTTTCGGTGTTTCGAAACAGTAGCGGAACGCCTCGCGTAGGCGCGGCATGGTAGCCTGATCCGCATGGATGTCGATCCGGTGGCGCTGCTCGAGCACGAAGCCGCGCAAATCGTCGATGCCGTGGATATGGTCGGCATGCGGATGTGTATAGACCACCGCATCGATGCGCTTGACCGATGCCAGCAGCATCTGCTCGCGGAAATCCGGGCCGGTGTCGATGACGACCGTGGTCCGGGCGCCACTCGCCGCGATCCGCTCGACGAGCGCTGCGGTGCGCGTGCGCCGGTTCCGGGGGTTCGCGGGATCACAATTGCCCCAGTCGCCGGTGATGCGTGGCGTGCCCGGCGATGAGCCGCAGCCGAGGACGGTAAGACGTAACCGGTCGCTCATGCGTCAGGCGCCCGGCGCGCTCGGGCGCGGCATTTTCCTAAACAGCCGGAAGAAATTATCCGTGGTGATATTAGCGATCTCGGCCTCGCTGAAGCCGATCGTCTCGGCCAGCACCTTGGCTGTATGCGCGACATAGGCGGGCTCATTACGCTTACCGCGAAACGGGATTGGCGCAAGGTATGGCGCGTCGGTTTCGAGCAGCAGACGGTCGCGCGGCACATCGGCGGCGACGGCGCGCAGCTCGGCGGAGTTCTTGAAGGTCAGGATGCCGGAAAACGAGACGTAGCCGCCGAGCGCCACGCCGATCTCGGCCAGCCGGCGCCCCGACGAAAAACAGTGCAGGATGAAGGGGAAGGCGCCCTTCCCCGTTTCTTCTTCGAGGATATCAGCCATGTCGTCGTCGGCGTCGCGCGAATGGATGACCAGCGGCAGACCGGTCACGCGCGCCGCGGCGATGTGGGTGCGAAAGCCCTGCGCCTGTGCGTCGCGCGGCGCATGATCGTAGAAATAGTCGAGTCCGGCCTCGCCAATCGCCACCACTTTGCGATGAGCAGAGAGCCGCACCAGATCATCGACAGTGACATCAAGCTCTTCGGCCGCATTATGCGGATGGGTGCCGACCGAGCAATAGACCTCATCGAAAGTCTCTGCAATCTCAAGCACTTGGTTAAATCGCTTCACCCTCGTCGAGATCGTCACCATTCGGCCGATGCCGGCCGCTAGGGCGCGGGCGACAATGGCCGTCCGCTCTTCGGCGAAATCCGGAAAGTCGAGGTGGCAGTGACTGTCGACCAGCATCAGGCGTTCGCGTCCTGCTTTTCGTAACGCGGAAAGACCGCCTCCGGCGCGGGCAATGCCGTGCCGGGCACCAGCGCATAGTCGGCGTGGACATGCGCAAAGTCACGGTTGTCTGCCGGCACCGCCAGCAGGTCGAGCAGCTTAGCAGCCGATCCCGGAACAAAGGGCTGGCAGAGCAGCGTCACGCGCCGGACGACTTCGATCGTCGTCCACAGAACTGTCTTCATACGCTCTGGATCGCTTTTGCTTAGCGCCCAGGGTTGCTGAGAGGCGAAATAGCGGTCAGCTTCGGCCACCACTCCGAAGATCGCCGCCAGCGCCAAATGGATGCCCTGATCCGCCATCGCCTTTCGCGCGACGGCGAGTGCCCCCACCGCTTGGTCGAGGATGGCGCTGTCGGCTTCGGTCAGTTCGCCGCGCTTTGGCACCGCGCCGCTGCAGTTCTTGGCGACCATCTTCAGCGAGCGCTGCGCCAGGTTGCCGAGGCCATTGGCAAGGTCGGCATTGGTGCGGTTGACGATCGCATCATGGCTGTAGCTGCCGTCCTGGCCGAACGGCACTTCGCGCAGCAAGAAATAGCGCACCTGGTCGAGGCCGTAGTGCTCGATCATCGCGAACGGGTCGATGACGTTGCCGACCGACTTCGACATTTTCTCGCCGCGGTTGAACAAAAAACCATGCGCGAACACGCGCTTCGGCAATTCGATGCCAGCCGACATCAGGAAAGCCGGCCAGTAGACCGCGTGGAAGCGGACGATGTCCTTGCCGATGACGTGCGCGTTTGCCGGCCAGAACGACCATCTCTCATTGGCCGGATCCGGATAGCCGGCGGCGGTGATGTAGTTGGTCAAGGCGTCGACCCAGACATACATCACATGCTTCTCGTCGCCCGGCACCGGGATGCCCCAGTCGAACGTGGTGCGCGAGATCGATAGGTCCTTCAGGCCGGACCTGACGAAGCTCATCACCTCATTGCGCCTCTCGGCAGGACCGACGAAATCGGGCTGGTTTTCGTAAAGTGCAAGGAGCCTGTCCTGATAAGCCGACAGCCGGAAGAAGTAGCTCTCTTCCTCGACCCATTCGACCGGCGTCCCCTGCGGCCCATAGCGGACATTGTCGGCACGCACCTCGGTCTCTTCTTCGCCGTAATAGGCTTCGTCACGCACCGAGTACCAGCCGGCATAGCCGCCCTTATAGACGTCGCCATTGGCGGCCATCGCCTTCCAGATCGCCTGCGAGGCCTTGTAGTGCCGCTTTTCCGTGGTGCGGATGAAATCGTCGTTGGAGGCATCGAGCGCGACGGCCATGCGCTCGAAATCGGCCGAGTTGCGGTCTGCCAGCTCGCGCGCTGAAATACCTTCTCTCTTCGCCGTCTGCAGCATCTTTATGCCGTGCTCGTCGGTGCCGGTGAGAAAGAGCACGTCCTTACCGTCGAGCCGCTGGAAGCGGGCCAGCGCGTCGGTGGCAATCAACTCGTAGGCATGGCCGATATGCGGTTTGCCGTTCGGATAGGAAATAGCCGTCGTGACGTAGTATTTTTCGCGTGCCATGGATGAGCCGTCATGAATGTCTGAATGAAAGATGTCGCGGTGAGATATCGCATCGAAACGGCAATTGCCATCCGACGCCAATGTGGTGGCTTCGAAGTTCCTGCGATTGATTGGGATCAATACTCAGGGGCTTCAAAGCCACGCCAGCGGCCGTCACATTCGCATTGCAGAATTCAGGCGGTCGATCATGGTCAGGGCGTGCTGCTTTTTGTCGAGATTGTAGGTCTCGGTTTCAGATATAGCGTTCAAAGCCTCGTGCCAAGTATCCGACAGCGTTTTGGCCCGCGCGAGATCGCCGGCGAGCGCGGCCTGGCTGGCGCCGGCCGACAGCAGATCAAGCGCGCGGCGATTGAATATCTCGAACGGGATTGCCTGGTCGCGGCCGGCGACCGCCTCGGCAAGACGGTAGGCGCCTGCGACATCTATCTTCTTGGACATGACCAGGGCGTCGAGGGTGGCGGCGATTTCGAGCCCTCCATACTGCGTCAACAGGATCGCATTGCGCGCGCTGCCCCCTGCCCGCTCCGCCAGCGCCGCGCGCGCCCCAGGATCCTCCGGTGGCGGCGGCTCGATGCCTTCCAGAACCGTCATCAAGTTCTCGGCATCGAGCGGCGCCAACCGCACCATCTGGCAGCGCGACCGGATCGTCGGCAGCAGACTGCCCGGCGCATGGACGATGAGGATGAACAAGGTGCGCGCGGGTGGCTCTTCAAGATTCTTCAGCAAGGCATTGGCAGCATTGGTGTTCATGTCGTCGGCGGGATCGACGATAACCACCCGGTAGCTGCCGTCGTGCGAGGTCAGCGACAGAAAACGGCTGACCTTGCGGATTTCGTCGACCGTGACCACTGTCTTGAAGCTCTTGGTCTTGTCGTTCGCCGGGCGTGTAAGATGCAGCACCGAAGGATGCGCGCCGGTGGCGATCTGTCGAAACAGCGACGAAGCCGGATCTGGAACGGCAAGGCTTTCCGGCGCCTGCTCGAAGGCCGGGTGCTTCAACAGATGATGCGCCAGGTGAAAGGCCAGCGTCGCCTTGCCGATGCCAACCGGTCCGGCAAAGATCAGTGCGTGCGGCAGCTTTCCCGAGCGGTAAGCGGTGGCGAGCATGTTGGCCGCCTGCAGGTGACCGACAAGACGCGGCGTCTCGGATGGCTCGGGCACCCCGTCCAGCGTATCGTGCTGTTCGGGCGCGATGCGTTCGAAAATCATGCTGGCGCCGCCTGCCTTCTTTGTGCCGGCATCATCCTCTCGAGAGCCGCGAACACCGCGGCGGTAACGACATCCTCCACCGCATCTAGGTCGGCTGAGGCATCGACGACAACGCAGCGTTCGGGTTCAGCTGAGGCGATCGCGAGAAACGCCTCGCGCCGGCGTTGGTGGATGGCCAATGTTTCTTTCTCGAAGCGGTCCGGTCCGTCACTGCTGCCCCGCCGGGCGGTAGCGCGCCTCAGGCCCTCGGCGGGGTCGATGTCGAAGATCAGTGTCATGTCCGGCACCATGCCGTTGATGGCGACCTTCTCCAATGCGTCCATGAATGCCGGGTCGAGGCCGCCGGTCACGCCCTGGTAGACGCGCGAGGAATCCATGAAACGATCGCAAAGCACGACCGAACCGCGCTCGACTGCCGGCCGGATGACCTGTTCGACATGGTCGGAACGCGCAGCGGCGAAAAGCAGCGCTTCCATCTTGGGGCCGAACGGCTCGGCTGCGCCTGAAAGCAGGACATGCCTGACCGCCTCCGCGCCCGGCGAGCCACCCGGCTCACGTGTCACCAGCACATCGTATTTCTTGGCGCGCATCTTCTTTGCCAGCCGCTCGATCTGCGTCGACTTGCCTGCTCCTTCGCCGCCTTCAAAAGTGATGAAAAATCCGCGCGCCAAAGCCTTTGTCCATACTTCGGGGACCGTATAGTCCCGGCGGGAAAAAAGGTCCACCGCGACGGTGCTAACGCAGCCAGCCGACGGCCAGTTCCTTGGCGGCGTCGAGCGCGCGCTGCGGCAGCGAACCGACACCGATCGACTCGGCGGCAAACAGCGGCGTCTCCTGGCTCAGCGTATCGCCGATCCAGACGCGCAGCGTACCCACCGGCTGCCCCTCCTCCACCGGCGCTGCCACCGGTCCGTCATAGACGATCCTGGCGGTGAGCTTGTCGCGGTTGGTGATCGGCAGGAAGATCTGCACCGGTCCTTTTGCCTTTAACGCGACACCGGACTTGGCGCCGCCAAAGACCTGGGCTTCGCCAACCACTTCGTCCTTGGCGAATACTTCAGTCTTCTCGAAGGAGCGAACGCCCCAGTCGAGCAGCTTTCGCGCTTCCTCAGCACGCTCACGGTCGTTTGCCAGGCCGCTCATCGCCGCGATCACCCTTGTGCCGTTGTGGCTGACCGAGCCGACAATGCCGAACCCGGATTGCTCGCTGGCACCGACCGCGAGCCCGTCGGCGCCTATGTCCATGGCCAGTAGCGGATTGCGGTTCCTCTGGGAAATCTTGTTCCAGGTAAAATCCTTCTGGCCGTAATAGCGGTAGAGATCCGGGTAGTTGCGCCAGATATGCAGCGCCAGAAGCGCAAGTTCGCGAACGCTCGTTTGCTGCTCATCGGCCGGCAGACCGGTGGAATTGACGAAAGTCGATTTCTGCAAGCCGATCTGGCGGGCACGCCCGGTCATCTGCGCTGCGAAGTTTGCTTCGGACCCGGCCATCCCTTCAGCAATGACGATACAGCCGTCATTGGCCGCCTGCACGGTCACGCCCTGGATCAGGTCTTCCAGCCGGATCGTCGACTTGAGCTTGGCGAACATGGTCGATGTCCCCGAAGGAGCGCCGCCTTTGCGCCAGGCGTTCTCGCTCACCACGAAGGTATCATCGAGCGTCATGCGCCCTGATTTGATGGCGTCGAAAACCACTTCCATCGTCATCAGCTTGGCCAGCGAGGCCGGCGGAATCAACCTGTCGGCGTCCTTGGAAAACAGCACGGTTCCGGTTTCGGCATCGATCATGAAGGCCTGCGCGGCCTTGGTCTCGAAAAGCTGTGCTGAGGCCGGCGCAAGCGAGAGCAGCAGCAGGCCGAGCGCCATAAGCCCGGTGAAAGGGTGAAAAGATTTCATCAGGTTCGACCAGTGAGCCGGCGCTTTTGCAAGTTGGCAGAAGCTATCAGGCTTTTGCCTGGCGGATCAATCGACCGAGCTCAGTTGCGTACAGCAAGCGCATCCGGCGCACCATGCGACCACGCTGCCTGCAGCATCTCGTCCAGGCTGCCACGACCGTCGGCAAAGAGGTTGACCGAGTACCAGTCCTTGCCTTCAAGTTCCGAGCGCTGGATCTCGGTCTTGCCGAAGCTGGAAAGCTGGGCCGCCACACGCTCCGCTTCGGCGGCATTCTCGAACGAACCCGCCGCGACATAGTCCGTGGGCGACCCGGTTGGAGGAGCTTGCCGCTTCCACGATTGAAGAATTTCGGCGGGCGACATGCCGGCGCCATCCAGCTCGGCAAACGCGTTGGAGGCGCGTTGCACGCGCTCGTCCGCGTAAGACAGCGACGCCACGGTGAACGGCGATTGCGCCGGCAGGTTGATCTCCGGGCGCTCCGGCGCGATCGGGCCGAAATCGGGCAGTACAATGTCTCCCAAAGCAGATGCTTGCACTGCCATGACAGGCCCTGCATCGGATCCCTGCCCGGAATTCGTCAGCTGACCGGGGAACGGCACGGCAGCAGCGCTCACCGGCAGGCTTGGCGACGGCCCATTCATCGCGACCATGACACCGCTGGGCAGGCCGTCCGACGGATCCGGCGCCCTGTTGCCTGGACGATACGAAGCCACAAGATACTGCCCGTCATTGCCTTCGAGCGGCGCACGGCCGACATATTCGACCTTCACCTCGGCCGTACCGATGTT
The DNA here is from genome assembly GCF_040320645.1 of Mesorhizobium sp. M0633. Classification (NCBI taxonomy): domain Bacteria; kingdom Pseudomonadati; phylum Pseudomonadota; class Alphaproteobacteria; order Hyphomicrobiales; family Phyllobacteriaceae; genus Mesorhizobium; species Mesorhizobium sp. M0633. Next base: position 88,006 of record NZ_JAMYQC010000026.1, read on the forward strand.
GGCATAATCGAGCATTTCAGCAGCGCGCTTCGACACATCGATGATGCGTCCATCATGATAGGGTCCGCGGTCGTTGACGCGCACGATCACCGAGCTGCCGGTCTTCATGTTGGTGACCCGCGCATAGCTCGGCAGCGGCATGGTCGGATGCGCCGCCGTCAGATCTGCCATGTCGTAGACTTCGCCGTTGGCGGTCAACCGGCCGTGGAAGGCCTCACCGTACCAGGATGCGAGGCCAACCTTGGCGTAACGTTTGTCTTCCTTCGGATAATACCACTTGCCGCGCACCTGATAGGGCTTGCCGAGCTGGTCGCGTCCGCGAGACGTCTTGAACATGACGCGCGGGCTGGCTTTCACGCCGTATTCGGCTTCGGAAAAATATTCCTTGGAGCGAGGTTTCTTGTTGACCATCGCCTTTTGCTGCGGCCCGGCACATGCTGCAAGAAAGGCTGCCGACAAAGCAAACAGCGCGAAAGCGGAAGCGCGACGAAGACGCGGGCGCGCCGTGGTCTGCATATTTTGATTATCCCCTATAGCATCGACGAAGGCACCGCAGCATGAACGTCAGCGATGCCAAAGCACCCACTCCAGAAACGCCGGCGACGCCCTACCCCAATCCTTTTTGTGCGCAGGAATTGTTTATCACCGTATTAACCGATTGTGGTCGGAACCGGGCGAGATTGTGGCACGGACCGCCTCGCTGATCGGCATGAAAATCATCGCTTATCGATCAGAAACGCCGTTCGTGGCGCACTTTGCCCCTGGCTTGGCGTGTCTGCGAGCGCAGATTCAGGGACCGAATATCACAAGTTCGGTGAACGTCAGATCTCCAGGTGCGGGTGGTCTGGGACCTTTGAAGTATTTCAGCCCCTTGTTGGGCCGGTACCATCCCACCAAACCTGGAATCGGCTCCTTGGCGTCGACAAAGCAAACCAGGATTCCGCTTCGCAAGAGAAAGCGCCCCATCGCACCGGCGCAGCGGCTCAAATCCGCAAGCGAGCGGCAATAGATGACCTGATGGCACTGGATAACACCGTGCAACATTCGGCGCGGCATCAATACCAGGGGGAACGCTGCTCCGTCGCAAATGCAGATCAACGACAGGCAGCCCAGCGCGGCGTGTTCCGAGAGTATGTACCTCTCACTCTCGGGCAGCATCGCCAATTCCGGGAGATCGGGACGCACTTCGACTACGCGACATGACCGCTGCGTCAAACTTAAAGCCGGCAAGAAGGTAAATTGTCCGCTGGAGAAGAGCCGAAAGCCTAGCGCCCGGTTGGCTTTCAATGTCGCTTGTGCCGGCGAAATGTTCGTGTAGGTCACGTCCTTCCGCTTGAGAACCGCCACAACCAACATGGCGCCATAAGGACGGAATTCTGCATCGACTGACCAGCTTGAAAGATTGCAGCGGATTTCGTCGCCCTCTGGCCCCTGGTAGCGAGCATAAAGGGTGAGCACAACGCCGACGATCCGACCGGCATGCTCCAAAACAAAGCCATATCGTGGGAACTCGGCAACCGCAGGACGCTGCGACAAACGGGTCAGAGCGTGTATCCAGTAACTCCGGTTACGCGCCGGAAAGCCCCTGCACAGACAATCAACCACTCCCTCCCAGTCGGTTTCGCGGATTGGTCTACAGCGAAGACCGGGCGGGAGAGCGCCAAGTACGGCCAAAATCAACTCCAGAATACGATTTACTTACATGTGCCTAATGCGCTCCACATATCAGCGCTCAACGATTAATAGTCCGTGCGGGTTTTAAAAACGATTTTCCACACTCAGCACAAACACAGCTCGCCATGACGCTGCTCACCGTCCTGGATCGCGCCGAAAGGTGCGGCCGCCACGGTTGACTTGGCGTTGAATGCGGCTTTACAGGAATGGAGCGCGAACCGGTCGGGGAACGTCCTGGTGCCAATCCGGTACCGACAGCTCGAACCCGCTCCTCTCGCGATATCCTAAGTGATTGAAAAATCACCTTGGAGGGATGGCCGAGCGGTTTAAGGCACCGGTCTTGAAAACCGGCGTGGGTGCAAGCCCACCGTGGGTTCGAATCCCACTCCCTCCGCCATATCCGGCCAATTTCTTCAATCCTGCAGGCATGACGTCGAGTTTTCCGCTCGTCGGATTCTCGACTGCCTGGGTCTAACAGGCCGGTCCGCTTCGGGGAGAACCGCCGCTCTGCCCCATGCAGCGCACCACCTCTCGCGTCGCTGAAATGCGACAGGTGCTGATCGTGGCAACGATACCAAAGTACCGGTGATACTATTGCGTAATCAACAACCTGCCACAAAGCGAAGACTGTCACCCGCCGCGCAGCCGCGCTTCGTCGGGTTGATTTCTCCGTCCGAATATGGTGCTTCTCCCGCCTATGAATAAACTATTTTCTGCGGTCCTCGCATGGACGATAGTGGCTTGGCCGGCCAGCGCAATGGACAGCGCATTGCGCGCCGGCCTGCTGAAACTCGATCCGCAAACCCGGCTGGAGCAGCGATGCGACGCCGAAATTCTCGACCGGATTACCCGCGACGACCACAAATACAAAGCCGATCGTGTCGTCGCCTACGCTTTTGCGACGCCCGAAATGGGCGCCGATGCGATCAAGAGCCCGGGTGCTGCGTTTCGCAGCAAGGGACAATGGTACCGGCTGAAATTCAAATGCGAGACAGCGCCGGACCATATGGAAGTCCTGCAGCTGCGCTACCGGATCGGTGATGAAATTCCGGAAAGCGACTGGCCCAAATACAACCTCTATAACTAGGCATTCGCGACCTGTGGCCGCATTTTGCCGGTGTTTCGGGCCGATCGTCGCAAACTCTGTATATTGCCGACCTTGTTCCAACCAGTCCCTTGACGCGCGGGAACCATACACGTTAGGCCCTCCAGGCATTCGACGCGAACAGTTGGCCAACCAGCAAGGAACTTCCAGTCGATGGAAATTTTCACTGCCGCGGGCTTCTCTGCCCTGCTCCAGGTCATCGCCATCGACCTCGTGCTTGCAGGCGATAACGCCATCGTCATCGGCTTGGCCGCGGCGGGCTTGCCGGTCGAGCAGCGCAAGAGAGCGATCCTCATCGGCGTGGTGGCGGCGACGGTGCTGCGTATCGGTTTTGCTGCGATCACCGTCACCCTGTTACAGATTGTCGGCCTGCTGCTGGCCGGCGGCATCTTGCTGCTGTGGGTGTGCTGGAAGATGTATCGCGAGCTGCGCACGTCGTATGCCGACGAGGTGGAGGCGACCGAAGCGCTGTCCAATTCCGATATCAACAGGGATGATATGGTGGCCGGCAAGGCGCGCAAGAAGACCTTGGGTCAGGCGGCATTGCAGATCGTCATCGCCGACGTGTCGATGTCGCTCGACAACGTACTGGCGGTCGCCGGCGCGGCGCGCGATCACTTCCAGGTGCTGGTGATAGGCCTCGTCCTGTCGATCGCGCTGATGGGCCTTGCCGCGAGCTTCATCGCCAAGCTGCTGCACCGCCATCGCTGGATCGCCTATATCGGCCTTTTGATCATCTTCTATGTCGCACTCGATATGATCTACCGGGGCGCGGTGGAAGTCTTGCCGCATGTCAGCAGTGCGGTGAGCTGACACGCCGACTCGAATTCTCATCGGTCGGCCTTTCAGCTTCGGCGAGCCTTCGGCGACGCTGGCGGTTGCGTTTCGCCGCAGCCGCTGCCCATACCAATGCCGCGACAAGTGTGATACTGCGCCGCCACTCCTGAAAATCCGGAAAAGCTTAGATGTCCGCCCCTCGCGTCAGTTTCGTCAGCCTTGGATGCCCGAAAGCCCTTGTGGATTCGGAGCGCATTATCACCCGCCTGCGCGCCGAAGGCTACGAGATCGCCCGCAAGCACGACGGCGCCGACCTGGTCGTCGTCAACACCTGTGGCTTCCTCGATTCGGCTCGCGATGAATCGCTCAACGCCATCGGCTCCGCACTTTCGGAGAATGGCAAAGTTATCGTCACCGGCTGCCTCGGCGCCGAGCCGGACGTCATCCGTGAAAGACATCCGAACGTCCTCGCCATCACCGGACCACAAGCTTATGAAAGCGTGATGGCGGCGGTGCATGAGGCTGCCCCCCCGAGCCATGATCCCCACATCGACCTTTTGCCGCCGCAAGGGGTCAAGCTCACGCCGCGCCACTATGCGTATCTCAAGATTTCGGAAGGCTGCAACAACCGCTGCACCTTCTGCATCATCCCGGCGCTGCGTGGCGACCTCGTATCGCGGCCGGCGGCCGACGTGTTGCGCGAAGCCGAGAAGCTGGCCAAGGCCGGGGTCAAGGAGATCCTCGTCATCTCGCAGGATACCAGCGCCTACGGCGTCGATATCAAATACCAGACCAGCATGTTCGGCGATCGCGAAGTGCGGGCGAAATTCCTCGATCTATCGGAAGAACTGGGCAAGCTCGGTGTCTGGGTGCGCATGCACTATGTCTATCCCTACCCGCATGTCGCAGACGTCATCCCACTGATGGCCGAAGGCAAGATCGTTCCCTATCTCGACATTCCGTTCCAGCACGCCTCGCCGCAGGTGCTGAAGAACATGCGCCGGCCCGCTCATGGCGAAAAGACGCTCGAGCGTATTCGCGGCTGGCGCGACATCTGCCCGGACCTTGCCATCCGCTCCACCTTCATCGTCGGCTTCCCCGGCGAGACGGATGACGATTTCGAGATGCTGCTCGACTGGCTGGACGAGGCCAAGATCGACCGCGCCGGCTGTTTCAAATACGAGCCGGTCAGAGGCGCCCGCTCCAACGAGCTCGGCCTCGAGCAAGTGCCGCAGGAGATCAAGGAAGCCCGCTGGCACCGCTTCATGCAGCGCCAGCAGAAGATTTCGGCAACGCAGCTAACCAAGAAAATTGGCAAGCGCCTGCCGGTCCTGATCGACGAGGCGCATGGCAATTCGGCCAAGGGCCGGACCAAATACGACGCGCCCGAAATCGACGGTTCGGTCCATATCCAGTCGCGGCGGCCACTGCGCGCCGGCGACATCGTCACGATTAAGATCGAGCGCGCCGACGCTTACGACCTTTACGGCTCAGCAGTCTGATATTCCGTCCAAAATGAAAAGGGCGCCGCGTGGCGCCCTTTCGTTCGATATGTTTCCGACCACCTACTGCGGCAGCTTGTCGTCGACGCCCTTCACGTAGAAATTCATGCCGAGCAACGTGGCGTCGTCGGCGACCTCGCCCTCCTTCAGCCAAGGTGTGCCGTCCTGCTTGGCGATCGGCCCGGTGAAGGGGTTCCAGCCGTCGGCGATCTTCTTGGTGGTGGCTTCGGCCATCGCCTTGACGTCGTCGGGCATGTTGGTGAACGGCGCCAGCTTGACGGCGCCGTCCTTAATGCCGAGCCAGACATTGTCGGGCTTCCAGGTGCCGTCGAGCGCCGCCTGGACGCGGCTGATGTAGTAGGGACCCCACTCGTCGGTCAGCGAGGTCAGCTGCGCGTGCGGCGCGAACTTGATCATGTCGGAGGACTGCCCGAAGCCGTGCAGCTTGCGCTCCTCCGCCACCTGCAAGGCAGCGGTCGAGTCGGTGTGCTGGACGATGATATCGGCGCCCTGGTCGAACAATGCCTTGGCAGCATCGGCCTCCTTGCCCGGATCGAACCAGGAGTTCACCCACACGATCTTCGCCTTGAAGTTCGGATTGATCGACTGTGCGCCGAGCATAAAGGAATTTATGCCCATCACCACTTCCGGGATCGGGAAGGAAACGATGTAGCCGGCGACGCCCGACTTCGATTGCTTGGCGGCGATCTGGCCAAGCACGTAGCGGCCTTCGTAGAAACGCGCATTGTAGATGCCGAGATTTTCGGCCGTCTTGTAGCCGGTGGCGTGCTCGAACATCACCTTGGGGAATTTCTTGGCGATCTTCACTTCCGGGTCCATGAAGCCGAAGGACGTGCCGAAAATGATCTTGCATCCCTCGCGCGCCAGGCGCTCGAAGGCGCGGTCGGCATCGGGGCCTTCGGAGACGTTTTCGAGATAGGCGGTCTCGACCTTGTCGCCGAGTGCCTTTTCCACCTCGAGGCGGCCTTGGTCGTGCTGGTAGGAGTAGCCGAAATCGCCGATCGGGCCGGTGTAGACCCAGCACGCCTTCAGCTTGTCCGCCGCCTGGGCTGATGCCGCCAGCGACAATGCGGCCGTCGTCGCCATCAGGGCAATAAGCAGTTTTTTCATTGTGTTACCTCTCTGAGTTAAGCCTTGGAGCTTCCGTCTTTTTGTTGTCAACGATCCGGAACGAATGGCTGGCCCAAGGAGGCCGGCGTGTTCATCATCGTCAAACGCTTGTTGCGCGAGATTAGAACGAGAACCACGACGGTTGCCAGATAGGGCAGCGAAGAAAGCAGTTGCGAGGGAAACGATTTTAAGAACGCAATTAACTTGTAGAGCAACCAGGGCGCGCCGACGAAGTCCTGCAGATTTATGGCTTGGACGTGAAGCTGGCCAACCCAGATCGCGCCGAAAATATAGGCGCCGGCCAGCACCCGCCATGGCCGCCAGGAGGCGAAGACGACCAGAGCCAGCGCGATCCAGCCGCGGCCGGCGGTCATGTTCTCCACCCATTGCGGTGTGTAGACCAGCGATAGGTGACCGCCGGCGAGGCCGGCACAAGCGCCGCCGAAAATCACTGAGAGATAGCGGTAGCGGATGACGTGGATGCCAAGCGCATGGGCGGATGCATGGCTGTCGCCGATCGAGCGCAGCGTGAGCCCGGTGCGGGTCTTGAACAGGAACCACATGACGGCGGCGGTCAGCGCGATCGAGATGTAGAAGATTGGATCCTGGCCGAACAGCAGCCTGCCAACGACCGGGATTGCGGTCAGGCCGGGAATATCGAGGTTTGGCAGCCTTTCGCCGGGCTGGCCGACAAAATTCGTTCCCATCATGCCGGAAAGGCCGAGGCCGAGCAGTGTCAGCGACAGGCCGGTGGCCACCTGATTGGTGGCCAGCGAGAGCGTCATGACGGCGAACAGCAGCGAGAACACTGCCCCCATGGTGATTGCCGCCAACAGCCCTATCCAAGGCGAGCCGGTGAGATAGCCGGCGCCGAAACCGCCGACGGCACCCATGATCATCATTCCTTCGACGCCGAGATTGAGCACACCCGAACGTTCGACCACCAGTTCGCCGATCGCCGCGATCAGCAGCGGCGTCGCCGCCGTCGCGATGGTCAAGAGGATGTTGACGGTGATGTCCATCAGCGGGCTTCCTCCAGCTTCGGCGCTGCCTTGAGCTTCGGCGCGGAAAAGCCGGTCAGGCGAATGCGGTAATGGATGAGCGTGTCGCAGCCGAGCACGAAGAACAAAAGCATGCCCTGGAACACGCGCGCCACCTTGTCGGAGATGCCGAGCGCGCTTTGCACTGCCTCGCCGCCCAGATAGGTCAGCGCCAGTACAAGGCCTGCGGCGACGATGCCGAGCGGATTGAGCCGGCCGAGAAATGCCACGATGATAGCGGTAAATCCGTAGCCGGGCGAGATCACCGGCTGCAATTGTCCGATGGCTCCCGAGACCTCCGAAATCCCTGCAAGTCCGGCCAGTGCGCCCGACAGCAGGAAGGCAAAGAAGACCATGCGGTTAAGGCCAAACCCGGCGAAGCGCCCTGCCCTCGGGCTTGAGCCGAGCACGCGGACCTCGAAGCCTTTCAGCATACGGCTCATCAGGATCCAGATCAGTATCGCCGCGATCAGCGCGAAGACAAATCCCCAGTTTGCCCGGCCGGATTCCGGGAGGAGTTCCGGCAGTATGGCCGAGTCGTTGAACTGGATGGTCTGCGGGAAACCGTGGCCCTGCGGATCGCGCCACGGCCCGCGTACGAGCCAATCGAGGAAGAGCTGGGCGACATAGACCAGCATCAGGCTGGTCAGGATCTCGTTGGTGTTGAAGCGCGTCTTCAGCAGTGCCGGGATTGCAGCATAGGCGGCCCCACCGACCATGCCGAGCAGAAGCATCAGCGGCAGCACCAATGGGCCTTCGAACTGCGGAAACAGCACGGGAATGATCGAGCCGACAATGCCGCCCAGGATGAACTGGCCTTCGGCGCCGATGTTCCAGATGTTGGCCTTGTAGCAGACCGACAGTCCGACCGCGATCAGGATCAGGGGGGCGGCCTTGATCGCCAGCTCATGCAGCTGCCAGACCTGGCTGATCGGTTCGATGAAGTAGATGCGGAACGCAGTCAACGGGTTGACGCCGAGCAGCGCGAACATGATGGCACCGGCAATGATCGTCAAAACGAAAGCGATGAAAGGCGAGAGTGCCGAAAACAGCATCGAGCGCTGCGGGCGTTTTACAAGTTCGAGGCGCATCAAGCCGTCTCCAGCGTATGTTCGGCATGCCCGGGTTCGGCGCCGCCCATCAGCAGCCCGATCTTCTCGAATGTCGCTTCAGCTATCGGCAGCGGCTTCGATAGTTCGCCATTGTGCATGACCGTGATCGCATCGGAAATCTCGAACAGCTCGTCGAGGTCCTGGCTGATCACCAGCACCGCCGAGCCGCTGCGTGCCAGTTCGATCAGCGCCTGGCGGATGTGGGCCGCCGCACCCGCGTCGACGCCCCAGGTCGGCTGATTGACCACCAAGACGCTCGGCCGGCGGTCGAGTTCGCGGCCGACGATGAATTTCTGCAGATTGCCGCCCGAAAGAGCCGCAGCTTCCGGATCCGGCGCGCTCTTGCGCACGTCCATCGCCTTTATGATGCGCTGGGCAGCGGTATGGATCGCATCGCCCTTGACCATTCCACCGGCGCCGACAAACATCTTGCCATCGGTGGCGTGGCGCGACAGAAGCAGGTTCTCCGAAAGCTTCATGCGCGGTGCTGCGCCATGGCCGAGCCGCTCTTCCGGGACGAAGGCAGCGCCCATCAGACGCCTGCCGGTGATGGTGAGGCCGCCGGCATCCTTGCCGCGGATGCGGACCGAGCCGGCATCCTGCTGCAGCACCTCGCCGGAAACGGATTCGAAGAATTCGCCCTGGCCGTTGCCGGCCACACCGGCAATGCCGATCACCTCGCCGGCGCGGACCTCGAGATTGATGTTCCTGAGCGGGATCGAGAACGGGGTCGCCGGCTTGCGGGTGAGTTCGCGGATTTGAAGCAGCACCGGCGCGGTCTCGATACCCTCGGCCGGCGCCCGCACCACGGCCAGCACCTCGTTGCCGACCATCATCCGCGCCAACGAAGACGCGGTTTCCTGGCGCGGATTGCAATGGCCGACCACCTTGCCGTGACGCAGCACGGTGGCGCGGTCGCAGATCCGTTTGACCTCTTCCAGCCGGTGCGAAATGTAGAGGATGGACTTTCCTTCCGAACGCAGCCGTTCGAGCGTCTCGAACAACTTATCGGCCTCCTGCGGCGTCAGCACCGAAGTTGGTTCGTCGAGGATGATGAGTTGCGGCGTCTGCAGCAGGCAGCGGATGATTTCGATACGCTGACGCTCGCCGACCGACAGATCACCGACCAGCGATAGCGGATCGAGAGGCAGGCCGTAACTGTAGGAGAGCGCCCTCGCCTTGGCCGCGATCGTGCTGATCGGCGAGCCGTCATCCAGCGACAGCGCGATGTTCTCCGCCGCCGTCAGCGCTTCGAACAGGGAAAAATGCTGGAAAACCATGCCGATGCCAAGCTTTTTTGCGGTGCCGGGGCTGGTGATCCTGACCGCCTGGCCATTCCAGAAAATCTCGCCGGAATTCGGTTCCAGCGATCCAAACAGCATTTTCACCAAGGTCGACTTGCCGGCGCCGTTCTCGCCAAGCAACGCATGGATCTCGCCCTTGGCGATGTTGAGATCGACATGGTCGCACGCCGTCAACGTGCCGAATATCTTTGTGAGGCCGCGAACCTCAAGCAAGTTTGCGCCGTCCTGATCTGCACTCACGGTGCCTCCATCTGGTTTGCCAGACATGTTCTGTGTTCCCGCAAGCATCGTATGCGCGGGCTGCTCTCTACGGTAAGCGCCTCACGACTTGAAAGAGCTTCAAGAATTTCAGCGGAAACTCAAGCGGTAAAGAGCAGTTCGCAAGAACGGCGGCGTCGGCGGCCCGAAACGGCGGGCGCCTAAGGGATAAGTATTGTTGTCCCGGTGGTCCTGCGCCCTTCGAGATCGGAATGCGCCTTGCCGGCCTCGCTGAGCGCGTAACGCTGGTTTATCTTGATCTTGACGGCGCCGCTGAGCACCACGTCGAACAAGGCGGCGGCGGAAACCTCGAGGTCTTCGCGCCTGGCATTATAGACGAACAGCGTCGGCCGCGTTGCGAACAGCGAGCCCTTCTGCGCCAGCAACGAGATGCTGAAGGGCGGGATCGGCCCAGACGATTGACCGAAGCTGACGAAAGTGCCGAGCGGCCGCAGGCAATCGAGCGAGGCTGGAAATGTGTCGTTGCCGACTGAATCGTAGACAACGTCGCATTTCTTGCCACCGGTGATAGCGGCAACGCCGGCCACGAAATCCTGTTCGCGATAGTTGATCACGTGGTCGAAGCCATGCGCCTTGGCGAGCTCGATCTTGTCGGTGGAACTCGCCGTGCCGATCACTGTCGCGCCGAGATGCTTGGCCCATTGGCCGAGGATCAGCCCGACACCGCCGGCCGCCGCATGAAACAGGATCGTGTCGCCGGCTTTCACCTTGAATGTACGGCGCAACAGATATTCGGCGGTCATGCCCTTTAGCATCATGGCTGCAGCCTGTTCGTCGCTGATGCCGTCCGGCACCTTCACCACGCGGTCGGCGGCGATCACGCGCTGCCCGGCATAGGCGCCGGTCGTCACGGCGTAGGCGATGCGATCGCCGGGTTTGAGCCAGTCGACATCCGAGCCGACATCCAAGACCACGCCGGCCGCCTCGCCGCCAGGGATCAGCGGAAATCCGCCCTGCGGCGGATAAAGGCCAGAGCGATAATAGACGTCGATGAAATTGAGACCGATCGCGGTATGCTTGACCAGGATCTGTCCCGAGCCCGGCTGCCCGGGATCGGCATCCTCATAGGTCAGGACCTCCGGGCCGCCATGGGCATGGATGCGGATCGCTTTGGACATTTTCTGGCTCTCTTGGGATCAGGCTTTCTTATCCGGCTTGGCGCCGAGATTTGGGAAGAACTGCATGATAGCGCCGATGCAGGCGAGGTAAAGCCCGGTGAACGTAATCCCGAACTTGATGAAATCGCTGACCTGCTCGCCCAGCACGCCGATCTGGTCGTAGAAGGAGGCAAGTGCGGCCTGCGCCAGCGCCAGCGCGCCGAAAGCGCACCAAAGCAGCGTCATGCCGAGATTGATTGGCCGCAGCCGCTTCACCCGCACCGGATGGATGAAATTGATCGGCACGAAGGTGAGAATGCCGGCCACCACGACCACGGCGAAAGAAACCCATTGTCCGGGCTCGATGACGAACAGCGTGAACACCACCATGTTCCAGACGACCGGAAAGCCCTTGAAGAAATTCTCCTTCGTCTTCATGCCGGTATCGGCATAGTAGATTGCGCTCGACACCACGATGATCGCCGCCGACAGGAACGACAGGCGCTCGCCCATGAAACCGCGCTGATAGAGCGCGAAGGCCGGAATCAACACGTAGGTCACGTAGTCGATGATGTTGTCGAGCAGTTCGCCCGACCAAGTCGGCAGGATTTCCTTGACATCGAGCTTCCTGGCGATCGGCCCGTCGATGCCGTCGACGAAAAGCGCCAGCCCCAGCCACCAGAACATCGCCGTCCAGCGCTGCTCGCTTGCTGCCACTAGCGACAGAAACGCCAGGAATGAGCCCGACGCGGTCAAGAGATGGACCGAGAACGCCCGCGCCTGAGGCCATGTGACTTTCTTCTTCGGCCGCGGAATCCGGTCGGCGATTTTCCTGGCCGTCGTCTTCTTGCTCACGGGCCCCGCCAGTCCAGCTTGCAGATTTCGGCCGAACGGCCAGCAAAGTTCCAGTTGCGGCCAAAGGCCCGCATTTTGCTCTTGTCGGATTTGGCGACGATGATTTCCGGCGCAATCCAGTATTCCGAATTGCTGATGACCGTATCCTTATCGCGATCCTTGCCGGTGATTGGCGTCACCGCACCATCGATGATCTTCGGTATCTGAAAGATGCGTGTTTTTTCACGCGTCTCGTAGGTGATCGGCACCTGCTCGGCGCCGAGGAACTGTCCGACCAGGATGGAGAGCAGCGATGTGGTTCCACCGGCCTTGCCGGTGAATATCTTCGTCAGTCCCTTCACAGCGTAAACCGAGGCGCGCTTGTCGATGAACAGGCCCGCCGTCCAGTTGCCGCGGCTCATATAACCGGGGATTTCCATGACCAGCCCAAGATTGAGACCGGACAGGTCGACCTCGCCGAAATGGCCGGCATCGATCCGGAACCCCGCCCAGGTTTGGCAATAGCCTTCCGTAGGCGGATGATTGCCGAGCGACAGAACGCAAGGGCAAAAAACCGTGCAATTGCAGGAAAGGATGAGCTCTCCCTTCATTGCCCAGTTTTGATCTGTCATCGAATTCTCCCCCTCATGCCGAGACTACTAGTAGCGCGGCTGCCCAGACAAGAAGTATCGCACCGCCCAGCCGCGTCGGCAGATTGCCTGCCGTCTGTTTTTCGACCAGGCTGAACAAGCCGATCAGCGCCATCCAGAACACGTTCATCACACCGACGGCAAACATTACCAGCATCAGCGCCCAGCAGCATCCAAGGCACCACAGGCCCTGCTCCATACCGAGCCGGAAAATGCGAATGGGCCTGGCGCTCCAGTTGGCGAACAGGACCGAGAACGGATTTCTGCACTTCTCCAGACAGGCTTCCTTCAGCCAGCTGAACTGATAGAGACCAGCGATCGACAGCGCGGCTGCTCCGGCAATTCCAAGCAGCGGATCGAGCATCTGCCCGGATGACACGAATGCATGGACTGCGAGCGTCAGGGCAAGGGCGATGCCCATGCCGGCAACGACGCTCACCGTCAGTCGAGGGCTGCGCGCAACGCTCGCCATCGCGCGGCCGGTGCCGTCGAGGTGGCTGAAATCGTCTTGTTGGCCGGTCATGGCAACCGAATGGGCCGAATCGCCGCGTTGATCAAGCCGCATCACCTGACCTATATGGACCAGCAGGTCGGACGGGCCTCACCTCGCAATTCGGAAGCCGAATTTGAACCATCGGGAAACAGCACGGATACTGGTCGCCGGCAGCGGCCCTGCGGGGCTGATCGCGGCGCTTGGCTTTGCCGAGGCGGGCTTTCCCGTGACGCTCGTCGGACCCGATGCAGCCGGCCCCGACGGCCGGACGACAGCCTTGATGAACCCTGCCCTGAAGATGTTCGAACGGCTAGGGATCTTCGACGGAATCAGGCCGCACGCAGCGCCGCTCAAGGTGATGCGTATCGTTGACGCAACCAACCGGCTGATCCGCAGCCCGACAGTGACCTTTCGCGCCAGCGAGATCAACGAAGAGCAATTCGGGCTGAACTTGCCCAACAGCGTTCTCAACCGCACGCTAGCCGAGGCTGTCGCGCATTCGGGCATCGAATGGCGAAAGTCAATGGTGGAGGCATGGCGCCTCGATGCCGACCATGCCCATGCCGTTCTCGCCGACGGCAGCGAGGTTGAGGCATCGTTGGCAGTTGCCGCCGATGGCCGTCAGTCGCCGGCCCGCGAGGCAGCCGGCATCCGCACCTCGATCCGATCCTATCCGCAGGCGGCGTTGGTGCTCAATTTCGGTCACCGCAGCGACCATGCCTTCACCTCGACCGAATTCCACACCGAGACCGGTCCGTTCACACAGGTTCCCCTGCCCGGCAACCGGTCCAGCCTTGTCTGGGTGCTCGAACCCGATATCGCCAAGGACCTTGCAGCACTCGACGACGCCGAGCTTTCGACGCGGGTCGAACAGCGGATGCAATCGATGTTGGGCCGCGTGTCGGTTGAGCCCGGCCGGCAGGTCTACCCCCTTTCAGCGGTGAGCCCGTGGCGGTTTGCGCATCGCCGCGTGGCACTTGTCGGTGAAGCCGCCCACGTGTTTCCTCCAATCGGCGCGCAAGGCCTCAATCTCGGCATCAGGGACATCGACGACCTGATTGGTGCCGCAAGCAGAAACCGCTCGGACCCGGGCGCCGCCAAGGCGCTTGCAGCCTATGATTTCAAGCGGCGGCCGGACATTCTGGCGCGCAGCAGCGCGGTCAACCTGCTCAACATGTCGTTGCTTTCCGACATGCTGCCGGCTCAGATGGTGCGCAGCGCTGGCCTTGGCGCGCTTGAGGGGTTTGCGCCGTTACGGGCGTTTTTCATGCGCGAGGGTCTTCGACCCGGCAGCGGTTTTGCGGCGTTTTTTGGCGGATTGCGAAAACCGGCTGAGCGATAGCGATCTTGGCCACCGCCCTTGATCCGCATCTCGCGATGCTCAACCCGGCAACAAGGGGATCGGGATTGAATTGACGCGGCGTCTGCGCCAAATAATGACGATGTCGACCTTAAGGTCTGGGCCAATCTTTGCCGGACCGGTGCGTAAGAATCTAAAGTCCTGGAGCGTTCCTTGCGTGTTCCAGGATGCGTGGCGTTCAAGAAGTTCAAGTGGTGAGTGCGATGAAGACAGCCAAATTCTCGATCGGACAGGTGGTTCGGCACCGGCTGTTTCCGTTCCGCGGCGTCATTTTCGACGTCGATCCGCAATTCGCCAATACTGACGAATGGTACGAGGCGATCCCCGCTGACGTGCGGCCGCGCAAGGACCAGCCTTTCTATCATCTGCTCGCCGAGAATTCCGAAACGGAATACATCGCCTATGTGTCCGAGCAGAATTTACTCGAGGACCGGTCGGGCGAACCGGTCCGGCATCCGCAGATTGGTGAAATGTTCGACAAGAAGCCGGACGGGCGCTACGAGCCGAAGCACCAATTGAGACATTGACTTAGTCGGAATCTGGCTGGACTGGGACAGGCTTGAGACATGGCCGGACCCGACAAACAGCCGGTCCAAACGAAAAAAGCGGGGCATGAACCCCGCTTTTTTATTCGTCCGAAACCCCTCGATCAGTTGGCGGCCTTCGCCTTTTCCTGCTCTTCCTTGAGCTTCTTGGCAAAGTCCTGATTGTTCTTGGCGACGAACTCCTGGAGCTTCTTCTGTCGGTCCTCGATGTCCGACTGCTGCAGCGGCGGGCCGTCGAAGGCGCCGCTGAAGCCGGTCAGCGCGATCTTGATCGGGTTCGGCTGGTTCTGGAAATTGACCGAGGTCAGCGTCAGGTTCGAACCTTTCTTGAAGGACGCGACGAGCTGATCGGTCAGCGGCACTTCCGCCACGCAGCGATCCGGAAAACAGATCACATAGTCGAGCTTCTGCGCCTTGCCGCCGTCGATCTGGAGGCCGATGCCGGGAGGAACGAGACGGCCGGTCGGAACCGTCACCTGGAACACCTTGCGGTTCACCTTGCCCTTCAATTCGATCAGGCTGACGCCGGTGATGAGCTGGCCGTTGCCGGCGGTGGTGATGTTCTGGACATTGCAGATGTCGACGTCTTCCTGCTTGGTGCAGGCCTTGAACCAGCCTTGCGGAATCTGCTGTTGCTGCTGCGCGGAAGCAGCGGGAATCCCGGCGCCCAGAATGCCGACCACGCCAGCGGCCATGACCGACAGGCGGTACGCGTTGCTGTTCAGGCTCGTCATGTCGTGCATTCCTCTCAAATGATCCCGGAACCGGCTTTTTTCATGCCGTGTGGTCCAGCTACCTGTTGCCGAAATGAGGCAACAGAATGACTTCGGACGGCGTGTTACACTGCAAGCGGTGCCGAATCCAGCCCGGGTCTCGCGAATCTTGGCCGAGGGATAGGCTCAAGGGGTTGGCCGGTGCACGACCGGCTCATGTATGCTGCGCATCGAATCGGGAAGGAGACGGTCATGGGCCGCGTTGTCGTTTGGCTGATCGCCGCAATCTTGTTTGTCGGCCTTTCCCTGCAGCCGGCCCTGTCGGAACCGGTGCACGCGCTTGCCATGCAGGGCGAGCCGGCGCTGCCGGCCGACTATGATCATTTCAACTACGTCAATCCCGACGCGCCGAAAGGCGGCAGCATTACCTATTGCGT
>NZ_JAMYQC010000027.1:0-102853 GCF_040320645.1 Mesorhizobium sp. M0633
CGTCCGCCAGACTCAACTGACCCAGAACACGATCCGCCATCCCGAATCTCCCTGCTTCGACCATCATCACAGAATCACCAATCGGCTTCTGTGCAAAGGTCTCTCAAGGGGGGAGATTATCCCGCTCAGCCGCTTTCGCCCGAACGAGCTAAGTCGAGACGCAGCCGATCCCGCGCTCGACCAGGAAGCGGTGGCCGCCTGCCGCCGCCGCCGTTTCGATCAGCCGATGGCCGCTCTCGGCGCAGAAGGCGGGAATGTCGATGACGGCGAGCGGGTCGGTGGTTTCGAGCCACAGCCGGCTGCCCGGCTGCATTGCGGCCAGGCGCTTTTTTGCCTTGAGCACCGGCAACGGGCAGTTCAAGCCTTTGAGGTCGTAGACGGCGGCGGGGCTAGTTGAGGGCCTGTGTTCTTGGCCCCCATCTTCTTGCTCAAGCATGAAGTTCAGCCGCCAAACATGCCGAGCAGCTTTTTCTTCAACCTTGTCGCCGTGCTTTCGGCGTCCGCAGCCTGCGTTTCGACTGCCGGGGCGGCTTCCGATGGCGCTACGGTGGCGGTGGCGACAGGCATCTCGGCGGCGGTCTTGGCAGCTTCCTTTTCGGCGAGCGCCTGGGCTTTGGCAGCTTCCTTCTCGGCCAAGGCCTGTGCCTTGGCTGCCTCTTTCGCGGCCTTGGCCGCTTCTATGGCGGCAAGCCTTTGTTCCTCGGCCTTCTGCTTGGCGGCCTTTTCGGCATCGAGCGCCGCCATCTTGCGGCCCGCCGGCGAATCGATGCGGCCCATGCGCGCCGTTTCGGCCACGGTGCCGTCCGGGTTGAGCGAGGGCGGCTCGATCGGAACGCGTTCGCCGCGCGCACGCCGTTTCGACCAGTCGGAAACGATGCTGGCTTCCTTGATCCCGGCGATGGTCGGCTTGGGTGCCGGCACGCTGGCCTTCATGGCGCCGTTGAAGGCCGCCTCATAGGTGCTTTGATAGGCGTTGATGGCGCTCTTCAGCGAATCGGGCTGGGTGGTCGCAGGGCAAGCGCCGGTCGGATTAAAGGTCGAGCCGTCGGCCGCAACCTGGTTGAAGACGTAGCGCTTCTCGCAGACGTCGACTTTCGGCGGCACCTTGGTGACTTCGAAATTGTCGTAGCCGACCTTCAGCATCTTCCAGAATTCGTAGTTCGGGTCGTTGCGGTAACGCGCCATGTTGGCGGCGGTCATGCGGAACGGAAAAGCCTGGATCTGGAATTCGGTCTGGCCGCCCTGGAAGGCGTCGCGGCCGAAGGCGTAGATCTGCTCGATCTGCGCGTCGGTCATCGAATAGCAGCCCGACGACGAGCAGGCGCCATGGACCATCAGGTTGGAACCCGTGCGGCCATTGGCGCGGTCATAGGCGTTCGGGTAGCCGATATTGAAGGACAGGTGGTAATTCGACCGCGGGTTCATCTGTGCCGGGCGGACCGTGTAAAAGCCTTCCGGCGCCTGGCGGTCGCCTTCGGTGAACTTCGGCCCGAGCTTGCCCGACCATTTGCAGATGTCGTAGCTGGCGACCAGGTCGTAGCGGCCGTTGGTCTTGGCCTTCCAGATTTCGAGCTTGCCTTCTTCCTTGAAGATGCGGGCCATCACCGAGGAGGTGCGGACCATGCCCTTGGCCTTCATCTCGGCCAGGATCTTGTCCGGCAGCGGCTTGTTGGCTTGCGGCGCAAAATCCTTCATCGAAGCATCATTGCAACCGGCGACGCCGATCGCAGCGATCAGAACTCCGGTGCGGGCAAGCTTGGCAAACATGGATATGGCTATCGTCTTCATCTCTGCACCGCGGATGCCGCGGCTGCTAAACTGACCACTGACGGACCCTAAGCCCGTTAACCTTGAAAATTCCTTACCGCAATCATGCTGGCGCGTCCCCTTACGGCAACCCCACTGAGCCGAATGCGGCGGCATTTTTGTGGCGAAACTGGTTCACGCCGCCACATTTCGGGCCGCGTGCCTGCCGGATGTTATAGATTGCGGCCCATCGCCAGGTATTTCTCGCGGCGATGCTCGCGGAAATCGGTGTTGGCGCCGGAGAATTCCTTCATCGTCCTGGCGATGTGGTCGCCGGTTGCGGCGATCACCGTTTCGGGGGCGCGATGGGCACCGCCGAGCGGCTCGGCAATGATGGCGTCGATGATCTTCAGCTCCAGCAGGTCCTGCGCCGTGATCTTCATGTTGGTCGCCGCGTCCTTGGACCGCGTGGTGTCGCGCCACAGGATCGAGGCGGCGCCCTCCGGCGAGATCACCGAATAGATGGCGTGTTCGAGCATGTAGACGCGGTTGGCGGTGGCGATCGCTATGGCGCCGCCGGAGCCGCCTTCGCCGATCACCACCGAGATCGACGGCACCTTCAGGCCAAGGCAGGCCGAGGTCGAGCGGGCGATGGCTTCCGCCTGGCCGCGCTCTTCGGCGTTGACGCCGGGATAGGCGCCGGCAGTGTCGACCAGCGTCAGCAGCGGGATTTGGAAGCGGTCGGCGAGTTCCATCAGCCGCACCGCCTTGCGGTAGCCCTCCGGCCGGACCGAGCCGAAATTATGCTTCAGCCGGCTTGCCGTGTCGGAACCTTTTTCCTGGCCGAGGATCGCCACCGGCTCGCCACGGAAGCGGGCGAAGCCGCCGACGATCGCCTGGTCCTCGCCGAAATTGCGGTCGCCGGCGAGCGGCGTGAAATCGGTAAGCAGGCCCTTGATGTAGTCGATGCAATGCGGCCTGTCCGGATGGCGCGCCACCTGCACCTTCTGCCACGGCGTCAGCGCCTTGTAGGCGTCGCGCAGCGCATCGCGCGAGCGCTTCTCGAGACGGGCGATCTCATCGCCGACATCGACCGCCTCGCCGTTCTCGGCAAGCTTCTTCAGCTCAAGGATCTTGCCTTCGAGATCCTGCACAGGCTTTTCGAAATCGAGGTAATTGTACATTCTTGGGCGGACCGGCAAGTCGGAAGGCAATGACTGACGCAAGCCTGAAAATGCAGGCTGGGCGCGGTGGAACGTCGTTCTCACATAGCGGCATGACGCCTAGTCGGCAAGCGGATGATGATCGTTGACCAGACGCACCAGCCGCTCCTCCAGCACATGCGTGTAGATCTGCGTCGTTGAAATATCGGCATGGCCAAGCAACTGCTGCACGGCCCTGAGATCAGCGCCGTTCTGCAGCAGATGGCTGGCGAAAGCATGGCGCAGCACATGCGGCGATATCTTCGCCGTGGCAATGCCGGCCCGAGCGCCAAGCCCTTTCAGCTCGCGGGCAAAGACCTGTCTCGAGAGATAGCCGCTGTCGGAGGCAGCCGGAAACAGGAACGGGCTGTCGGCAAGAGCCGGCACCGCCCCCCGTGCGGCAAGCCATGTCCGCATCGCGGTGCGCGCCTTGGCCGACAGCGGCACCATGCGCTCCTTGTTGCCCTTGCCTCGCACCATGAAGAAGCGGTCGTCGCGCTGTGCCACCGTCACGGGAAGGCCGACCAGCTCCGAAACGCGCAAGCCGGTGGCGTAGAGCACCTCGACCAGCGCGTGCAGGCGCAGCGCCGCCAGGCTGTCGCCGTCATGCAGGGAGGGGTCCATTGCCTCCTGCGCGGCACGGTCGAGCAGCCGGCCGGTGTCGGCCTCGCTCATCGTCTTAGGCAGCGGCCGGCCCTTCTTCGGACTGTCCAGCGTGCCGGTCGGATCGTCACCGCGCAGGCCTTCGGCGTAGAGGAACTTGAAGAACTGCCGGATCGCCGACAATTTGCGCGCCTGCGAGGTGGCGGCAAAGCCGCGCGCGGCGATGTCGTCGAGGTAGGCGCGGATGTCGGCGCTGGTGGCAGCGGCAAGCCCACCGCCGATCCCGGCGGAAGCGTCCTCGAGGTCGCGGCGATAGGAGGAAAGCGTGTTTTCGGCGGCGCCGCGCTCGGCGCTCATCATCTCCAGGAAAGCTTCGATGCGGGCGGCGCTGTTCATTTTTTGGGATTGAGCTTTTCCGGAGGGATACGCACGCTCATTTCCGCCTTCCTCGGCTCGACGAACATGACCAGGGCGAACATCGCGCCATAGACAATGCCGGCCAGAATCGCGAGCGTCACGACAAAGCGAAACAGTGTTGGCATTAATTTTCGCCCGTCGTCTTATTCTTCATTTCCAACCCTGTGCCCTTATGAGACGCCAATCCGGCCAATTCAAGGGTGAAGCCCATAGTCCCGGTTGCGCCGCGCTTGACGCAAACAGGCTTTTGATGTCGATACGCCGCCAAAGAGGCCCTAGAAGCATGAACGCGCTACCAGCAAATCCTCCGGGCGAGAGCTATGCCGCGCTGCTCGGCCGGCTGGGCGGCCGTTCCATCGTCTTTGTCGGGCTGATGGGCGCCGGCAAGACGGCGATCGGCCGCAAGGTGGCGGCGATGCTGGCACTGCCCTTCATCGACAGCGACCAGGAGATCGAAACTGTTTCGCGCATGAGCGTCCCGGACCTGTTCGAGCGCTATGGCGAGGCGGAGTTCCGGGCACTGGAGCAGCGCGTCATCCTGCGTGTGCTGGAGCACGGGCCGCAGGTGCTGTCGACCGGCGGCGGCGCCTTCATGAACGCGCAGACGCGCGAGGCGATCGCCAGCCATGGCGTTTCGGTTTGGCTGAAAGCCGAGATCGACCTGTTGATGGAGCGCGTTTCCAAGAAACAGAACCGGCCGCTGCTGAAAAGCGCCGATCCGCGCGCCGTGCTGGAACGGCTGATGGCGGAACGCTACCCGGTTTACGCCGCGGCCGATGTCATCGTGCCGACCCGCGACGACCGCAAGGAGATCATTGCCGCCGAAGTGGTGGACGCGCTGCGCGGCCATCTCGGCGTTGCCGATATTGACGAGGTGCGGTCGTGAGCGCTGATGCAACGGTCTCTGTCGAAGTCGGGCTTGGCGAGCGTGCCTACGATATTTTGATCGGTCCCGGCCTGCTGTCACGCGCCGGCGCCGAGATTTCGCGCCGTCTGCCGGGGACGCGGGCGGCGGTCGTCACCGACGAAAACGTCGCGGCCGCGCATCTCGCGACGCTTGCGGCCGGCCTGGCAAGCGGTGGCATCCAACATGCCGTCATCACGTTGCTGCCAGGCGAAAAGACCAAGAGCTTTGCCCATCTGGAAGAGGTGGTCGACGGCGTGCTGGCCGCCAAGCTGGAGCGCGGCGACGTCGTCATCGCGCTCGGCGGCGGCGTCGTCGGCGACCTCGCCGGCTTTGCCGCCGGCATCGCGCGGCGCGGCATGAACTTCGTGCAGGTTCCGACCTCGCTGCTGGCGCAGGTCGATTCCTCCGTCGGCGGCAAGACCGGCATCAACAGCAAGCGCGGCAAGAACCTGGTCGGGGTATTCCACCAGCCCAGGCTGGTGCTGGCCGACACCGAAGTGCTCGACACGCTGCCAATCCGCGAGTTTCGCGCCGGCTATGCCGAACTGGCCAAATACGGGCTGATCGACCGGCCCGAGTTTTTCGCCTGGCTGGAAGAAAACTGGCGTCAAGTGTTTGCCGGCGGGCCGGAGCGGGCTGCGGCCATCGCCGAGGCCTGTCGTGCCAAGGCCGACGTCGTTGCCCGCGACGAGTTCGAGACCGGCGACCGCGCGTTGCTCAATCTCGGCCACACCTTCGGTCATGCGCTGGAGGCGGCGACCGGCTATGACGGCGCAAGGCTCGTGCATGGCGAGGGCGTCGCCATCGGCATGGCGCTGGCGCACCGCTTTTCGTCAAGGCTCAATTTGGCGAGCCCCGACGACGCGGCGCGTGTCGAGGCGCATCTTCGCGCCGTCGGTCTGCCCTGGCGCATGGCCGACATTCCAGGCGAACTGCCCGACGCCGAGACGCTGTTCTCCTTCATCACCCAGGACAAGAAGGTGTCGCGCGGCGCGCTGACCTTCATCCTGACGCGCGGCATCGGCCAGGCCTTTATCGCCCGGGATGTGCCGGCCTCGGAAGTGCTGGCGTTCCTCCGGGAGAACCATCCGGGTCGGCAGGAAAGCCGCCCGGGATGAGCCAGGCCGGCTGGATCGCGGCTGCCGTGCTCGCCGGCCTCGGCCTGCTGGGCTTCGTCTTGCGCCGGCGCCTGCTCGCCGCCTTCGGCTACGAGCTGCAACGCATCGAGCCGCAGCGCTCTGCGCGCGAGGAACTGCGCGGCGCCGTCGACGATTTCCGCCGCGACGGCCAGGTGGTGCGCGAGGACCGCGCCCGCATCGGCGGCCTGTTCGACCTCGAGGAGCTCGAAGTGTCGGACGTCATGGTCCACCGCACGAATATGCGCTCCGTCAACGCTGACGACCCGCCCGAAGCGGTGGTTCGCGAGATCCTGCAGAGCCCGCACACCCGCATGCCGTTATGGAAGGGTTCGCTCGACAACATTGTCGGCGTGCTGCACGCGAAGGATCTGCTGCGCGCGCTGAACGAGGTCGGCAACGATTTTTCCAGGATCGACGTGATGAAGATCGCGTCGAAACCGTGGTTCGTGCCCGACACCACGACGCTTCAGGAGCAGCTCAATGCCTTCCTGCGCCGCAAGGCGCATTTCGCCATCGTCGTCGACGAATATGGCGAGGTCGAGGGGCTGGTGACGCTGGAAGACATCATCGAGGAGATCGTCGGCGAGATCGCCGACGAGCACGACATCGACATCCAGGGCGTCAAGCAGGAGGCCGATGGCTCCGTCGTCGTCGACGGCACGGTGCCGATCCGCGACCTTAACCGGGCGCTCGACTGGAACCTGCCGGACGAGGAAGCCACCACCATCGCCGGCCTTGTCATCCACGAGGCGCAGTCGATCCCGGACGAAAAGCAGGCCTTTACGTTTCACGGCAAGCGCTTCGTAGTCATGAAGCGCGACAAGAACCGTATCGCGCGGCTGAGGATCAAGCCGGCGATGCTTGGAGAATGACAGTGCGCACCTTGTGGCAGCCGTGGGCAGTCAGGAGTTGGTGACGATCGATCGGCGAAGCCTGCTTCTGGCGTCGATGGCGGCGCTGCTGCCGGGACAGGCGGCGGCATTGCGGCTGCGTTCGCCGTCGCCCGAAACCTTCGACTATGGGCCGGCCAAGCTCGACATCTATTCCCGCGATGGCGCAAGCGGCCTGCCGGTCGTCTTCTTCGTCCATGGCGGCGCCTGGCGGGTCGGCAACCGCAACAATGTCAATTCCAAGCCTGGTTTCCTGCTCGACAATGGCTTCGGCTTCGTCTCGATCGACTACCGGATGCTGCCTGAAGCCGACGTCGCCACCCAGGCGGCAGATGTCGAACTGGCCTATCGTTACGTCCGCGCCAACATCGCCAGGCATGGCGGCGATCCGGACCGGATCGTCGCCATGGGCCATTCGGCCGGCTGCCATCTCGTAGCATTGACCGGGCTGCGCGGCGGCCTGCCCGGCGTCGCGGCGCTGGTTCTCGACGACACCAGGGCCTACGATCTGGAGGCGCTGGCCAGAAGCGGCGGCATTGCAGGGGTCTATGCCCGCGCCTTTCCCGATCCGGCGCAGTGGCGCGCGCTGTCGCCTGTCACCTATGTGGAAGGCCGCAAGCACCCGCCGACCTTCATCGCCCATTCGCGGGCGAAAGCCCGCGCGGCGGACGCCCAGGCCTTCGCCGGGCGTCTGCGCGCCACCGGAACCAGGGTCACGCTGTTCGACGGCGGCGCCTATTCGCACATGTCGATCAATCGCGACTTCGGCACCGACGGCGATGCATTGACCGCAGCGGTGATGGCTTTCCTGAGGGCGAGCCTCGGCTGAAATTTACCAGCGGGTCTTTTCACCGGGCGCCACCGGCTCGATTGCCAGGGCGTGGACGCCGGATTTCAACTCCTCGGCCAGCAGATCGTTGACTGCGCGGTGACGCTCGACGCGGCTCATGCCGGCAAAGGCTGGCGCGACGATGCGGACGCGGAAATGCGTCTCGCCAGTGCCGTCGAAGGTGGCGTGATGGCCGGAATCCACATGATGATGCCCGGCATGGAGATGGCTTTCGTTGATGACGTCCAGCCGTTCCGGCGAAAACGCCTTTTTCAGCTTATCTTCCATCGTTGCCTGTATGGACATCGCCGCTTCCCTTCACCACATCTATGTCATCGCACAAAATTCGCAATTCGCCGGTTTTATGCCGCGATTCAGCGGTTAGGGCGATCATCGCGAAAATGTCAATTCTTGTTTCGCATCAGCGAACAGCCCATAAATGGGTGAGATGAAGCCGTACCCAAAATATTTCGAGAAGATTCGCATCCGCCCGGAGAAGGACGCGGAGCTGAAGTCGCGTTCGCCGATCTGCCAGTGGGATGGCTGCAAGGAGGCCGGTACCCACCGTGCCCCGGTCGGACGGATGAAGGAAGGCGAGTATTTCCAGTTCTGCTTCGATCACGTGCGCGAGTACAACAAGGGCTTCAATTATTTCTCGGGCGTTCCCGACACCGAGATCGCCCGCTTCCAGAAGGAAGCCATGACCGGCCACCGGCCGACCTGGAAAATGGGCGTCAACGGTGCCTCGACACGCTCCTCGCCAGACTTCGCCCAGGCGCGCTCCGGCCGCGCCGGCTACTACAATCGCATGCGCGATCCGTTCGACCTGTTCAAAGGCCCGAAGGACCCGCGCGAAGCACGCGAGCGCAAGGCCAAGCCGCTTGAGGCCAAGGCACTGGAAACGCTTGGCCTTGATACAAAGGCAAGTGGCAAGGATATCAAGGCGCGCTATAAGGAACTTGTGAAACGCCACCACCCGGATGCGAATGGCGGCGACAGAGGTTCGGAAGACCGGTTCCGCGATGTGCTCCAGGCGTATCGCGTGCTCAAGCAGGCAGGTTTGTGCTGAGCGACCATACGGTTCGTGTCGCTTTCCAACTTTCATAAGGTTGGAAAAGGCTCTAAGACCGCCCCCGAACAAAATCGATTGCCGGCGAAACGCGGCGTTTCGCTTGTGGAGACGTTGATAGAGATGAACAAGGTCGATCGCGACATCGCCAACCTGCCCGACACCACGGTGTCGGTGAAGGAGACATTCGGCTTCGACTCCAAGATGGTGGTGCCGGCCTATGCGGTGACGAGCGAGCATGTCCCCGACATCGATCCGGACTACCTGTTCGACAAGAACACGACCATGGCGATCCTCGCCGGCTTTGCCTATAACCGCCGGGTCATGGTGTCGGGCTATCACGGCACCGGCAAGTCGACGCATATCGAGCAGGTCGCCGCCCGCCTCAACTGGCCCTGCGTGCGTGTCAATCTCGATAGCCATGTCAGCCGTATCGACCTCGTCGGCAAGGACGCCATCGTCGTCAAGGACGGGCTGCAGATCACCGAATTCCGCGACGGCATCCTGCCCTGGGCCTATCAGCACAATGTCGCGCTGTGCTTCGACGAGTACGATGCCGGCCGCCCGGACGTGATGTTCGTCATCCAGCGCGTGCTGGAATCGTCGGGCCGGCTGACGCTGCTCGACCAGAGCCGGGTCATCCGCCCGCACCCGGCCTTCCGGCTGTTTTCGACCGCCAACACGGTTGGGCTGGGCGACACCACCGGCCTCTACCACGGCACCCAGCAGATCAACCAGGCGCAGATGGACCGCTGGTCGATCGTCACCACGCTGAACTACCTGCCGCACGACAATGAAGTGAACATCGTGCTGGCCAAGGCCAAGCACTACCGCGATGGCAAGGGCAAGGAGATCGTCAACAAGATGGTGCGGGTCGCCGACATGACGCGCTCGGCCTTCATCAACGGCGATTTGTCGACGGTTATGAGCCCGCGCACGGTTATCACCTGGGCCGAGAATGCCGAAATCTTCGGCAATATCGGCATGGCGTTCCGGCTGACCTTCCTCAACAAATGCGACGAGCTGGAACGCTCGCTCGTCGCCGAATTCTACCAGCGCGCCTTCGGCGAAGATCTGCCGGAATCGGCGGCGAATGTGGTGCTGGGCTAAGCAGAGTCTCGATGGCGGGTCCGGGCGACAACACGCGAAACAAATCCAAGACCGGCGCTGAGAACGACAGCTTCAAGCGCGCCGTCACCGTCTGCATGCGCGCCATCGCCGGCGACAAGGATCTCGAGGTCGGCTTCGCCAAGGATCGGCCGGCGCTGGCCGGCAGCCGCGCCCGGCTGCCGGAATTGCCGAAGAAGGCATCGAAGGCGGACATCGCCATCACCCGCGGGCTCGGCGATTCCATGGCGCTGAAGCGCGCCTGCCACGATGCGCGCATCCACACCAGGCTGGCACCGGAAGGCAAACAGGCCCGCGCCATCTATGACGCGGTCGAGCAGGCCCGCGTCGAGGCGATCGGCAGCCGCGCCATGCAGGGCGTCGCCGACAATATCGGCTCGATGCTGGAGGACAAATACGCCAGGGCCAACCTCGTCGACGTCAAGGACAAGGCCGACGCGCCGATCGAGGAAGCGCTGGCGCTGATGGTGCGCGAAAAGCTGACCGGCCGCACTGTGCCGAAAAGCGGCGAACGGCTGGTCGATCTCTGGCGCCCTTGGGTCGAGGAAAAAGCCAGTGCCGATCTCGACGGGCTGTCGGCAAAGCTCGACGACCAGCAGGCGTTCGCCCGCGTGGTGCGCGAGATGCTCGCCTCCATGGAAATGGCCGAGGAACTCGGCGATGACCAGGAGACGGAAGACTCCGAGGACAACGACGAAAACCAGCCGCAAGGCGAGGAGCAGAGCGAGGAGGGCGGCGAAGACGATTCGGGCTCCGAGCAGTCGCAGTCCGAGGATACCGAGGCATCGTCGGACGACGAGCAATCGGCCGAGACGGAGGCCTCCGACGCCACCGCCGAGGATCTCTCCGACGATGACGACGCCGATGCGGAGACGCCCGGCGAGGCGCGCCGCAACGACAATCCCTTCACCAATCTGCCGAAAGAGATCGACTACAAGGTCTTCACCACGGCCTTCGACGAGACCGTAGGTGCGGAGGAACTGTGCGAGGAGGAGGAGCTCGACCGGCTGCGCGCCTTCCTCGACAAGCAGCTCGCCAACCTCTCCGGCGTCGTCGGGCGGCTGGCCAACCGGCTGCAGCGCCGCCTGATGGCGCAGCAGAACCGCTCCTGGGATTTCGATCTCGAAGAAGGCTATCTCGATCCGGCACGGCTGGTGCGCGTCGTCATCGACCCGATGCAGCCTTTGTCCTTCAAGCAGGAGCGCGATACCAAATTCCGCGACACGGTGGTGTCGCTGGTGCTCGACAATTCGGGTTCTATGCGCGGCCGGCCGATCACGGTCGCCGCGACCTGCGCCGACATCCTGGCGCGCACGCTGGAACGCTGCGGCGTCTCGGTCGAAATCCTCGGCTTCACCACCCGCGCCTGGAAGGGCGGACAGGCGCGCGAGAAATGGCTGAAGGAAGGCAAGCCGCCGAACCCCGGCCGGCTCAACGATCTGCGCCACATCATCTACAAATCCGCCGACCATCCGTGGCGGCGGGCGCGCCGCAATCTCGGCCTGATGATGCGCGAGGGCCTGCTCAAGGAAAACATCGACGGCGAGGCGCTGCTGTGGGCGCATAACCGGCTGATCGCGCGGCCGGAGCAGCGCAAGATCCTGATGATGATCTCGGACGGCGCGCCGGTCGATGATTCGACGCTGTCGGTCAATCCGGGCAATTATCTCGAGCGGCATCTGCGCGCCATCATCGAGCTCATCGAGACGCGCTCGCCGGTCGAGCTTTTGGCCATCGGCATCGGCCACGACGTCACCCGCTACTATCGCCGCGCCGTCACCATCGTCGATGCCGAAGAACTGGCCGGCGCCATGACCGAGCAGCTGGCCTCGCTGTTCGCCGAGGAAACCGTGCGCGACACGCGGCGCGGCGGCATGCGGCGCGCCGGATGATTTGTTCCCGCGGCGGCTTTTGGCAGAAGCTTTTGGCCGCCATTGCGTTGTTCGGCATCACTTTGGCCCCGGCTGTCGCTGCCGGGCCGGCCTCGGTCGAGCCGGCCGAAATCTCGGCCCGGCCCATAACCCAGTTTCGCATCGGCAATGACGAAAAACAGTTCGGGCCGCTCGAATTCGTCGGCGGGCTCGAAATGACCTCGCCGACGCGCGATTTCGGCGCGCTGTCGGCGCTTCGGTTCCTCAAGCCAGGCAGCGATTTCATCGGCGTTGCCGACACCGGTTTCTGGTTCTTCGGCACCCTCGTTCACGATGCCGAGAAGCGGCCTTCCGGCATCCAGAATTTTCGCATGCAGCAGATGGTCGATGCGGCCGGCCAGCCGATCGACGAGAAATGGGCGGTCGATGCCGAAGGCCTCGCGGTCAAGGACGGCATTGCCACGGTCGGTTTCGAGCGCGATCACCGTATCGCCGAGTTCAAGATCGACCCGGACGACATGAAGGCGCCGTTCAGGCAATTGGACTTCCTTATCCCGGCCTGGGAACTCCGCCGCAATCGCGGCTTCGAGACCGTTACCCGCGCCCATCCTCACGGGCAGCACGCGGGCGGGCTGGTCGTGGTGTCGGAAAAGAGCCTCGACAAGACCGGCAACATCTTTGCCGCGATCATCGAAGGGCCGCGCAAGGGCGTCTTCACCATCAAGCGCAATGGCGATTTCGACATCACCGACGGCGCCTTCCTGCCGGACGGCGACCTGTTGCTTCTGGAGCGCAGTTTTTCGATGGCCGGCGGCGTCAAGATGCGGCTGCGGCGCATCTATGGCGAAAGCGTCGAGAAGGGCGCCGTCGCCGACGGGCCGGTGCTGCTCGAAGCCGACATGGGCTACCAGATCGACAACATGGAAGCGCTCGACGTCTGGACCCGCGACGATGGCGCGCTGATCGTGTCGCTGATGTCCGACGACAACCACTCGATCCTGCAGCGCAATCTTTACCTGGAATTTGTGCTGCACGAGGATTGACGCGCGACCGGCCTGCTGGCTGACAGCATCGCTGGCGTTTCCGCGCCGTTTTGCAGCGCAGGCAATTTCCCTCGCAATTTCCCCTGGCAATGACCCGCGTCGCGGGTTTTCCAGCCGGCTCTCACCATCAGCAAAAATACTTTAGCCGTGACTTGACAATTTGTGTCATCGGCGAAATACTCAAGTCCATGCTTAAGTATTCCGAGATCGACAGCATCCTGCGGGCTCTTGCCGAGCCGACGCGCCGGGCAATCCTGGAAAGGCTGAGCCGCGGGCCGGCCACCGTCAGCCAGTTGGCGGAGCCGTTCGGCATGACCTTCGCCGCCGTGCTCCAGCATCTTCAGGCGCTGGAAGCGTGCGGGCTGATCCGCAGCGAGAAGGTCGGACGCGTGCGCACCTGCCGGATCGAGCCCGGCGGGCTTGCCCCGCTCGCCGACTGGATCGCCGCGCGCCGTACGCCGGCCGAACGCCACCTCGACCGTCTCGGCCAGATCCTGGCGGAGACTGACCAAACGAACGCAACAATCCACGACCAGGAAAAGGACGACAAGAAATGAACCAGATTGCCCCCGTGAACGACCAGCAGTCCGTCATCCATTCGACCTTCACGATCGAGCGGACCTATCCGCAATCGCCCGAGAGCGTCTTCTTCGCCTTTGCCGACAAGGCGACGGTGCGGCGCTGGCGGGTCGAAGGCGACGGCTTCACCATCGCCGAATTCACCTTCGATTTCCGTGTCGGCGGCGGCGAGGTTTCGCGGTTCAGCTACCAGGGCGGCCCGGAGATCAGGCTCGATGCGCAGTTCCAGGACATCGTCCCTGACCGGCGCATCGTATTTTCATACCGGATGGCGGTCGGGGCGCAGCCGCTGTCGGCGTCGCTCACCACGGTCGAGCTTGCACCTTCCGGCGAGGGCACCCGCCTGACCTATACCGAACAGGGTGCGTTCTTCGATGGCGTCGATTCAGCGCAAGGGCGCGAGGAGGGCACACGCGGGCTGCTGCAGGCGCTTGCCGCCGAGCTTCAGAAGGCGAAGTAGAGGTTCGCCGGCGTACCGGGCGGCGTCCAACAAGGCCCGCCCGGATTGCGAGGTGGCCTATTGCCCCTTGCTCGCGAGCCAGACGATGTGACGGGCGCCGCGCTTGCCGTGAGCCCGCACCTTGACCTCCTCGACCGTGAAGCCGGCCTGCTTGAGCCTTCGGGTGAAACCTGCGTCAGGGCCCTGCGACCAGACCGCCAGCACACCGCCGGGCTTGAGAGCTGCTCTCGCGCTGATCAGGCCGGCTGCGCTGTAGAGCGCATCGTTGGCCTTGTAGACGATGCCCTCGGGGCCGTTGTCGACATCGAGCAGGATCGCGTCCCAGGCCGAAGCTTGCGATCGGATGAGCTGACCGACATCGGCCTCACGAATGCTGACGCGCCGGTCATCAAGGCAGCCGCCGAACAGCTCGGCCATCGGGCCGCGCGCCCAAATCACGATGGCCGGCACCAGTTCGGCAACGGCGACCTGCGCATCGTCGCCGAGCTCGGCCAGCGCCGCGCGCAGCGTAAAGCCCATGCCGAGGCCGCCGATCAGGATGTTTGGGGTCCGGCGGCCGGCAATCCTTTGACAGGACAGTTTCGCCAGCGCTTCTTCGGAACCGCTGAGCCGGCTGTTCATCAGCTCGTTCGCGCCAAGCATGATCGAGAATTCGCCGCCGCGCCGTTTCAGGCGGAGTTCCTGTCCGCCGTCAGGCGTTTTTGCCGAGTCCAGTTGAAGCCAGGGGATCATGCTCGATAGTCTTTGAGCATGATCTTGTCCGAAAACCGGTTCCCACTTTTCGGGATCACGCTCTATGCCGCCAGTGCCGGCTGGCTCCAGCGGGCGGCAAGCAGCCGGTAGGGGATCAGCGCCACCACCGCTATGACCAGCTTGACGCCGAGATCGCCGAGCGCCCAGGAAATCCAGCGCATCGTCTCGACCGGCAGCACGCCCATCAGCGGCGCGGTTTCCAGCGCAAAGCCGTCATTGGGCCCGGCGAAGGCGAACGCCGCCGCGAAGGCGACGGTGAAAAACACCACCGTATCGAAGACGGAGCCGACCAGGGTGCCGACGATCGGCGCGCGCCACCAGCTCTGCCGGCGCAGCCGGTTGAACACGGTGACGTCGAGCAACTGCGCGGTGAGAAAGGCCGCACCCGACGCCGCGGCAATACGCACCAGCCGGTCGGCGGCGGTCTCGAATTCGATCAGGCCGTGGCGAAACAGCAGCGGTGGGATGACGATCGAGCAGACCACCGCTGTCATGAAGCCGACAAAGACGATCCTGCGCGCCACCGCCGGCCCATAACGGCGATTGGCGAGATCGGTGACCAGGAAGGAGAACGGATAGGTGAAGGCGCCCCAGGTCAGGATGTCGGCCAGCGACAACCCGCCGATTGCACCCTGCATCGGGAACTGCACGAGGATGTTCGAGGCCACGACGACGAGCGCCATGGCCGCCACGAAGGGCAGGTACCGCGAGAGGAAAATCATTTTTTTATCCTGGGTAATGGAACCAGCGGAACGCGATCCGGAACCCGGTCGCGCCCTGGAAGGCGGCCGCCGCCGAAAAACTCAGGCGGCCGGCTGTTCGGCGAGCTTCTTGGCGATCTGCTTCTTCAACAGGCGGGCGCGCTGCGACAATTCCTTGGCATCGGCCTTGGCCAGGAAGGCATCGAGGCCGCCGCGATGCTCGACCGAACGCAGCGCGTTGGCCGAAATGCGCAGGCGCACATTCTGGTTCAGCGCTTCCGAGATCAGCGTCACATTGACGAGATTGGGCAGGAAGCGACGCTTGGTTTTGTTGTTGGCGTGGCTCACATTGTTGCCGGACATGACTGCCTTGGCAGTGAGTTCGCAGGTGCGGGACATGGTTCTAACCTTCGGTTCTCGGTCCTGGCCAAACATTCGACCCGCGCCGGGTGGCGCGCGGTTTCGGTCAGGCGGCCTTATGGAAAAAGTTGGCGTTCCATAGTTGCATTTCGCCGATGCGTCAAGCTTGGGGTTGCTTCGGGGATGGGGAATCGCACTTTCGGAGTAGGTGTCGTCGGTGAAGCTGCTGATCGCCCCCTCAGGAGGAGATGTTGCTGTCCCGCGGATCTCTCAAGACCTAGGTTCCTCGCCCACCGCGAAGCGGGGGAGAGGTGGCCGCCCACGGGTCTTGCCTTCGGCAAGCCCGAGGACAGGCTCTGCGGCCGGAGAGGGGCCTTTTCGTAGAGCGCGGTTCCCCCTCTCCGTCTCGGCTTCGCCGAGCCACCTTTCCCCCCGCAACCCTTTCCCTCTGCCGGGCCGAGGCAGATCGGCAGATTCGTCGAGGGCGCCACATTTGTTCTTGCTTTGTCCGGCAGCTATGCTACTAATTTCGGTATGGTGCTAATTGGCTCCAACGACCCGCCCGCCGAGGCGGGTTTTTTATTTTGGCCGTCGACCAGCCCCAACGTTGCCTGCCGACGGCGCCTTTCACATTAAGGCCGGAATTCAGCCTATAAGCGGTCGCACAGGGACATGCCAGACCGGAGCCGCCCGTCCGGTCGACAATCAAGGACCCGCCATGCCTCGTTCTTTCCTCCATGCCCTGGTCGTGCTGATGGCCGTCGCGCTTTCGACGACGGTTTCGGCCGCTGAGCCGCAATCCTTCACGGGCGAATATTCGGTGTCGTTCCTCGGCCTCTCCGTGGCCAAGGCGAAATTCTCCAGCCATTACGAGGGTGACACCTATTCGATCGAGGGCAGCGTTTCCGCCGCCGGGCTCGCCACTTTGTTCGACGATACGCGAGGCACGATCTCGTCGAAGGGCAAGATTTCGGGCAAGCAGTTGCAGCCGCAAGCGTTCCACGCCGACTACACGTCCGGCAAGAAGGCATCGATGATCGACATCCAGTTTGCCAACGGCGTCGTCACCTCGACCAAGGTCGTGCCTGAGCCGAAGAAGCGCAATCCCGAGAATTGGATACCGCTGGTCGGCAGCCATCTCGTATCGGTCCTCGATCCGATGGCCGCGACCGTCATCCATGCCGACAGCCTCGACCAGGTCTGCGGGCGCACGGTGAAGCTCTATGACGGCGAAATGCGTGCCGATCTCAAACTGACCTACGAGTCCAAAGGGTCGATCTCGGTGACCGGCTACAAGGGCGATACGGTCACCTGCAGGCTGGGCTTCGAGCCGGTGGCCGGCTACCGCAAGAACCGCAAGGCGCTGAACTACCTGAAGAAACGCAGCCGCATCATGGTGACGTTTGCACCGGTCGGCCAAAGCGGCGTATATGCGCCGATCCGCGCCACGGTCAGCACGCAAATCGGCCCGTTGACGATCAGCGCGGAGCGGTTCGAAGCGAACGAATAGGCGTGATGGTGCGCCGCCAACGGGGCACGGGGGCGACGGATATGGCGCGCGCAACACTGATCGGCTTCTCCGCGGTCGCCATGTGGGCGCTGCTGGCGCTGCTTACGGATGCTTCGGGCGCCGTTCCGCCGTTCCTGCTTTCAGCAATCACCTTCACGATCGGCACTTGCGTCGGGCTGGTTGCCCGGCTGTTCATGCCGGCAGCCGGCGGCGCCGCGAAGATACCGCGCCAGGTCTGGGTGATTGGCATTGCCGGCCTGTTCGGCTACCACTTCTTCTACTTCACCGCGCTGCGCAATGCGCCGGCCGTCGAGGCCAGCCTGATCGCCTATCTGTGGCCGCTGCTGATCGTGCTCGGATCGGCGCTGATGCCGGGCGAGCGGCTGGCCTGGAACCACGTCGCCGGCGCGCTGCTCGGCCTTGCTGGCACGGTCCTGATCGTCACCAAGGGCGGCGGGCTTGCCTTCGACGCGCGTTATGCCTTCGGCTACGCCATGGCCGGCGTCTGCGCGGTGCTGTGGTCGTCCTATTCGCTGTTGTCGCGGCGCTTCCCCTCGGTGCCGACCAGCATCGTCACCTGGTTCTGCGCCGCCACCGCGACCCTTTCGCTGGTCTGCCATCTGTTGCTTGAAGAGACGGTGCTGCCCGCCGGCGCCGGCCAGTGGCTGG
The DNA here is from genome assembly GCF_040320645.1 of Mesorhizobium sp. M0633. Lineage (NCBI taxonomy): Bacteria > Pseudomonadati > Pseudomonadota > Alphaproteobacteria > Hyphomicrobiales > Phyllobacteriaceae > Mesorhizobium > Mesorhizobium sp. M0633. Next base: position 17,877 of record NZ_JAMYQC010000027.1, read on the forward strand.
CCGTGCTCGGCCTCGGTCTGATGCCGGTGGGGGCGGCGTTCTATGCCTGGGACATCGGCGTCAAGCGCGGCAACATCCAGGTGCTGGGGGCGGCGAGCTATGCCGCGCCGCTGCTGTCCACCCTGGTGCTGATATCAGCCGGCTTCGCCGAGCCGTCATGGCGCATCCTCGCCGCCTGCGTGCTGATCACCGGCGGCGCGGCACTGGCGGCGAAATCGCTGTTCCTGCGCAAGAGGGCCGCGAGCGAGGCAAACGCATGATGCCGTTTCCCGGCGGCATCGATGCCAATGCCAATGCGACGCTGCTGTTTTCGCTGGCGGCGGCGGTGATTTACGCGTTCAGCCTTGGCATGCGGCCGCGCCTTTCGCGGTCGGCGGCAAGGACATTGGCGGTGGCGATGCTGGCGGTGCTGGTCGCGCAGCAGGGCGGCCCATGGCTGCTCGTCGCCGCGCTGGGCGTCAGTGCCATCGGCGACGCCTTCCTGTCGCGCGACGGCGAGAAGGCATTTCTTGGCGGCACGGCCAGTTTTCTTGCCGCGCACGTGCTTTACGTCGTGCTGTTCCTGCGTGCCGGCGGCGGCCTCGGGCTGCTTTCGGCCGAGCCGTGGCGGGCAGCGATCGTGCTGGCGATGATCGTGTCGGTGCTGGCCATGCTTTTCGCGCTCCGGCGCCGCATCGGCCCGGCCTTGCGTTTGCCGATCGGTGTGCATGCCGCGGCACTGCTTGCCATGGGCATTGCGGCGCTCACCCTGAACAGCGTCGGGGTCGTCGGCGGCGTCGTCCTGCTCATGCTGTCCGACGGGCTGCACGCCGCGGAAAAGTTCCTGCTGCCCGCCATCTCGCCACACCGCATTTGGGTGCGCCATGCGGTCTGGGCGCTGTATTACGTCGGCCAGCTGGCGATTACGCTGGGTTTGCTGCTGGGCTAGGTGCCTAGGGCGTGCCCGGCAGCCAGCCTGGTTCGGCAAGTTCGAAGGCGGCGAAATCGAAACCCGGCGCCACGGTGCAGCCGACCAGGGTCCATTCGCCGAGGCTGCGCGCCGACTGCCACCAGCCTGCCGGCACGACGATCTGCGGTCGCTCGCCCGCGGCAAGCGCCGTACCGAGGATCTCCTCGATGACGGGACCGCCTTCTCGGTGTATCGATAGCGCCAGCGGCGCGCCGTCATAGAAATGCCAGACCTCGGCCGCGTCCTTGACCCGATGCCAGGCCGACAATTGGTCCTTCTCGAGGAGGAAATAGATCGCCGTCGAATGGCCGCGGGCGCCTGCCGCGCCGTCGCGAAAGGTCTCGGCATACCAGCCGCCTTCCGGATGCGGCTTCAGGCCGAGCAGGGCGATGATTTCGGCGGAACTGGTCACGACCCTAGCTCCTGGCGCCGCTCAGAAATTGTCTTTGCGCTTGCGGATCTCGGCGAACACTTCGGCGTCGGAGGCGTTCTCCAGGCCGAGATGCCTGCGGATCGCCGGGTCGTGCCAGCGCAGGAACGGATTGGTCGACAGTTCCTCGCCGATTGTCGTCGGCAGCGTCGGCTTGCCGTCGGCGCGCAGCGCCTCGATCTTGGCGGCGCGCTCTTTCAGCGCCGAATTGGTCGGGTCGACGGTCAGCGCGAAACGGGCGTTGGCCAGCGTATACTCATGGCCGCAATAGACGACCGTCTCGGCCGGCAGCGCCGCGAGCTTCTTCAGGGATCCGTACATCACCGGCGGCTTGCATTCGAGCAGCCGCCCACAGCCGAGCGCAAACAGCGTGTCGGCGGCGAAAGCCACTTTCGACGCCGGCAGATGATAGGTGACATGGCCGGCGGTATGGCCGGGTGTGGCGATGACCTCGATCCGCTCATCGCCGAGGTGGACGACCGAGCCTTGCTCGACGGTTTCGTCGATGCCGGGAATCTTTGCCTTTTCGGCTTCCGGCCCGACAATGCGCAGCTTGAAGCGCTCCTTCAGCGCCAGATTGGCCTCGACATGGTCGAGATGGTGGTGGGTGGTCAGGATCATCGTTGGCGTCCAGCCGGTGCGCTTGATCGCTGCCAGGATCGGCGCCTCCTCGGGCGCATCGATGAGCGCCGTCTGACCGCTTTTCGGGTCATGCACCAGCACGCCGAAATTGTCGCTGCGGCACATGAATTGTTCGATCTCGACCGGCATCGCATCTCTCCCTTTATTGCCGCAGACATAGGGCGCCTGCCAGCCGATGTCATCTGCCTTTGTTGAACTTGGACTGCTTCGAAGCTACCGTTCCGCGCATGCATTCAGACATTGTCGATCTCCGTTCGTTTTATTCGACCACGCTCGGCCGCCTGGCCGAACGCTCGATCACCATGGCGCTGTCCTCGATATGGGCCGTCGTGCCCAACGAGCGGCTGGTCGGCCTCGGCTACACCTTGCCTTGGCTGGAGCGCTTCGGCAGCGATGCCGAGCGCGTCTTTGCCTTCATGCCGGCGACACAGGGCGCAGTGGTCTGGCCGGCGACGGGGCCGACGGCGACCGCCCTGGTCTTCGATGAGGAACTGCCGCTGGTCGATTCCTGCATCGACCGCATGCTGCTCGTCCATTCGCTCGAACATGTCGAGAACCCACGCGAGACGCTGAACGAGATCTGGCGGGTGCTGTCGCCGGCCGGCCGTGTCGTCATCGTCGTGCCCAACCGGCGCGGCGTCTGGGCACGCTTCGAGCATACGCCTTTCGGCAATGGCCGGCCGTTCTCGCGCAGCCAGCTGACCGAATTGCTGCGCGAAGCGAATTTCACGCCGGCGGCGTGGTCCGATGCGCTGTTCTTCCCGCCGTCGCCGCGACGTTTCATGATGCAGTTCCACAATGTGCTGGAACGTGCCGGCCGGCGCTTCTGGCCGATCTTTTCGGGCGTTATCGTCGTCGAGGCGCAGAAGCGGCTCTATCAAGGCGTGCCGGTCGCCCAGCGCGCGTCCCGCCGCGTCTTCGTGCCGGTTCTCTCGCCGCATGGCGCGCCGACGCTTGGCCGGCTGTCGCGGGCCGAACACCCGGCACCGCCAGGATGACGCGTTCGTGATCCGAGACGTGCTTTTTCACGCCTATCTGACGATATCAGGTTTGCTGTCCGATTGAAGGCCGTGCGGCCGATCCCTATGACCGGTTTGGCATTGCTCCGAATGCAAGGATTTAACCGATGGATGATCGTCCGGATGTCGAGGCCAGCGCCCAGAAGCTTGCCACGTCGATCGAAGCCAGCAGCCTGCGTGAGCAGCTGGCAACAATCAAGATAGCGCTGACCACCTCGCCGGTGCGAAAACAATTGCTTTGGGCAGCGATCGGCATCGTCGCCGTCATCGTGGCGAGCTCGATCGGGCAGGTTCTGCTCAATCGCTGGAACCAGCCTTTCTACGACGCGCTGGCGCGGCGCGACATGCCGGCTTTCCTGCATCAGCTTCTGGTCTTTGCCGGCATCGCCGGCGGGCTTGTGGTGCTCAATGTCGGCCAGACCTGGCTCGACCAGATGCTCCGCCTGAAGCTGCGCGAGGCGCTGACGCTCGACCTGATCGACGAATGGATGCGGCCGGCGCGTGCCTTCCGGCTGACCCATGCCGGCGCCATCGGCGTCAATCCCGACCAGCGCCTGCAGCAGGATGCCGGGCATCTCTCCGATCTTTCCACCGGTCTTGGCATCGGCCTGCTGCAGTCCTGCATCCTGCTTGCCTCGTTCGTTGGCGTCCTGTGGTCGCTGTCTTCCGGCTTCGTCTTCCACATAGGCGGCCATTCGCTGGCCATACCCGGCTACATGGTCTGGGCGGCGATCCTTTATGCTGGCACCGCCTCCTGGTTGAGCTGGCTGGTCGGGCGACCGTTGATCCGCTTCAACAACGATCGCTATACGCGTGAAGCGGAGCTGCGCTCCTCGGTGGTTCGCGTCAACGAGAATGTCGATGCCATCGCGCTGGCGCATGGCGAGGCCGATGCCAGGCGCCGGCTCGAATTCGATCTCGGCACGGTGCTGGGCGCCATGCGGCGCATCTACAGCGCCCAGATCAATCTTTCCTGGGTTACCGACACCTATGGCTGGATCACTGTCGTCGCGCCGATTCTGGTCGCCTCACCGGTCTATTTCGCCGGCGATATCAGCTTTGGTGGCTTGATGATGGCAGTCGGCGCTTTCAACCAGGTCCATTCGTCGCTGCGCTGGTTCATCAACAATATCGGCGGCATCGCCGATTGGCGCGCTACGCTGATGCGGGTCGCCGACTTCCGCATCGCGCTTGGCGACACCGACGCGCTGCACGATACGGAACGGCGCATTTCGTTCGGCGAAAACCCGGACGGCAGCCTGACATTCGAGAAACTCGAGATCGCCTCGCCGGAGGGATGCACCAAGCTTGCCGAGCCGCATGTCGAAATCCGCGCCGGCGACCGGGTCATGATCACCGGAGATCCGGGCGCCGGCAAGACGCTGTTCTTCCGGGCCATTGCCGGTCTGTGGCCATGGGGCAGCGGACGGATCGGCATGCCGGCCGGAGAAGCGCCGATCTTTGTTCCGCGTACCCCCTATTTTCCGCTCGGCAAGCTGCGCGAGGTGCTCAACCATTCAGACGGCGCGGCGGAGGCGAGCGATGCCGAGATCTCGGAGGTGCTGGCCGATGTCGGGCTGCAACGCCTGTCGTCCTCGCTCGATCGCTCGGCGCGCTGGGAGCGTGAGCTCAGCGACGACGAGCAGCGTCTGCTGGCCTTTGCCAGGCTGGCCTTGCGACGGCCGAAATGGGTGATCATCGACGAGGCGCTGGACGCGTTCGACGGCCCAACGCTGAGGCAAGTGCTGTCGATGCTGGAGAAGCGCCTTCCCGACGCCGCGATCCTCAATATCGGCCGCGGCCAGCACAATGCCCGCTTCTTCCGGCGGGCGTTGACCATCGTCAAGGATGCCGGCCAACCGCCACTCAAGCCGGCCCGTATCAGGGCAGGTGCCATCGAACCGCCGCCGGTTATCGTTTCGGCTGGCCGAAAGAAATAGAAGGCAAGCTTTATTTCGCCGCGATCGCGGCGAAAAACTGTCGCGATCGTTTCAGATGGGAACGTTCCGATCAGCCATGCTTGACGCTCTCGCCCTGCTCGCCTGCCTTGCCTGCACCCCGGCGGCACCTGCGGCCGCACCGGCCAATGCAATTGCCGTCGATGTCGAGCTGGTGCTGGCCGTCGACATCTCGCAGTCAATGGATGAAAGGGAGTTTGCCCTGCAGCGCGCCGGCTATGTCGCGGCGCTGCGCCACCCCGACTTCATCAACGCCGTGCGTGCCGGCACCTTCGGCCGCATCGCCATCGCCTATTTCGAATGGGCCGGCACCATCCGCGACGACGCGGTCATTGCCTGGCAGGTCGTCGACAGCAAGGAGAGCGCCAACGCTTTCGCCGACAAGATCGCGGCCCGCCCGTTCAGGAGCTTTCGCGGCACCTCGATTTCCGGTGCTGTGGCTTTCGGCGCCGAGCTTTTCAACGGCACGGCCTTCACCGGCAAACGCCGCGTCATCGACGTCTCGGGGGACGGCCCAAACAACACCGGCTTGCCGGTCACAACGGCACGCGATGCGGCGCTGGCGAAGGGCATCGTCATCAACGGGCTGCCGATCCTGATCAGCCCGTCACCCACCTTCAGCCATCTCGACCGGTATTATGCCGAATGCGTTACCGGCGGGCCGGGCTCGTTCGTGCTGCCGATCTATGCTGCTTCCGAATTCGCCACCGCCACTCGCCGCAAACTGATCCTCGAGGTCAGCGGCATCGAGTATCCCAAGGTGGATCCGAGGACGATCCGCATCGACGCACCGATCGACTGCCTGCAAGGCGAGCGCGACCGAAGGTTTTTCTCGGACCCATATTTCCCGGAACTTGACCGATAAGGCTGGCCCAGGGGTAAGCTAGGCTGGTGGCAGGCCGAAGGCCGGGAACAGAGATGGCCCGAGCGGCCCTATGAAGATCGTCAAGGAAGCGATCCCGCCCTCGGCTGCGTCGAACACATGCAGGGAATGGGCCCGCCATTCAGGGCCATCGTGGCTGCGGGAATAAACCCCGACCGCCGGCTGGGCATTGGCCCGGGTGGCCAGCGTGCGAAAGCCGCCAAACCTCGGCCAGACGGTCTCGAAGAGACCGCGGATCGCTTCGCGGCCTTGATACCATTCACGCCAAGGCGGCATGGTGTAGATGGCGTCCTCACGCAGCAGCTCGATCAAGCTGTCGAGATTGGCGGCCTGCCAGGCCTGCATGTAGCGTTCGAGCAGCAGGCCTTCTTCGCGGCTGGGCCGTGATCGGCTGGCCGGCCGTCCCTGAGGATAGCGCGCCGCCAGCGTTACGCGGGCCCGCTGCAACGCGCTGTTGATCGAAGCCGTCGATCCGCCCAGCAAACGCGCCGTCTCGACAGCCGACCATCCGAGGACGTCGGCAAGCAGCAGCGCGGCGCGCTGCCTGGGCGGCAGATCCTGGATCGCCGCGACGAAGGCGAGCTGGACGGCCTCGCGGCTCTCGTAACGGGCTTCCGGACCTGGCTCGCTGCCGGCAATGTCTGGAAGCTCGGCGTCGGGGTAGGGCTCCAGCCAGGCGATGTCGGCTACGGGCCCGCCTATGGCCGCCCCGTGCGAGGGCTGCCGTCCGGGTTCCCGGAGAATGCGACGCGCCCTCGACCTCGCCTTGATGGCGTTGAGGCAAGCGTTGGTCGCGATCATGTAGAGCCAACCGCGAACCGAACCTCGCCCGTCGAACTCCGATCTTGCGCGCCAGGCGCGAAGCAACGTGTCCTGGACGAGGTCGTCGGCCTCGTGCAGCGAACCCATCATGCGATAACAATGCAGCTTGAGCTCGCGGCGATGGGCGGCCGTGACCTTCTCGAAGGCCAGCCGATCGAGGATCGGCTGGCCTGCTGGTTCCAGAGGTGGTTGAGCGTCTGTCATGTGGCTTGTGCGGTTACGAGCGAGCGTTGCATTACGCGCCCCTCAGGCGGCCGGGGCAAGCCCGCTACCGCTCACCATGAAGGAACTGCCTTGCGGCTGGCCGGTGGCGAGTGCGACCACCGCCCGTCCGACATCGGCCGGCGTTTGCATGTCGGTCATGGCGGCGATGAAGTCCGCCGGCTGGATGCCCATATAGGCCGCTATGCTGTCGACGCCGGCCTTGCCCACGCCGGTTTCCGGCATGATGCGCATCGGCGCGAGCGCCATGAAGCGCAGGCCGAGGCCAAGCCGGTCGGCCTCCTTCTGGCTATGACCGGCCAGGAACATCTGCATGCGTTTTGCGCCGGCATAGCCGCCGGCGTTCGGTGGTCCGCCGGTCAAGGCCGCGCCGCTGGAGATCAGAACGATCCGGGTCCCCGGCTTGAGCGGACGCCGCAGAGCGGCCCGGCAAAACAGGAACGATGCCTTGACGTCCGTGTCCCAATTTGCCGAGAACGCCTTCCAGTTCTGTTCATGCACCGGCGCAGAAGGCGCCAGCGCGCCTGCACAGATCACCAGCACGTCCGGCTCAAGCGCGGCGAAGACCTTATCCGGGGCGGAGTCCACCGTAGCATCGACCGCGAGCGTCTTCACGCCCGAGACCTCCCAGGCAAATTGCGCCAGGGCCTGTTTTCCGCGGGCAACGGCCAGCACCGCCGCTTTCTCCTTGAGAGCGGCCTCCGCGATCGAGCGGCCGACACCACGGCTGCCTCCGACGACGACGACATTCTGATTTTGCAACGATCCCATGGATCACCTCTCGTTCCCGGCCGCCGGACCATCCAGGCGCGCTCATCGATAAGGACAGCGCAGGTGTGCCAAAATCATCGGTGCCAGGTGGAAATATCTTTCAGGTGACGGCAGCCGCGCTTCGTTTTTGTATTCAGTGTCATTACCTCTGGGGTAATCGACCAGCGCATTACGTCTCGGCAAACTGCTCCCATCAAGCCGGTTGTCCGGCCTTCGACCACAAGGAGATACGCCATGACCGCCTACGCCGTCGCCCATATGCGCCAGGTCACGCCGGGGCCGCAGATCGTCGAGTACCTGCACAAGATCGATGAAACGCTGGAACCGTTTGGCGGCCGCTTCGTGGTGCACGGAGGCGAGGTGGAAGTCGTTGAAAACACCTGGCCGGGCCACCTCGTCATGATCGAATTTCCAGACATGCAGCAGGCGCGCGCATGGTACCGCTCGCGCGCCTATCAGGAGATCTTGCCGCTGCGCACCGAGAATTCTCAGTCCGACGTGGTCCTGGTCGATGGCGTTGCGCATCCGCACAAGGCCACCGACGTTCTCGAATAAGGGGACGATCTGCGACGATTGGCTCTTATCGTTTCAGCAGAAACACCGCCTGCTGGCCGAAAAAATTCCAGAACCACCACGGCATCGAGAAGCCGATCCGCTGGCCATTGGCGTCGAGCGCGGTCGCCTTTTCCACCGTCGCGCCAAGCTCGTCGCACAGATTGACGAAATCGCGAATGGTGCAGAAATGGATGTTGGGGGTGTCATACCAGGAATAGGGCAGGTCCCTGGTCACCGGCATGCGGCCGTTGAAGAGCAACGAAAAGCGCACCCGCCAGTGGCCGAAATTCGGGAATGAGACGATGGCGCGGTTGCCGATCCGGAGCAGTTCGTCGAGCACCAGCTTCGGATTGCGTGTCGCCTGCAAGGTCTGCGACAAGACGACGAAGTCGAAGCCCTTGTCGGGATAGAATTGGAGATCCTTGTCGGCATCGCCCTGGATGACCGACAGGCCACGCGCCACGCATTCGTTGACGCCGCGCTGCGACAGCTCCAGGCCGCGGCCATCGACCTTCTTGGTCGCCTGCAGCAATTCGAGCAGCAGGCCGTCGCCGGAACCGACATCCAGCACCCGCGACTGCGGCGGGATGAGATCGGCGACGACTTCGAGGTCGACGCGCTGGGCGCGGTTGACGCTCATGCGTTCGCCTCTTGCCTGGCGCATGATCCTGATCCGAAAAGTCTGCAACTTTTCGGGGTCATGCGCTGATGCCTGGCGCATGGTCCTGATCCGAAAAGCCGGCAACTTTTCGGGGTCATGCGCCGAGCCCTCTCGCCCGAGCGGCCGAGGCGATGAAGCCTTTGATGGCGGCGAACAGTTCGGGCTCGTCGAGCAGAAAGGCGTCGTGGCCGCGGTCGGTCTCGATTTCGACGAACGATACCGAGGCGCCGGCCGCGTTCAGCGCGTGCACGACCGAGCGGCTCTCTTCGGTCGGGAACAGCCAGTCGCTGGTGAACGAAACCAGGCAGAAGCGCGTCTTGGTGCTGGCGAAGGCATCGGCCAGCCGGCCGCCATGGTCGGCGGCGAGATCGAAATAGTCCATCGCCCGGGTCATGTAGAGATAGGAGTTGGCATCGAAGCGATCGACGAAGGTCATGCCCTGATGGCGCAGATAGCTCTCGATCTGGAAGTCGGCATCGAAACCGAAGGTCAGCGCTTCTCGGTCCTGCAGGTTGCGGCCGAACTTGCGGTGCAGCGCTGCTTCCGACAGATAGGTGATGTGGGCGGCCATGCGCGCCACCGCCAGCCCCTTTTCCGGCCGCTTGCCATGCTCGAAATATTTGCCGCCGTGCCAGTCCGGGTCGGCCATCACCGCCTGCCTGCCGACCTCGTGGAAAGCGATGTTCTGCGAGGAATGGCGGGCGCCGGTGGCGATCGGCAGCGCCGAGAAGACGCGCTCGGGATAGCTGGAGGCCCATTGCAGCACCTGCATGCCGCCCATCGAGCCGCCAAGCACGCTGAACAGCTGTTCGATGCCGAAATGCTCGACCAGCATCAGCTGCGCCCGCACCATGTCGCGGATGGTGATGATCGGCAGGTCGAGCCCGTAAGGCTTGGCTGTGGCGGGACTTGTCGAGGCGGGGCCGGTGGATCCGAGGCAGCCGCCGATGACGTTTGACGAGATGACGAAGAAACGGTCGGTGTCGATGATCTTGCCGGGGCCGATCAGCACCTCCCACCAGCCCGGCTTGCCGGTCACCGGATTGGTGTTGGCGACATGCTGGTCGCCGGTCAGCGCATGGCAGACGAGGATGGCGTTGGAACGCGCGTCGTTGAGCGTGCCATAGGTCTGGTAGGCGATCTGGAACGGCGACAGCAGCGTGCCGGCGTCGAGCTTGAGCGGCTTGTCGGCGCCGAAACGCAACACCGGGCTCGACGGCTGGTCGGCCTCGTTGTTGGTTTTTCGAGCGCGCAAAGCGACCATTACATCTCCTTGCCCGGCCTTCCGTTGTCCGCCGGTCCGGGCAACAGCCAGTCAGGGCAACAAAAACCGGCCATGCCTTCGCAAAGCCGGTTACAAGATGCAAACGGCCCTTTAGCAAGTTGTTTAACGTGGCTGCAAGCCGACCGGCCAAATCACCACGGAACTGTCGATGCTCTTCTATGACTCGCGCGTGGGTTCGTCAACGGCAAGTTCTTGATCCCGAATTGCCGCCCCTCGACATTCCGGGCCACGGCTTGTATTTCCGCTGCGGCCTCCCGATGGAGGCACTCTCGACGGATTTCATGAAATGAGCCAGACACCGGATCAGACACGTCCAAGGCCCCGCGCCGGCATCATGGACATCGAAGCCTATGTGCCCGGCAAGAGCGCGGCGCCTGAAGGTGTCGCCAAGGTCCATAAATTGTCGGCGAACGAGAACCCGCTCGGTCCTTCGCCAAAGGCGATAGAGGCCGCGCGCGCGGTCGCCGACAAGCTCGCGGTCTATCCCGACGGCAGCGCCAGGCGCCTGAGGGAAGCGATCGCCGAGGTGCACGGGCTCAACCCGGCGAACATCGTCTGCTCCAACGGCTCCGACGAGATTCTGGGCCTGCTGGCGCAGACCTATCTCGCACCCGGCGACGAAGCCATCATCACCGAACACGGCTTCATGGTCTACAAGATCTACATACAGTCGGCCGGTGCCGTCCCGGTAACGGTCAAGGAGACCGATGAACGCGCCGACATCGATGCGATCCTCGCCGCGGTGACGCCGCGCACCAGGATCATCTTCCTTGCCAATCCAAACAATCCAACCGGCACCTACGTGCCGTTCCAGGAGGTGCGCCGCCTGCATGCCGGCCTGCCGCGAAACGTGCTTCTGGTGCTGGATGCAGCTTACGCCGAATATGTCCGGCGAAACGATTATGAAGCCGGCGTCGAGTTGGTGGGCAGCGCGGAAAACGTGGTCATGACCCGCACTTTTTCCAAATTGGGCCTGGGCGGGGCGCGGATCGGCTGGATGTATGCGCCAATGCACGTCATCGACGCGATCAACCGCGTGCGCGGGCCTTTCAACGTCAATGCGACGGCAATCGAGGCCGGCATCGCGGCGATCCACGACCGCGCCCATATCGAACGCAGCGTGGCGCACAACGAGACCTGGCTGGCATGGCTGAGCGAGCAACTAAGCTGGCTCGGGCTGCGGGTGACACCGAGCGTCGGCAATTTCATCCTCATCCACTTTCCCGAGGACAAAAAGCATTCGGCGGCGGCCGCCGACGACTACCTCAGTGCGCGCGGCTACATATTGCGGCGCGTTTCCGGCTACGGCTTTTCGAACGCGCTGCGCATGAGCATCGGGACCGAAGAGGCCAATCGCGGCGTTGTCGCAGCACTCGCGACATTCCTGAAAAGCTAGAACACCATGACCTCACCGATGTTCGAAAAGATCGCGCTGGTCGGCATCGGCCTGATCGGCTCGTCGCTGGCCCGCGTCATCCGCCGCGAGGGACTCGCCGGCCAAGTCGCGATTTCGACGCGCAGCGACGCGACGCTGGCACGCGCGAGCCAACTCGGCCTTGGCGACACCTATACGACGGATGCGAAAGAGGCGGTTCGCGATGCTGATCTGGTTATCGTTTCGGTGCCGGTCGGCTCTTCAGGCACGGTCGCCGCAGAGATCGCGCCGGCGCTGAAGAAGGGCGCCATCCTCACCGATGTCGGCTCGACCAAGGCGTCGGTGATCGCGCAGATGCAGCCGCACGTGCCTGATGGCGTGCACTTCATCCCCGGCCATCCTTTGGCCGGCACCGAAAAATCGGGACCGGACGCCGGTTTTGCCGAACTGTTCGAGAACCGCTGGTGCATTTTCACGCCGCTGCCCGGCACCGATCCCGCAGCACTGGAAAAACTCTCGGAATTCTGGCGCCGCTGCGGCTCCAACATCGACACGATGGACCCGCAGCATCACGACATGACGCTGGCCATCGTTTCGCACCTGCCGCACATCATCGCCTATAACATCGTCGGTACCGCCGACGATCTGGAGTCGGTGACCAAGTCGGAGGTCATCAAATACTCGGCTTCCGGCTTTCGCGACTTCACTCGTCTCGCGGCGTCCGACCCGACCATGTGGCGCGACGTCTGCCTGCACAACAAGGACGCCATTCTCGAAATGCTGGCGCGGTTTTCCGAGGATCTGTCCTCGCTGCAGCGGGCGATCCGCTGGGGCGACGGCGAAAAACTGTTCGACCTGTTCACCCGCACCCGCGCCGTCCGCCGCTCGATTATCGAGGCCGGCCAGGACATCGACGTACCGGATTTCGGCCGCCAGGCAGTCGAACACCCGCCGAAGGGATAAGCCGCGGCAGGCCGATGGCAGGCCGGCCCGGCTTAGAGCGGTTCATCGTTTCACAGAAACGCCGAACCGCTCTATCTCTTTGTTTTTGCGCAATTCCGGACGGAAAACCGTTTCACACTTTTCCTGGAATTGCTCTAGTCGAGCGGCTTGATCTTGCCGAGCGGGATGAAGCCGAGCGAGGCCTTGCCCCTGACGATCTTCAGCGGCATCGACGGCTGGTTGCCGAGCAGCGCCAGTCCGGCAAAGCCGGTTTGGATCTCTTTCTTCTGCTCGGGGATGGCGGTGGCGAGGATTGCCGCCACGGCCTTCGGATCATTGAGCCTGATCGTCAGGTCGGCATTTATGAGACCGTCGTCATCGACCGACAGCGGTCCGGAAACGGTGATGCGCGCAGTTCCGGACGACAGATCGAGCTCGTGGATTTCGGCCGCCTGGCCGCGCAGGCTCTTCGGATTTGCCTTGATCAGCGTCACGCCGTTCTTCAGCGTCACGTCGCCGCTGCCGTCGAGCGGCGGCAAGACGCGCCCGTCGATGGCCGCCGCGTCGATTTCGAGATCGGTGAAATTGCCGGTATAGTCGATGTCCGGGCCGTTTGGGCGCAATTGCCCGATGGCAGTTCCGGCGCTGAACAGCGAGACGGGATCGGTGTCGTCTGCCGGATCGGTCTGGCCGGACAGGCCTTCTGCCTGCAGCGAGAGGCGTCTCGGCAGCGGCCAGGACAGCTTCATGTCGGCCCGCAGATCATCCCAGTCGATCCAGAGCGGGGTCATGCCGGGAACAGAGGTCCTGAGCGGCCCCCTGAGCTCGGCGGCAGGCGACAAAAGCCGGGTGATCTGCGTGGCGGCGTTGATCTTGCCTGTCGATGCCGCGACGTTGCGGCTGTCGTCCTCGTAAGCCAGGCTATCGCAGGAAAGGGTGAAGCTGAAGGGATAGCCGCTGACCGCGAGATTGGCGCAGTCGGCCCTGATGCCTTTGTCGTCGAGATCGGCGACCGCCTTGTCGGTCGCGCTCTCGACCAGGTCCGCCAGGTAGAACCAGCCCGCGCTGTAGATGCCGAACAGCACGAGAATGAAAGCGGCAAGCCACAACAGGCGGCGACGTTGGCTGGGCGGCGGGCGCTCGTCACTTGACGTCATGCTGCGGCTTTCGTTAACGCGGGTGGCACGGGCGGGCTGTCGCTTGCGGCAACAACAGGTAGACGGACTGAAACACCACCGGTGGGTGGTTCGTCACAATCAGGCTTGGCGATATGGGCGATTTTTGGGTTTTTGGCTACGGCTCACTGATCTGGCGACCGGGATTCGCGCATGTCGAGACGCGGCGCGCCCGCCTGCATGGCTACCGCCGTTCGCTGTGCGTCTATTCTTTCGTGCATCGCGGCACGCGCGAACGGCCGGGCCTGGTGCTCGGCCTCGACCGCGGCGGCTCCTGCATCGGGCTCGCGTTCCGGGTTCCAGGCGAGCTGCGCAACGAGGTCATTACCTATCTGCGCGAACGCGAGCTGGTCACCAACGTCTATCTCGAACGTGTGCTCAGCGTTCGCCTCGACAAGGGTAAAACGGATGGGGGCGAGACGGTCGACGCCGTCGCCTATGTCGTGGACCGCAGCCATGAGCAATATGCCGGTGCGCTCGACGCTGCCGAGGCGGCGGCCGTCGTCCGCGGCGCCGTCGGCCAGTCGGGGAGGAATGAGGATTACGTGCTCAGCACGCTGGAGCACCTCGAAGCACTGGGTATAAGCGACCACTGGCTGGAAGACGTGACAAGACGGGTCGCGACGTAGCTTCGGTGTCGTGAGCGGGCTACATCCTGAAAATCTGTTTGCCAAGATCGGCGCGATCCAGGCTGTTTGCCACGGCAAGCTTGAACTCGGTCAGCGCGTGGAGACCGCCGACAGGAACGTGGAAGCCGGGCTGGCCGAAGGTGTCGATAACCTCGCGTAGCACAGGCCGGTCGGCTTCGGCCGGCGGCGAAAAGAAATAGCGATAGATATTCGCCCTGATCTCGACGCCGCTCAGCAACACATCGAAATTGTGCAGTTCGAAGCGCTCGGCACTCATGCCGCCATTGATCACCATCTGCCCGCCGAGCGCCAGGGTGCGGATCAATTCGCCGCTGACAGGTCCGCCGACATTGTCGATAATCCCGTTCAATCCGGCGCCACCGGTGATATCCATCACCGCTTCCCGGATACTTGCCTTCAAGTCAGAAAGGTCAAGAATGGCGGCGGCGCCAAGCGTCTTCAGATCGAAGCTTTGGTGCGAGTGCCGCACCAGCGCGATGACGTTGATACCGCGTCGTTGGGCGAACTGCATCACCATTGTCGAAATCGACGAATAGCCGGCCGTGACAGCCAGCCACTGGCCAGGCCGCACACGGGAATCCACCAGCAGATCCCACGCGGTAATGGGGTTCACCATCTGCCCGGCGCGTTCGACCGGATAGCCGGCAGGCAACGGGATCAGCCATTCGGCGGGAATGGCCGCGTACTCGGCCCAGCTGCCATAATAGCTGAATGCGACAAGCGTGCCCGGTTCCAGCAAGACGTTCGCGCCGACGGCTTCGACGATGCCGGCGCCATGGTTTCCTGCGACCTGCCGGGGAAAATGCGGCTTCTTCGGTTCGGGATAGAGGTTCTGGATAAACAGGAAGTCGCCCGGATTGATCGAGGCCGAGACCATCCTGACCAGCACCTCGCCGTCGCCGATGCGCGGCATCGGCAGGTCGTCCATGTAGAGCACGTCGCGCGGCGAACCGATGGCGTCAAATACAATTGCTTTCATTCCGGTCTCCACAACAAACGATCCGGGGCAAACAGTCCGGGCTTGGCCAGACCGTGCCGAGATTTGCGTCGGCGCCGCGGAACCTATGGCCGGCCGGCAAAGGTCTGAATTGGCAGATTTGACAATCTATGTGCTAAACTTGCCAGATTGTTTCCTCAGAGGGTACTGGTTTGGAAATTCGGGACAGCGTCTTGAAGCCCGACACGGCGCGGCGGGTCGCGGTTTTGTGAAGCGCCGGCGGGCTGGAAAAGAGGCTATGCGTTTGACGTTGCCACGGTGCGACATAGGTTAGCCCGGTCGGCGGCTCCCACCCGCCCCAGCATGAATCACCATGGAGATCAGCCTTGCAGAAACGTCGTCTCGGTCGCACCGACCTATCCATCGCGCCATTGGTTCTGGGCGGCAATGTGTTCGGCTGGACCGCCGATGAGAAAACCTCGTTCGACCTGCTCGACCGCTTTGTCGACGCTGGCCTCAACGCCATCGACACGGCCGATTCCTATTCGCGCTGGATTGCCGGCCACCAGGGCGGCGAATCCGAAACCATCATCGGCCGATGGATGAAGAGCCGTGGTAACCGCGACAAGGTTGTCGTTATCACCAAGGTCGGTTCGGATATGGGACAGGGCAAGAGGGACCTGTCCGCCGCCTATATCGAAAAGGCCATCGATGCTTCGCTGAAGAGGCTGCAGGTCGATACAATCGATCTCTATCTGTCGCACTGGCCTGATCCGGCCACTCCCTATGAGGAAACGCTCGGCGCCTACCAGAAACTGCTCGACAAGGGCAAAATCCGTTATGCCGGCGCTTCCAACCTCGACGCCGCCCAGTTGCGGGCCGCACTTGACGTAGCAAGCCTGCGCGGCCTGCCGCGCTACGAGGTGCTGCAGCCGGAATACAACCTTTACGACCGCTCGTCCTTCGATGGTCCGCTGCGCGATCTGTGCGCGGCCGAGGACATCGGCGTCATCACCTATTTCAGCCTCGCCAAGGGGTTTCTGAGCGGCAAGTACCGCAGCGAGGCCGACCTCGGCAAAAGCCCGCGCGGTGGCGGTGTGAAGGGCTATCTCAACACCCGCGGCATGCGCATTCTCTCAGCGCTCGATGCCGTTTCAGCCAGACATTCGGCCAAGCCAGCGGAAGTGGCGCTTGCCTGGGTCATGGCACGGCCCGGCGTCACCGCTCCGATCGCCAGCGCGACGACGCTCGACCAGCTCGACAGCCTGGTGCGTGCCGCATCGTTGCAGCTCAGTCCGGACGATATCGCCGAGCTCGACAAGGCCAGCGCATAGCCGCGCACGATCGTTCAAGACCGGCGCCGCTGCCTTGCCCTACCGTCCCTGCCTCGTCGCAGGATGCAGGGACGCCGCATGGCCGGACAGGGTCTTCTCGATCAGCAGCTATGGCAGCAATTGCTGGCGCTGGTGCTGGCATCGGCCATCGTTATGGGCAGCCCGGGGCCGGCGACGATAAGCGTCACCGCGGTCGGTGCTGCGTTCGGCCTGCGCGATTCGCTCCGTTATGCCTCGGGAATCGTTGTCGGGACGGTCCTCGTGCTTTTGGTGGTGGCGACGGGCATCATGGCCGTTCTCATCGCGCTGCCGAAGCTCGCAGCGCTGTTGGCGGTCGCGTCAGCAGCCTACATCCTCTATCTGGCGTTCAAGATAGCGACGGCGCCGCCACTGGCGGCACGCATTGGTGGGGCGGCGCTTCCCACTTTCCTGGGCGGGTTCCTTCTGGCCGTTGCCAATCCGAAAGCCTATGTGGCGATTGCCGCCGTGTTTGCCGGCGCGTCTTCCGGCGCCGGCGGTCTTGCTATTTCAGCCAAGCTGGCGGTCCTCGCCTTGATGATTGTTGCCATTCATCTCTTGTGGCTTCTCGCCGGCGCGGCTTTTGCACGTTTGCTGCGCAAACCGCTGGCGTCGCGGATCATCAATCTGGTGTTTGCCGTGACGCTGGTTGCAACAGCCGCCCTGGCTGCCTTGCCGTGAGCCTTTCTGGCATCCGCGGCGGGTGTCTCAGCCTTTCAATTCAGGTTTCGCATCCAGCTCACCAAGCCGTTTCATTGCCGTCGGCGGCATCGGCGGCGGGTTCGGCGTCTGCGACGCTTCGACGAGGAGCTGGTCGCAGGCGGCCTCCGTCTCGCCGATCAGCCGTTGCATGAATTCGTCCTTGCCGAGGCCGGGCGGGATCGGTGGCAGGAAGCGCGCCTTGATCGTGCCGGGATAGCGCAGGAATTTGCGGCGCGGCCAATAGAGGCCGGCGACGTGAGCGACCGGCACCACCGGAATGCCAAGTTGCGCGTAGAGTTCGACGATGCCGTATTTGTAGACCGGTTCGTCGCCCGGCGCCCGGCGGGTGCCCTCGGGATAGATGATCAGCTGGCGCGGATTGCGCGCCAATTCCTGTTTGGTCGCGGCGATCACCGTCTTCAATGCCTTCGAGCGGCTGCCGCGGTCGACAGGAATCATCCGCATCTTCAAAATGTACCAGCCGAAGAACGGGATCCAGGTCAGCTCCCGTTTCAATATGTAAACGGGATCGTCGAGATAAGGCAGGAAAGCGATCGTGTCCCAGAAGGACTGGTGCTTCGGCGCCAGGATGAAGGAGCCGTCAGGCAGGTTTTCCTGGCCGGTGATCTCACTTCTGGTGCCGGCGATCTTGTCGTAGAGCCACATGCTGGTGCGCGACCAGAATTTCGGCACGAACCAGGCGCGATGGCGCGGCGACAGGAAATAATACGGGGTCCAGACGATCATCTGGACGATCAGATTGAGGTAAAAGGCGAGATTGAACGCCAGCGAGCGGATATGGAGCATACAGCAAGTGCCCGGTGAGGAGGTGTGCGTTGGTTACACCAAGCGCCGGCAAAAAGGAAACGCTGCGAGGCGGCCGATCGGCCCGGCCTTGCGATGGGCCGTCTTCTTCACGTTTGCCACGCCGCCTGCAGCAGGCGCTGTCTCAGGCGCGGGGCGGCGAAGTCGAGGAATGCGCGCAGCTTCACCGGCAGTAGCCCCTGGCCGGCATGGACGAGGCTCACCGGCCATGGGTCTGGCTCAAACTCTTGAAGCACCGGGCGCAGCGTACCCGACCGGACTGCGGCGGCGATCTGGTAGGAAAGCAGCCTCGTCACGCCGACGCCGGCAATCGCCGCATCGATCGCTGCCTCAGCCGTGTTGACCCGTAACCTGGAGCGGACCGGCACGCTGACTTCGGTCTTGCCGGTGGCGAAGCTCCAGGCTGCGGCGGTGAGCCCTTCGAAGGTGATGGCACTGTGTGCTGCAAGCTCTTGCGGCGTTTTCGGTGTGCCGTGCTCGGCGAGATAGGCCGGGCTCGCGCAAACGACGCGGCGGATTGAACCCAGGCGGGTGGCGATCAGGCTCGAATCGGCAAGCTCGCCGATGCGGATGGCGAGGTCGATGTGCTCTTCGACCAACTGGGTTATCCGGTCGGCGAGTGTCAGCCGCACACCTACCTCAGGATAGACGGAGAGGAAGCTGGTGACGACCGGCAGCACATGCAGGCGGCCGAAGACGATCGGCGCAGTGACGATGAGTTCGCCGGTCGGGGCATTGTATTCGCCGGCGGCTATTCGCTCGGCCTCGCCGACCTCGTCGAGAATGCGACGACAGGCGGCGAGATAGGCATGGCCTGCATCGGTCAGCGACAGCTGCCGCGCCGGGCGGTTCAACAGCCGTGTCTTCAGGTGCTTTTCCAGGTCCGAAACCTTGCGGCTGACCGTCGTCAGCGGAATGCCGAAGCGGCGCCCGGCAGCCGAGAGGCTGCCTGTCTCCGCCGCGGCAACGAACAGCGACATGGACTGGAGGCGATCCATAGCTCTCCCGAAAATTTGCCCTCCCGAAAAACGGAAGGATAGATTGCAGATATGGCATCTGCATCTCGAAGATGGAAGGACCTATTTCCTGACTAGCAATGCAGCGCAGCTTGGCGCTTGAGGAGGCTTCCATGAACGCTCACACCAGCGATGTTGCTTTCACTCCGACGGTGAAGGCGATTCAGGCGCGCAAGGGCTCGCGCCAGGCCTATGCCCGTGTCGAGGAGCGTGGCGGCTGGCAGGCGGCAATCACGCCCGATCTCGCCGCCTTCATCGAGGCGCAGACCAGCGTCTTTCTGTCGACCGCCAATGCGGACGGGCAGCCTTACATCCAGCATCGCGGCGGGCCTGCCGGTTTCCTCACGGTGCTCGACGAACGGACGATCGGCTTTGCCGATTTTTCCGGCAACAGGCAGTTCATCACCCAGGGCAACCTCAGCGACAACCCACAGGCTTTCCTATTCCTGATCGATTATGCGCACCGGCAGCGCATCAAGATCTGGGGCAGGGCGCGCGTCGTCGAGGGCGATGCCGAGCTGACGGCAAAGCTGATGCCGCAAGACTATAAGGCGCGACCCGAGCAGGTCATCCTGTTTACGGTTTCGGCTTGGGATTCAAATTGCTCGCAGCACATCCCGCAGCGTTTCGAAGCGGCCGACGTGGCGGCGGCGCTGGGCGAACGCGACAAGCGCATCGAACGGCTCGAACAGGAGATCGCACGCTTGCGATCAGATGCAGCAGCCAGGGAATAAGAGCTAGGGAATAAAAGTGCCGGTGCCGTTCAGTTTCCGCCCGCGGCGTCGGCCAGCGTGACGCCGTTGGGCGATTGCTTCACCGGCATGATGCCGCGCGCCAGCGCCAGCAGGTATTTGTTGTATTCGGTGAACAGCACGCGCAGCGCTTCTGGCTTGGTCAGCCAGCCGCCATTCTCGAGGTTGGTGTTGACCACCGGATAGGGCTCGAGCCTGGCGCCGTGCAGCAGCCGGCCCATTTCCAGCAAGCTACGCGGCATATGATAATTGTTGGTGACGAGAATGACCGTGCCGTAGGCATGGTCCTCGACCCATTTGGCACTTTCCTCGGCATTGCCGATCGTGTCGAGCGCGGCGCGGTCGATGTCGACGCAGCAGGAAAACAGCCTCTTGTCGCCGCCGGTCGCGGCCTGAAGCTGGCGGCGGCTGGCGGAGGGATGGACGCCGCTGATCAGCAGCCGCTCGCCCTTGCCTAACGCAAGCAGGCCCATCGCAGCGTCGAGGCGCGACTGGCCGCCGGTCAGCACGATGATAGCGTCGGCCCTTGCCGGATCGGCGGGCGTAGTCAGGCGGCTGACGGTATTGGCGAACCAGCCGAAGCCGGCGACAAACAGCGCCATAAAGGCGAGCAGAAGGAGAGCCGAGATGCGCAAGGAACGGGCTGCCAGCAGCCGCCCATGTTTGGCGAACTGATCCGGCTTGGCAAATTCATCAGGCTCGGCGAATACAGGCGGGCGCGCAACCAGCACTGGCATGCATCCAGCGGTATCGGTCGAGTCCCGAACGTCCATCATGAAATGGTTAATCCCGAAATACGGCCTTTGGTAGGAAAAAAATGCAATTTTCGTGACGATGCGTTTTCATCCGTGATCGATCTTTCCTTTAGCCGGCGTCCGGCTGGCGAATGTCGATGTCGCTGAGATAGGTAACCACGGTGAAATGGGAGGTTGCCGCCGTCAGCGCGCCGATCACCAGCACCATGACAGCGACCCCGAGATAACCCGCCGAGCCGATGGCGAAATTGCCGAACAGGGCGGTCGCCTGGTCGGCCTGCGGCGTTGCCATGTTGCGTGACGACCACCAGGAGAAGACGATGAAGACCAGGATCGCCGCGGCGCCGCCTGCCGCGGCGCCCTTCATGCCGGTGACCAGAAAATGCCGGCGGAATTCGCGCGCGATGAAGCGCGCCTCGGCGCCGACAAAATGCAGCACCTCGATGATGTGACCATTGCCGGCCATGGCGCCGCGCGTTGCGAACACAACGGTCAGCACCGTCGCCGACAGCATCAGCGCCAGCACTGCAATACCGATCGTTACCGTGGTGCGGGCCATGGCAACCAGCCGGTCGACCCAGGTGCGATGATCGTCGAGCGAGGCACTCGGCAGCTTCGGCGTGATTGCCGCACGCAGTGCGGCGAAATCGGGCGGGTTGTTCTCATCGATGGTGATGATGATCAAGCGCGGCACCGGCAGCTCATCGATGTTCAGGCCCGAGCCCAGCCAAGGCTCGAGCAGCCGGGCCGTTGCTTCGCGGTCGACGATCCTGGCGCTTTTCACCCCAGGGAATTCGCCGGCGATCTGCGAGGCCAGCGCAAGTGCGGCCTCCATGTCGAGGCCGTCGACCGGCTTGATCTGGATGGTCGCCTCGCGCGAGATCTGGTTCTCCCAGACGGAGGCGGTGTCACGCACCAGCGTGACTGCGCCAAACGTCAGACAGGACAGAAACGTCATGATGGCGATGACCAGCACCAGCGCCCGGCCGGCGATGTTCTGCGCCGGCACGATCGGCGCCATTTTGCGCTGGACGCGGGGCTTTGCCGCCGCGGCGTCGTGACCCTCGAAATGTTCGACGGAGAGCTCAGTCATAGATGTCCAGCCTTCCGCCGGCCAGGATCATTCGCCGTGCGTCGACCTGTTCCATCAGGCCGAGGTCGTGTGTGGCGATCACCACGGCGGTGCCCAGCCGGTTGAGCTCGATGAACAACCGCAGCAAGCGTCGTGCCAGCGGCGGGTCGACATTGCCGGTCGGCTCGTCGGCGAGGAGGATCTCGGGCTGCTCGATCAACGCCCGGGCGATGGCGGCGCGCTGCTTCTCGCCGCCAGACAGCACCGGCGGCAGCACATGCATGCGCTCGCCGAGGCCGACCCATTTCAGCAGCTCGGTGACGTCGGTGCGATAGGTCGCCTCCTCGCGGCCGCGCACGCGCAGCGGCAAGGCCACGTTCTCGTAGGTAGTCATATGGTCGAGCAGGCGAAAATCCTGGAACACCACGCCGATGCGACGTCTCAGATGCGGCAACTCGGTACGCGAGATGCGCGAGCGATCCTTGCCGAAAATGGTGATCAGGCCGCGCGTCGGCTTCAGCGACATGAACAAAAGCCGCAGCAACGTCGTCTTGCCGGCGCCTGAAGGTCCGCTCAGGAACTGAAAGGAGCGCTCCGGAATGTGCAAGGAGATGTCGCGGAGAATCTCCGGACCCATGCCATAGCGGAGGCCGACATTTTCGAAGCGGATCACTTTCGACGACCTGAAATTCTCGGCGGCAAGATGCCAGCCCCTTCTGTGGAAAGACCATCGGCCGGCATGGTTAACCGACGGTTAATTTGGGGCTTTTCGAGCGAGTCACAGGGGTTCCGGTGGGGAAGCGTTAACCATTTCCGTTTACCCAAAAGAAACGAACAGCGAACAGGTGCGGTAGTGTTGGGCCATGATGGCTGAGGATCGAACCGCGCGCCCGGTTTCCGGCGAAATCATGACCGATCCGGCCGCCGAGCCGGAACGCATCATGCGCGACGTGACCGCCGAGGTCATCGATGCCGACTATGAGGTGCTGCCCCGCCATTTTACACGTCCAGACTTTGCGCCGCCGCCTGCGCGCATGATTTCCATGCCTTCGATCGAAGGCATGGACATGTTGCGCAAGCCCGAAACCGCCGTCGAACGGCCGTTGTGGGTGCATGGTGGGCCGATCTTCTGGATTGTCGGCGTCGGTGCCGCCTTTGCCGCCTTCTGGATTTCGGGCGGCCATGCGCTGGTTCGTTAGAGCGGCGCCAGAAAATCAACAGGTCACCAGATAAACGATTCGCGACGCTCTGGGACATCCGACCGTTCGCGGGCGCCCTGCGAAAGATTTGGCCTTGCCAGCCGGCTCGACATGCCTAGAAACAGGTTGAAGACCGTTTTCGGTCGGCTTCGCCTACAAGGCGATCATTGTGGGAGGGCAGCCAATGCCAGTTGTGCGCGGCAAGGACATCGAAGTCCTGTTTTCGGCGTCCGCCATCGCGCGGCGGAACCTGGAACTTGCCAAGGAGATCGCCGGGCACGACTACCACGACCTTCTGGTAATCTCGGTGCTGAAGGGATCGTTCATCTTCGCCGCCGATCTTATCCGTGCCATGCACGATGTCGGCCTGTCGCCGGAGGTCGAGTTCATCTTCATCTCCAGCTATGGCGCCGGCACGACCAGTGGTGAGGTGAGGGTGCTGCGCGACATCGACAACGAGGTCGCCGGCCGCGATGTGCTTTTGATCGATGACATTCTGGAATCCGGCAAGACGCTGAGTTTCACCCGCGACCTCATGCTGTCGCGCGGCGCGAGGAGCTGTGCCATCGCCGTGCTGCTCGACAAGCGCATGCGCCGCCAGACCACGCTCAACGCCGACTATGTCGGCTTCGACTGCCCCGATTATTTCGTCGTCGGTTATGGCATGGACGTCGCCCACGCGTTTCGCGAATTGCCCTTCGTCGGCATCGTCAAGGGCGACGCTTGAGGCCTTTTGATAATTCTACTCCGGCGGCCACCTGACGCAGTTTTCTGCGCTTCCGGTGCTCTCGGACTCGAACGTCCGCTCCGCTCCGGTTCTCGAAAACCACGCTATCTGACTCGGCGGAGCGAATTCTGAAAAGGCCTCATCGACCCTTGGCGCCTTCAGGAAACATCAACTTTTCCCCGCCAAATATCCTGCCCATGGCAAAGCTCCTGATCGTCGAGGACGATGAATCCGTCCGCACTCTCGCCGCTCGCGCGCTCGAACGCGCCGGGCATAATGTCACTGTTGCCGCCGACGGCGCACATGGCCTTTCTCTGATCCGGGCGGCGCAAGGGAGCTATGACCTTGTGCTGTCCGACATCCGCATGCCGGAAATAGACGGCATCGAGATGGCCAAGGCGGCAGCAGCGCTGTTCCCGGCGATGAAGATCATGCTGATGACCGGCTATGCCGACCAGCGCGAGCGCGCCGAGGAATTGGACGGCATTATTCTCGACGTCGTGCAAAAGCCGTTCACGCTGGCTGAAATCCGCGCCCGCGTCGAACAGGCGCTCGCCTGCTTCGCCTAAAGCCCAAGGCCGACCGCCTTCAGGCAGGGTCGCAGGTCGCCGCAATGGCTGGCGCGCCGCTCAGGCGCCGGCTGGCATTGAGGGCAAACAGGCCGGCGCCGATGATGAGGGCTGCGCCCGCCGCCGTCGCTGGTCGCGGCACTTCGGCAAAGAACAGAAAACCCCATAGCGGCGACCAGATGATACCGGTGTATTCGAAGGTGGCGACGCTGTTGGCGGGCGCCAGCCGGTAGGCCTGCGACAACAGGATCATGCCGGCCGAGGCAACGAAGCCGCATGCCCCCATCTTGAGGAGATCCGGCGTCGCCGGCCAGACCCATGGCCGGACGAGGAATTCGAGACTCGGATGCACGGCGTGGTCAATGCCTGCCAGCCAAAACAATGCCGCCACAAATGCGGCGCCGATCAGATAAGCGCCGTTCTGATAGAAAGCCATGACAGTCGAGGATTCGGTGTCGCCGATCTTGCGTGCCATCAGCTGCGAGAAACCGTAGAGCAGAGCCGAACCTAGCGACAGCAGCGCTGCCCAGTCGAACAAGCCGGCGCCCGGGCGCACCATCACCAGCACGCCGAGCATGCCGACCAGGACGGTGGCGAGCGCCTGCCAGGACACGCGTTCGCCGAGATAGGGGCCGGCCAACGCCATGATGAACAGCGGCGCCATGAAATAGAGCGCCACCGCGTCAGCCAGCGGCAGGGCGGCGATTGCCAGGTAGTAGGCCGTGTAGGAGGTGAACTGGATGAAGGCGCGCATCGTCAGCATGCCGAACCGCTTCGACAGGATCGCCTGGAATCCGACATCGGCGTGGACAAGGAAAACCAGGATCGGCAGGGCGACGATCGAGCGGATCGCCATCACCTCGGTGACCGGATAGTGGCTCGACACCGCCTTGACCAGCGGGTCCTGCAGCGAAAAGACCAGCACGCCGAGACAGAGGCTGAGGATGCCGAGCACAAGCCGATTCTGCATAGGCGCTCCTGTCTCCCGCGTGCGCGGCCGAAAGCAGGCCTGCATCCGGGTAAAAAGAACCCGCCACCGTTTCGGGCAGCGGGTACGAGTGAGGACTTTTGATTGGTCCGCAGCCGATTTCCCGGCCGCATATCCAATGGGTAAGGCGACTATCGTCCGCCGTTTGACATGTTGCAAACGAATTGGAATGATGCCAGCAATCAGATTTTCTTATGGCGGGCACATGCGACCCAATCTCGACAGCGACCTGTTGCGCACCTTCGTGGCGGTCGCCGACACCGGCAATTTCACCAAAGCGGCGGAGCGGGCCGGCCGCACCCAGTCGGCGGTCTCGATGCAGATGAAGAGGCTCGAAGGCATGATCGGCGACAGCCTGTTCGAGCGCGGGTCGCGCGGTGTAGCGTTGACGCAGCGCGGCGGCGAACTCATAGCCAACGCCAGGCGCATCGTTTCACTGCTCGACGAGACGGCGGCATCGATGGTCGCGGCGCCGCTTGGCGGGCCGGTGCGCATCGGTATCCCGGAGGAATATGGCCACGCGATCCTGTCGCGGGCACTCGCCGCCTTTGCCAAGCGCCATCCTCAGGTCGACATCACCGTCCGCTACGCGCATTCCGGTGCGCAGATCGCGGCGCTCGCTGCCGGCGAGCTCGATCTGGCGGTGGTGTTCGAATGGCAGGATCTGTCCGGCGGTGAGGTGCTGATGCATGACCCGACCGTATGGGTGACGTCGGAGCTGCATCACATGCATGAGGAGCGGCCGGTGCCGATCGCGCTCTACAACCGTGCCGGTTGGTGCAAGGATTTCGCTATAAAGTCGCTGGAACAGCGCGGTCTCGCCTATCGTGTCGCCTACACCAGCGATACCAATGGCGGCCTGCGGCTCGCCGTCACCTCCGGGTTGGCGATTGCGCCGATCTCGCGCAGCAACATCCCGGCCGGCTGCCGCGAGCTTACGGCCGCCGACGGGTTCGGCGACATCGATTCCTCGAACGTGGTGCTGCGGCGCAATCCGAACGCTTCCGGCGAGGCCATCGACGGCATGGAAGAGGCGATCCGCGAGGCGTTCACCAACCGTTAAAAGTGCCGCTCAGTCCGGCGGTGGCGGCCTCCACGGACCGCACGGCGATCTTCCGAATATTGGGGGGCAGCCTTACTTCAGCTCCAGCAACCGCTCCAGATAGCTGCGCTCGATATCGGGGCTGAGTGCGTTGCCGAGCCGCTTGCGGATCGCTTCGAGGATCTGGCGGGCACGCTGCACATCGATCTCGTCAGGCACTCTCACCGAACTTCCGTCATCGGGACCCTCGCTGGTGCGGGGCCGCCCGAGCGGGTCACGGTCGGCATTCTGCTGGCGTCCGCCCTGCCCGTTGCCGCCCTGGTCGCCTTGCATCGCCTGCAGTTGCTTCATCATGTCCTTGGCGCCCCTGCGCAAGGCTTCCAATGCGCGGCCCTGGTGACCGACGGCCTGATCGCCTTCGCCCTCGCCGAGCGCCTGTTCGGCATTGCCCATGGATTTGCCGGCCTCGCCAAACCCCTCATTGGGGTCGAGACCCATGCCTTCGAGGCTCTTCCTCAATTGATCGAGCTCGCCCTGCAGCTTGCCCTGGCCTTCCTGCAATTGCTTCAGCGCATCAGCAAATTCCTGCGGCGTCATCGGCTTCGGCCGGCCGAGCGGATCGCGGTCGTCACCCGGGCCGGGTTTGCCCTCTTCGCCCATCGGGCCTGGCTCACCGTTCTCGCCGAGCTGCTCGTCGCGGTTCTGCCCGCGCTGTTGCTGGCCGCGCTGCATCTGGTCCATACGGAAAGTGTCGTTCATCATCTCCTGCTGGCGCCGCATGATCTCGCCCAGCTTGTCCATCTGCTGGCGCATCTCGCTGTCTTGCTGGCCGCCTTGCTGCTGGCGGCCTGCCTGCAGATTGTTCATCATGTCCTGCAACTCGGACAGCAATTGCTGCGCCTGGTCGCGATTGCCGGATTTCGCCAGGTTCTCGATCTGGTCCATCATGCGGTCGATGTCGCTCTGGCGCAGTTCCTGACCGTTCTGCTGCATCTGTGGCGCATTCGGATTCTGCTGCGCCCGCGCCGCGAATTCCTGCAGGAACTGGTTCATCGCCTCGCGCAGTTCCTTCATCGCCTTCTCGATCTCTTGGTCGCTGGCGCCGTTCTTGATCGCATCCTGCAGCGCCTGCTGCGCCTGGCGCAGCCGCTTCTCGGCCGCCGACAGATTGCCTTCCTCGATGCCGAGCGCGATCTCCCAGAGATAAGCGACCTCGTCGCGCAACTGGTCGTCGCTGTCGGCCATCTTCAGCCGGGTGCGGGCGCCCATGATGGCGAGGTAGTGCGCCATGTTGTCGAACGTGTCTTCCGGCCTGAGCGTGATTGCATCCATCAGGTCGAGCACGCGGTCCTTGGCATAGGCGTCGAGCGCCAGTATGCGGCGCTGCTCGACCACAGCCCGTGCCAACGGATTGGAGAATGGCCGCTCCGGCATCACCAGCGTCTTGGTTTCGCTGGTCGCCGTGTGTCCGGCACCGTCGGTGGCGACAAGCGACAGCTTGACGTTGCCACCTGCCCAGACATGGTCGGTCAGATCCTTCGTCGTCTTAGCGGCATTGGCCTTGCCGCCGCGGCGCGGCAACGTCAGCGGCATTTCCGGCGGGCCATAGAGCGGATGCGCGTTGGGCACCTGCGGATCGGCCAATGCGAAAACCGCCTTGGCGGAGGCCGCGCCATAGTCGTCGTCGATCTGGTAGTTGAGTTCGAAGGCGCCGTTGACGGCGCGCTTCGGCTCGCCGACAAAGCGGATCTGCGGCGGCTTGTCGGGAATTATGGCGAAGGCCCAGCGGCCGAGCTCGCCGTCGCTGGACTGCAGCGTCAGGGTGCCGTCGGCCGTTAACTTGCCGCTGAACTGGCGCACGGTGGAAGGCATTGCCGGACTTGCCTCAGTCTTGGCGGCTTGCGGCCCGGTCGGATCGATGGCGCGGGTGTTGCCGCCGGTGTCGGCGTAGCTCAGCGTTTCCTCGCCCGAACCGCCGGTGACGCGCAGCGACACATCGCTGCCCTCCGGAACCGTGAAGGTCGGCGGCGCTTGAGTGGCGTTGTTGGCCAGGACCGGGGCGTTCAGGAATACCGGCGGCCTGCCGGTATAGGCCGGCGGCGTCACCCAGGCATCAATGCGCGGCGGCACGACGTCGCGGGCGGCACGGGCAACAAAACCGTCGCTCAGCCTGCCGCCCGATGGCCCGAAGGAGAAGGCAAAGGCAGTGACCAACAAAAGCGCGGCAACGGCGCGCAGCGCCCACGGGTCGCGTTCCGGCACGCGTGTGCGTGGCACGTCGCCGCCAAGCTCGCCCAGCCGGTCCGCCATGCGCCGCTGATGCTCGCGCCACAGGGCTTGCGAAAAAATGCTTTCCTTGCCGCTCGGGCGATCGGTCTGGACCTGCACCGGGCTGTGCAGCAATCGGTTGGCCGCCTCGATGCGGCGGTCGACCTCGGCACTGGATGGCGTGCGGAAGAAACGCAGTGGATAGAGTGCGGCAAGCGCTGCGACGCCGAATGCCGTGATAAGACCGATCCGCGCCAGATCGGGCAAAAATGGGAACAGGCCGAGCCACGAAATGCTGAGGAACAGGCTGGCGACAATGATCAGTGGCAGCAGCAATGGCCAGCCGCGTTCGACGATTATCGAGACCTGCGTCCCCAGCCGGCTCAAGGCAAGGCGCCTGGCCAGACTGCGATCGCTGGTGAAAATGGGTCGTTGTGTCATCGGCCCTTCCTGGCCGGGCGGGATAGCCCAGGCCTCACGAGTCTATCGCATGGGCCCGAAAAGTCGATTCTCGGGAAGCACGATGCGAAGACCTAAAATCTTAGCGCGTACTTCGTGCGTCCAAGCGGATGCACATCGCCCCAAGGATACCAACAAACACGGCGAAGGCGAGGCGGTTCCCCAAAACGTGAACAATAATGCCCCGGATATTGTCAGAATTTCGCCGGATTGGAGTTTGCGCCGCAGACCAGTACGGCAACGCGCTCGCCTGCAGCCGGTGCGTAGCGGCCGGACAGGAGCGCCGCGAAGGCGGCCGCACCGCCCGGCTCGGAGATGATTCGCACGCGGTCCCACAGCGCCGCCTGGGCGGCGATAATGTCGTCGTCGCCGACCAGGATCGAGCGCTCGACGAATGCCTCGGCGATAGGAAACATCATTTCGCCGACACGCTTTGGCGCGAGCGAATCGGCGGCGATGCCCTCAGCCGGCGCGTCGACGGGTCGGCCCGCCTCGAAGGCGCGATGAAGCGTCGGCGCACCCTCCGGCTCGACCGCGATTATCCTGATGCGGCCGGAAAACCAGGCAGCGATGCCGCCGATCAGCCCGCCGCCGCCGACGGCGACCAGCAGGGTGTCGAGCTTCGGCAGGTCGGCCTCGATCTCGAGGCCGAGCGTGCCTTGCCCGACCAGCGTCTCCTCCTGGTTGAAGGCGTGGATCTGCAGCGCGCCGGATTTTTCGGCGAAGCTCTCGCTGGCGGCCAGCGCCTCGGCATAACGGGCGCCGCCGACGATCAGCTCGGCGCCGTAGCCGCGGATGCGGTCCAGCTTGGCCTGCGGGCTCACTTCGGGAACAAAGATGGTCGCCTTGTGGCCGAGTCGCATGGCGGCATAGGCGACGGCGGCGCCGTGATTGCCGCCCGACGCGGCGACGACGCCGGCCGCAGGAACCGGCCGTTCGAGGAGATTGGTGAACGCACCACGCGCCTTGAACGAGCCGGAATGCTGCAAGCACTCAAGCTTCAGGTCGACAGGCAGAGGCGGGCGGCCGAAATCGGCCATGTCGACGCGCAGCACCGGCGTGTGGCGCACGAAGGGCCGGATGCGGGGTTGTATCGCCGCAATGCGCTCGCGTGTGATCGTGTGGCCGTGCAGCATGCTTTCACTCCCAGAGTTGACATTCAGAGTTGACATTACTTAGTAACTTGGCAAAGTTCCTAAATGCAAGAGGTCGACGTTTTCAAAGCGATTGCCAACGAGCGCAGGCTCCAGATCCTCGATTGGCTCAAGGACCCGCGCGCGCATTTTCGGCCGCAGACGGACGGCGATCTGGTCGAGGACGGCGTCTGCGCGCTGCTGATCGCGGAAAAGCTGGGGATCACCCAGGCAACGCTCAGCGAGCATATGCGCGTGCTCACCCAGACAGGGCTTTTGCGTAGCAAGCGCATCAAGCAGTGGATATTCTATCGCCGGAACGAAGACAGGATCGCCGAAACCAGGGCGCTCATTCAGCACCGGCTGTAGCTGCAGAGTTCTACTCCAACCAGTCCGGCACCGAGTCCAGTCCGATCAGCTGGTCATAGGTCTGGCGCGGGCGCACAACGTGGAAGCGGTCGCCGTCGACCAGCACTTCCGGTACCAGCAGCCTGGTATTGTAGGTGCCGGCCTGAACGGCGCCATAGGCGCCGGCGGTGGAGACAGCGATCAGGTCGCCGGATTTCAGCCGGGGCAGGTCACGGTCGAGCCCGAGATAGTCGCCGGTCTCGCAAACCGGGCCGACGACGTCGACCTTCATGCGTGGTGCTGCGGCCGGCTGCTGCGCCACCGGCTTGATGTCGTGGAAAGCGTCGTAAAGCGTCGGCCGGATCAGATCGTTCATCGCGGCGTCGACGACGAGGAAGTTCTTGGCGTCGCCCTCCTTCACGAAGATCACCTGCGAGACCAGGATGCCGGCGTTGCCGACGATCAGCCGGCCTGGCTCGAACATTACCTTCAGCCCAAGTTTGGCAACATGCTTCCTGACGATCCGGGCATAGGCATCGGGCAAAGGCGGCGGGTTGTTGTCGACGCGGTAGGGAATGCCAAGGCCGCCGCCGACATCGATGTGCTCGATGGCATGACCGTCGGAGCGCAAGGCGCCGACCAGCTCCACCAGCAGCGCAAAGGCGTCGTCGAAGGGCTGCAATTCGGTGATCTGGCTGCCGATATGGGTGTCTATGCCGGTGACCTTGATGCCCGGCAGCTCAGCCGCGCGCGCATAGACCTTCCGCGCATGCTGCCACGGAATGCCGAACTTGTTCTCGGCCTTCCCAGTCGAAATCTTCTTGTGCGTCCTGGCGTCGACATCCGGATTGATGCGCAGCGAGATCGGCGCGATCTTGCCCAGCGCAGTGGCGCGGGCCGACAGCAGCTCCAGCTCCGGTTCGGATTCGACGTTGAAACAGAGAATGCCGGCCGAGAGCGCAAAATCCATTTCGCGAGCGGTCTTGCCGACGCCCGAAAACAGGATCTTGCTTGCCGGGATGCAGGCCGTCAAAGCGCGGCGCAATTCGCCCTCCGAGACCACGTCGGCGCCGGCGCCGAGCCTTGCCAGCACCCTCAGCACGGCCTGGTTGGAATTCGCCTTCATGGCATAGCAGACGAGAGCATCGAGCCCGGCAAAGGCCTCGGTGAAGACGCGAAAATGCCTGGTCAGCGTCGCCGTCGAATAACAGTAGAACGGCGTGCCGACGCTGGCGGCGATGTCTGATATCGCCACGTCCTCGGCATGCAGCGCGCCGTCGCGGTAGTCGAAATGGTTCACGAGATTGGTCCGAAATCAGAGCAGCGGGTCGAGGATGAATTTCTTGTCCTCGACAGGTTTTTCCGGCTCCGGCGGCAAAGGTTGCTTGGCCTTCTCGGCGTCCTTGCGGGCCTGCACGGCTGCCGCGTACGGCGTGTCGAGCGCAGCCTTCCTGCCGCAGGCCGCAACGGTGGCCATTGCCGCCAGCAGCGTCAGCGTCACCAAAATCCTGCTTCCGGTCATCGTGCCATCCGTCCGAAACTGTTGCCCGCAGCCGCTTCTAGCCGAGTTTTGCGGCCATTGCACCCCGCGTCTTACGCCTTGGCGAGCCGCTTTTTCCAGTAGCGGATCTGCTTGCGCACCTCGGACGGCGCGGTGCCGCCGAAGCTCGTGCGGCTCTTTACAGAATTCTGCACGGCAAGAACCGAAAACAGGTCGGCGCTGATACCGGGGTGAATGGACTGCAGATCCTCCAGCGAAAGCCTGTCGAGCCCGATCTTCCTGTCCTCGGCCAGCGCCACCGCCCGGCCAGTGATATGGTGCGCCTCGCGGAACGGCAGCCCGAGCGTGCGCACCAGCCAGTCGGCGAGGTCGGTCGCAGTCGAATAGCCGGCGCCGGCCGCCTTTTTCATCGCGGCAGTGTTCACCGTCATGTCGCGCACCATGCCGGTCATTGCCGCCAGCATCAGGTCGAGCGTCTCGGCCGCGTCGAAGACGGATTCCTTGTCTTCCTGCATGTCCTTGCCATAGGTCAGCGGCATGCCCTTCATCACCGTCAGCAGGCCGACGAGGTGCCCGGTGACGCGGCCGGTCTTGCCGCGCACCAGTTCGGCAGCGTCGGGATTCTTCTTCTGCGGCATGATCGACGAACCCGTCGAGAAACTATCCGACAGCCTGACGAAGCCGAATTGCGGCGTCGACCAGATGATGATCTCTTCGGCCAGCCGCGACAGATGCGTCGCGCAGATCGCCGCCAAGCCCAGGAACTCGAGCGCGAAATCGCGGTCCGAAACACTGTCGAGCGAATTGCGCATCGGCTCGCGGAAGCCAAGCGCCTTCGCCGTCTGGTGCCGGTCGATGGAAAAGCTGGTGCCGGCAAGGGCGGCGGCGCCGAGCGGGCTTTCATCCATCCGCTCGATGGCGTCGCGGACACGCGACAGGTCGCGCGCAAACATCTCGACATAGGCCATGCAGTGGTGGCCGAAGGTCACCGGCTGCGCCGCCTGCATGTGGGTGAAGCCCGGCATCACCGTTGCCGCATGCTCCTCGGCCCGATCCAGGAACGCCGTGATCAGGCCCTTCAGCGCCTCGGCGACACGAAAGCATTCGTCCTTGACCCACAGCCTGAGGTCGACCGCCACCTGGTCGTTGCGCGAGCGGGCGGTATGCAGGCGGCCGGCGGCGGGGCCGATCAAATCGGCCAGACGGGCCTCGACATTCATGTGGATGTCTTCCAGCCTGGTCGAGAACTCGAATGTGCCGGCCTCGATCTCTGCGAGGATCGTGTTCAGCCCGTGAGCGATTTTTTCTTGATCGGCCGCCGAAATAATGCCCGTTTGCGCCAGCATCTGGCTATGGGCGATCGAGCCGCGAATATCCTGCGCATAGAGTTTGCGGTCGAACGAGATCGACGCGTTGATCGCTTCCATGATTGCGGCCGGACCCGAGGCAAAACGTCCGCCCCACATCTGGTTGCTGGCCTTCTTGTCGTTCATCGCTATAACCCGTGCTCCGGAGCAGTTTTTCAAAAATGGCAGACGGCAATAGATTTTTCCCGGCTTTGCGTCTCATCCTCGCCGCTTTGGTTGCGGGCGTGCTGGCCGGCGCGGTCGCGGTATATGTCAGGGAAAGCAGTTCTGGCAACAAGGCGCCCGCGCAAGTGGCCGCCGGCGGCGGCAAGGACGACGTCGCCTGCGCCGCCAAGACCGACCGTGCCAAGAAGATCGCCGCCGCTGCCACCGGCCAGGTTGCCGCGCTTTTGCCGGCGGATCCGCCGCAATCGCTGAAAAGCCTTGCCTTCAACGGCCCCGACGGCAAGCCGACGACGATCGCCGATCATGCCGGCAAGACGGTGCTGCTCAATCTGTGGGCGACATGGTGCGCACCTTGCCGCGCCGAAATGCCGGCGCTCGATGCGCTGCAGAAGGAGATGGGCAGCGATGCGTTTCAGGTTGTTGCCGTCAACGTCGATGCCGGCGACGATGCCAAACCGAAGAAGTTCCTGGGGGACACCGGCGTCAAGTCGCTCGGCTACTATCGCGATGCCACGATGGCGCTGTTCAACGACGTCAAGACGCGCGGCCTGGCGCTCGGTCTGCCGGTCACCATGCTGATCGATGGGCAAGGCTGCCTGATCGCCCATATGAATGGCCCGGCCGAATGGTCGGGGCCGGATGCCAAGCGTCTGGTCGAGGCGGCGCTTCAGCCGGGATAGGCTCAGACCGTGCGCAGGCGCGGCTTGAGCACGGCAATGCTTGCGCCGCGTCGGCTGGCGGTGCGGATTGCCGGAGCGGCCACGCCCGTCAGTTCCCCGAATGTCTCGATCGGAGCCGGTTTGCCGAGGTAGTAGCCTTGCCCGATCTCGCAAGCCTCGGCGTCCAGGAACTGCAATTCACCCGGCGTCTCGATGCCTTCTGCCAGAACCGGTAGGCCGAGACCGCGTCCAAGCCCCAGCACGGCGCGAACGATCGCCGCGAACTGGGCGTTCTTGTCGACCGATTTGATGAACGACCCGTCGATCTTGATCTTGTCGAAGGGAAAGGCGCTGAGGTTGGACAGCGAAGAATAGCCGGTGCCAAAATCGTCCATCGCCACATGCACGCCAAGCGCCTTGACCTGCCTCAAGGTTGCCAGCGCGCGCGGCATGTCCTTCACCAGGGCCGTTTCGGTGATCTCCAGTTCGAGCCTGCCGGGGGCCAGGCCGGATCTCGTCAATGCGTCGTGCACCTTGCGGCTGAAGTTCGGATTGTGAAGTTGCACGGCGGAGACGTTGACGGCGACCATCAGCGGGTTTCTCCAGCGAACAGCATCGTTACAAGCCGTCGTCAGCACCCAGTCGCCGATCTGCGCGATAGCGCCACTGTCCTCGGCCACGGGGATGAAAACGGCCGGAGAAATGTCACCCCGCTCAGGGTGCTGCCAACGGACCAAGGCTTCGAAGCCGATCATCCTGCCGCCGCGGATCTCCTTCTGCGGCTGATAGACGAGGTGGAACTCCTTGCGGGCGATCGCCTGGCGCAATTCATGCTCCATCACGCGCTTGTCGCGGGCCGCGGTGCCCATGGCTATCTCGAAAAACCGATAAGTGTCCCTGCCTTCGGTTTTGGCGCGATGGAGTGCCGTGTCGGCATGGCTGATCAGGCCGGCCTGGTCTTCGGCATCCAGCGGAAAGAAGGCGATGCCGATGCTGGCCGAGACGAGGCCGGAGCCGACCGAAACCCTGTTTTCCTCCCGGATCGCCGCCAGCAAGTCCTCGGCTATCCGGCCTGCGGCCAGGGGGTCGGGGAGGTTCGGAGCTATGATGGCAAATTCATCGCCGCCGAGACGCGCGAGCATCTGTCCGTGGCGCGGGATGCCGGAAATGCAGTGCGCCAGCTTCTGCAGCATAGCATCGCCGGCCCCGTGGCCATAGAGGTCGTTGACTTGCTTGAACCGGTCAAGGTCAAGCAGCAGGAGCGCCAGATGTCCATCCTTGCCGCCACGATCCATCGAGGCGAATTCTGCTTCCAGCCGGGAAGAAAAGCTCCGCCGATTGGCAAGCCCGGTAAGCGGATCGAAATGCGCGAGGCGGAGGATCTCTTGTTCTGCCTTCTTGCGCTCACGGATGTCGCGAACGGCAAGCACCGTATGAGGCCTGCCGCAGTAGGTGATTTTCCTGGCGATCAGCTCGACAGGAATTCTCGCCCCGTCACTGCCCCTTAACTTCGCTTCCTGCGCCTGTTCGCCGAAGCCGGACATATCGGCTGCGCTCTGTCCGTCGAAAAGCTCGCCGAATTGCATCGTGTTCAGGGTGGCTGTCGCTGTTCCGGTCAGCTTCGCCATACTGTCATTGGCGCTGACAATGCGGGTGCCATCGCAAACGATCAGACCTTCCACCGCCGCATTGGCGAGATCGTGCATGCGATCGGCCTCGAGCTTCTGGCGGCGAAAGCGCAGGTCGATCCACAGCGCGGCACCCGATAGCACAAGGATTATCAGGCTGGCGACCGCTGCGGCAAAGGCCTGGGAAATGGGCTCGATGGAATGTTCGGATATTTCAATCGAGGAATCCGGAATGATCGACACCGCAGCCATCGCGATGAAATGCAAGCTGCAAATCGCCAGCGTCAAAAGCGCGGCGCCGCCGAAAGTCGCGAGCGCTGACGGACGGCGCAAGACGACAAGGAGCGCCAGTGCCGCGAGGGTCACGCCGGCCAGAAGCGATATCGCGACAAGGAGCAGGTTCCATACGACCCGGCCTTCGACCTCGAAAGCTGCCATGCCGATGTAGTGCATCGTCGCGATGGCGCCGCCCAGAATGGCGCCACCGACGAGGAAATAGTCGATGCCGCGGCGCAAGGTGGCGACCCACATCCCAAGCGCGGTCATGATAACGGCGGCGGCAAGCGAAAAGGCGGATAATCCCGGATTGTATGCGTTCGGTATTCCCGGCGTAAACGCGGTCATGGCGATGAAATGCGTCGCCCATATGCCGAACCCGGTCGAGGCCGCGGCGATCATCAGCCAGACAAGCCGGTTTCGCTCGGTCGATCGGCCGACATGCTTAAGGAGATTAACCGCTGAGAAGCAAGAAATTCCACAGACGAGTGCGGCAAGCGCAACCAGTCTCGGATCGTGCTGACTTACAATACAATTATAGACCGTCAGCATCCTGGTTCACTCGGTCTGCCAAAACTAACAGGGGAGGTGTGACTGATTAGCTCTTGGAGATTTTAACGAATGGTTAACCCGCGGGCCATGAGGCGGGTCTTTTCGGGGGAAAACCGACGCCGCTGCGCCGAAAAGACGGTGATGTGATTTCTGGCGCCCGGTTTCGGTAGCGAGTGCACTTTAGGAAGGAATGATGTTCATTGATCCGCAATAAAACCGTTGTCCGATTGTCATCAGCGCCACATATTGGCTTTGCGGAAGTGCCCCTTTCGCCAATGACAAACGGGAGATGAAACATGAAGTTCTTCGGCTTTGCGGCCGGTATCGCCGCCACCGTGACCCTGCTTTCCACCACCTCCGCCTTCGCCGTCACGCAGATCAGCTGGTGGCACGCCATGACCGGCGCCAACGCCGAGGTCGTCGCCAAGATCTCCAAGGATTTCAACGCCAGCCAGAGCGACTATGAGCTCGTTCCGGTGTTCAAGGGCACCTATCCGGAGACGCTGAATGCCGGCATCGCTGCCTTTCGTGCCGGGCAAGCGCCCGATATCCTCCAGGTGTTCGACGTCGGCACCGGCGTGATGATGGCGGCCGAGGGTGCGATAAAGCCGGTGGCCGATGTGATGACCGGCGCCGGGATGACTTTCGACAAGAGCCAGTATCTGCCCGGCATCGTCGGCTATTATTCGAAGCCGGACGGCACCATGCTATCGTTCCCCTACAACTCTTCCTCGCCGATCCTCTACTACAACAAGGACATCTTCCAGAAGGCAGGCCTCGACGTGAACAATCCGCCCAAGACGTGGAACGAGGTGTGGGAAGCTGCCAAGAAGATCAAGACGAGCGGCGCCGCCCCTTGCGGCTATACCTCGACCTGGCTGACCTGGATCCACCTGGAGAATTTCGCGGGGTGGAATGACGTGCCTTGGGCCACCCAGCAGAATGGCCTGGCTGGAGGTGATGTCGAACTCAAGATCAATGCGCCGATTTTCGTCAACCACTTCCAGGCGCTCGCTGACCTGGCCAAGGACGGCACGTTCAAATATGGCGGACGCACCTCCGAAGCCAAGCAGATATTCCTCGCCGGCGAATGCGGCATCTTCACCGAATCGTCGGGCGGCCTCGGCGATATCGTCAAGTCCGGCATGAACTATGGCATCGGCCAGCTTCCTTACGACAGTGACGCCAAGGGTGCCCCGCAGAACACGACGCCGGGCGGTGCCAGCCTGTGGGTGTTCGGCAACAAGTCGGACGAGGAATACAAGGGCGTCGCGGCCTTCTTTGTCTATCTGTCCAAGACCGATGTGCAGGAATATCTGCACCAGAAGTCGGGATACCTGCCTGTGACGCTCGCCGCATACGAGGCGACCAAGAAATCAGGCTTCTATGACAAAAACCCCGGCCGCGAGACACCCATCCTGCAGATGACAGGCAAGGCGCCGACCGACAACTCGAAGGGCGTGCGCCTGCCGAATCTGCCGCAGGTGCGTGATATCCAGAACGAGGAGATCGAGAAGATGCTGGCTGGCCAGCAAACCGCTCAGCAGGCGCTCGACAATGCCGTCGCGCGCGGCAACGCGGCGATCAAGGAAGCGCTGGAGAACTGACGGGATTATCTCGGTTAGTCGGTTGGAATATCGCCCACGCGGGCTCGCGTGGGCGACACCTGGATAGCGAGGGAAATCAGCCTGTCTCCACGCGTCGTCTTTCCCAACAAGATCCTGCCCTACCTGCTGGTGGCGCCACAACTCGCCATCACCCTGGTTTTCTTCTACTGGCCGGCCGGTCAGGCGCTTTACCAGTCGATGCTCAGGCAAGACCCGTTCGGGCTGAAGAGCAGGTTCGTCTGGTTTGCCAATTTCCGGAAGGTGCTGGCCGATCCGGCCTACCTCAACTCGATCAAGGTCACCGTAGTGTTCTCTCTTGCGACCGCGATCGTTGCCATGGTTGTCGCCCTGCTGCTCGCGGTCATGGCCGAGAAGGCCGTGCGCGGCAAAGGCCTCTACCGCACACTGTTGATATGGCCTTACGCCGTGGCGCCGGCGATTGCCGGCATGCTTTGGCTTTTCCTGTTCAATCCCTCGATCGGCTCGTTGGCCTATTTGCTGAGAAGCTTCGGCATCGTATGGGACCCGCTGCTCAACGGCACCCACGCCATGATCCTGCTGGTGTCGGCTGCTGCCTGGAAGCAGATCAGCTATAACTTCCTGTTCTTCGTCGCCGGCCTGCAGGCGGTGCCGAAAACGCTGATCGAAGCGGCGGCCATGGACGGCGCCGGCGAAACCAAGCGCTTCTGGACCATCGTCTTCCCGCTGCTTGCGCCGACAACCTTTTTCCTGCTGGTCGTCAACACCGTCTATGCCCTGTTCGACACGTTCGGCATCGTTCATGCCGTCACCGGCGGCGGGCCCGGCAAGACGACCGAGACGCTGGTCTACAAGGTCTACAATGACGGCTTCGTCAATCTGATCCTGGGCGATTCGGCGGCGCAGTCGGTCATCCTGATGGCCATCGTCATTGCGCTCACAGCGATCCAGTTCCGCTATGTGGAACGCAAAGTCCATTACGGCTGAGGGAAGCGATGATCGGCCAGTCCCCGCTCCGCACCTTCATCGCCCATGCCGTGCTCATCCTCGGCATATTGATCGTGGCTTTTCCGATCTACTACACCTTCGTTGCCTCGACGCACACGCTGCAAACGATCCTCAGGCCGCCCCTGCCGCTCTTGCCCGGCGGCCAGCTATGGAACAATTACAACGAGGCGCTGTTCGGCGGCATCGGTCGTATCGGCGGCGTCAGCGTCGGCAGGCTGCTCCTCAACACCACGATCATGGCGCTCGGCGTTGCGGTGGGAAAGATCTTCATCTCGATCCTGTCGGCCTACGCGATCGTGTTCTTTCGCTTTCCGCTGCGCATGACCTTCTTCTGGCTGATCTTCATCACCTTGATGCTTCCAGTCGAGGTGCGCATCCTGCCGACCTACAAGGTGATGGTCGATCTCGGCATGATCGACACCTATGCCGGCCTGATCGTCCCGCTGATCGCCTCGGCCACCGCAACGCTGCTGTTTCGCCAGTTCTTCATGACCATACCGGGCGAATTGGTCGAGGCGGCGCGTGTCGACGGTGCCGGGCCATGGCGCTTCTTTTTCGATATTCTGGTGCCGCTGTCGCGGACAAACATCGCCGCGCTGTTCGTGATCCTCTTCATCTATGGCTGGACGCAGTATCTTTGGCCGCTGCTCGTCACCAACAGCAACGACATGAACACCATCGTCATCGCGCTGAGAAAGATGGTTTCCTTCGCCGATGCCGACACCCAATGGCACCTCGTGATGGTCACGGCAATGCTGGCCATCGTGCCGCCGATCCTGGTGGTCGTGCTGATGCAACGCTGGTTCGTGCGCGGTCTGGTCGAATCCGAAAAGTGAGAAGCCGATGGCGACCGTGGATCTGAAGGATGTCAGGAAAATCTATCCCAGCGGCGTCGAAGCCGTGAAGGGCGTTTCCATCGCCATTCCCGACAAGGAGCTTTGCGTGCTGGTCGGCCCCTCCGGCTGCGGCAAGTCTACGCTGCTGAGGATGATCGCCGGGCTGGAGACGATTTCTGCCGGTACAGTCGCCATCGACTGCAAGGTGGTCAACGCCATTGGCCCGACCGAGCGCGACATCGCCATGGTGTTCCAGAACTACGCGCTTTATCCACATATGAAGGTCTACGACAACATGGCCTATGGCCTGCGCAACCGCGGCACGCCGAATGACGAGATCGACAGCAGGGTACGCTCGACTGCCAAGGTGCTGGAGCTTTCGGCGCTGCTCGACCGGCGCCCGCGCGAGCTTTCCGGCGGTCAGCGCCAGCGCGTCGCCATGGGTCGCGCCATCGTGCGCAACCCGAAGGTCTTCCTGTTCGACGAACCGCTGTCCAACCTCGATGCGAAATTGCGCGGGCAGATGCGCATCGAGATCAAGAATCTGCAGCGCTCGCTTGGCGTCACCTCGGTTTATGTCACGCACGACCAGCTTGAGGCGATGACGCTGGCCGACATCCTCGTCGTCATGAACGCCGGCCTGGTCGAGCAGACCGGCGCGCCGCTTGATGTGTACGAAAAACCGGCCTCGACCTTCGTCGCCTCGTTCATAGGCGCACCGCCGATGAATCTGCTGGCGCTCACAGGGGCCTCCCCAAGCTCGGTATTGGCGGACGGTACTGTGATTGGCTTGGCGCCTCGACAGGGCAAGGCAGTGACACTAGGCTTTCGTCCGGAGGACGCCGACATCACCTTCGCGGCAGAGGCGCCGGCCGGCGCGCTCGCGCTGCCGGCAACAGTGGAAGCGGTCGAACCGGTCGGTGCCGAAAGCTTTCTCCATTGCGTGGCAGCCGGCAGCCGCATCGTGGTGCGCGTCTCAGGCCGCGCCAGCGCCAAGCCAGGCGACCAGTTGCGCGTCGTGGCCAGGTCCGAAAAGCTGCATTGGTTCGATCAGGCGGGCAAACGGGTCGATTGAAGTCGGCCTTGCGCAAAACCGTTCAGGCAAACACATGCGCCTTGCCCGACACGGTCAGCCGGACGATCTCGCCGATCGCCGGCGCGTCCATGCCCGGCTTGCGCAGGATCAACGGCGTATTGCCGATGGCGGCGGCGTCGGGCGGATCGGGGCTGTTCAACAGACGCACCCCGATGGTGCACATCGAGCCGGCGAACTCCGATTCCGTCACCTCGCCGAACAGCATGTCCGGCGTGCCGGACATGCCTTCACGCGATGTGCGTTTCAGCAACACCTGCTCCGGCCGCAGCATGATGCGGGCGACGTCGCGCCGCTCCGAGCTGTCGACAGCGATGCGGCCGAGCGGCGAGATGGCGAAGCCATCGGCGATCCTTGCCGGCAGGACGATGGCGTCGCCAAGGAACTCGGCGACCATCCTGTCCTTCGGCTTGAAATAGAGCTCGCGCGGCGTGCCGACCTGCGAGAATTTGCCGTCGCGCATCACCGCGACCTGGCTGGCGAAAGACAGCGCCTCGGCCTGGTCGTGGGTGACCAGGATGGTGGTGATGCCGGCGGTTTCAAGGAGCTCGGCCACGGCCTTGCGCATCGAGGCGCGCAGGCCGGTGTCGAGCGCCGAGAACGGCTCGTCGAGCAGCATCAGCCGCGGCTTCATGGCCATGGCGCGGGCGAGCGCGACGCGCTGCTGCTGGCCACCGGAGAGTTCGTGCGGACGGCGCTTCAGGATACCTTTGTCCAGCCCGACGACATAGGCGAGCTCGGCGATGCGCTCACTGCGCTTTTCCTCGTGACGCCCCATGCCGAAGCCGATATTGGCGGCGATGCTCAGATGCGGGAATAGAGCGCCGTCCTGCGCCACCAGCCCGATGCCGCGGCGATGCGCCGGCACGGCCGTGTCGCCATCGGCCAGCACCTCGCCATCAAGCACGATGCGGCCCTGGTCCGGCGCCTCGAAGCCGGCGATCAGCCGCAGCAAGGTGGTCTTGCCGCAACCGGACGGCCCGACGACAGCCGTACGGCTGCCGCTGGCCACGCTGAGGTCGACGCCGGCAAGTGCTGCGACCGGCCCGTAGTGCTTGTGGATGCCGCTCAGCTCGAGAAAGCTCATCGCCCGGCCATCCGCTTCGACTGGACGTAGAGCAACCAGGTCAAAGGCAGCGACATCGCCACCATGATCAGGGCATAAGGCGCCGCCGACGCATAGTCGATCTCGCCGCTATAGGACCAGAACGCCATGGCCAGCGTGCGGGTGCCGTTGGGCGCCAGCATCTGGGTTGCGGTCAATTCGTTCATGATACCCAGCGCGACCAACGCCATGCCGGCTGCGGCGCCCGGCGCCGACAGGCGGATGGTCGTCGACCACAGCGCCTTGAGCGGCGACCGGCCGAGGCTGGAGGCGGCGCGTTCGAGCTCGACCGGCGCCTGTGCGATCGACGCCCTGAGGCTAATCAGGGCGCGCGGCAGGAACATCAGCGCATAGGCGACCAGGATGGTGAACAGGGTCTGGTAGAGCGGCATGGCGATACGCACGGCGATGGTGACCAGCGCCAGGGCGATGACAACGCCGGGCAACGCGCCGACGATATAGTTGCAGCCCTCCAGGACGCGTTGCAGCCGCCCCGGCGCGCGGATCGAAATCCACGCCATCGGCATTGCCGCGACGGTGGCGAGCAGCGCGCCGGCAATTGCTAGGAACAGCGTTTGGCCAAGCGCCAGGCCGATCTCGTCGAGCCGCCAGACATCGGCGCCGCCGGCCATGAGCCAGCGGCCGATAGTGGCGAACGGCACGCCGAGCGCCAGCAGCGTGGTAATGGCAGGCAGCAGCAGGCAAGGAATGGTGGCGCGCCCAAGGCCCGTGCGCTGCTGCTGGCGCGCAGCACCCGAACCGACGCGGGCATAGCGCTCCTCGCCGCGCACCAGCACCTCCAGCCCGAGCAGCACAAGGCAGCAGGTCACCAGCACGCCGGCCAGCATGTTGGCGGCGGGACCGTTGAAGGTCGACTGGAACTGGTCGACGATCGCGGTGGTGAAGGTGTCGAAGCGGATGAAGACATAGAGCCCGTATTCGGCCAGGAGATGCAGGCCGACCAGCAGGGAGCCGCCGCAAATGGCGAGCCGGAGCTGCGGCAGCACGACACGCCTGAACACACGCCACGGGCCGAGACCAAGGGCTGCCGCTGCATCCTCGAGAGCGGGATCGAGCCGGCGCAATGCCGCCGCCACCGGCAGATAAAGGAAGGGGAAATAGGCGATGACCGACACAAGCACGCCGGCCCACAGGCCGTGCAGTCTGGGCACCATGGTGACCCAGGCGTAACTGTGGACGAAGGCCGGAATGGCGAGCGGCGCCACCGACAGCCAGGCCCATAGGCGGGCACCCGGCAGATCGCTGCGCTCGGTCAGCCAGGCCAGCATGACCGACAGCACGATCGAGATCGGCACCGCCAACACCACCAGCAGGCTGGTGTTGACCAGAAGTTCGCCGACGCGCGGCCTGAACACCAGCGCCGCCACCGTTTCCCAGCCGGTCTGCACCGCCACCCAGACGATGAAGGCAAGCGGCAGCAGCGCGAAAAGCGAGACAAAGACGGCAGCCAACGCAATCCATGAGACCGACCAACGACGTGCCCGCACGGCCGTGGCGTCGGCCGGCAAGCCTGGGCGTGCGAGATCGATCGCGGATTGCATCAGATCAGACGTTGCGCCAGCTCCGCCCGGAGGCGGAAACGATCGGCGGCGGATAATCTCGCGGGTAGCTTGTGGTCATAGGCAAATGCCATCTTGAAAACAGAGCGCTCCTGTGGAAAGCGAATTCC
The DNA here is from genome assembly GCF_040320645.1 of Mesorhizobium sp. M0633. Taxonomy (NCBI): domain Bacteria; kingdom Pseudomonadati; phylum Pseudomonadota; class Alphaproteobacteria; order Hyphomicrobiales; family Phyllobacteriaceae; genus Mesorhizobium; species Mesorhizobium sp. M0633. The sequence continues at coordinate 61,826 of NZ_JAMYQC010000027.1, forward strand.
CACAGGAGCGCAGTCGGTTGCCCTTTTAGGACGAACGCCGGCTAAAGCAAGCCGGCCGCCGTCATCAGGTCGGTCACCTTTTTCGAGTTCAGCGTCGTCGGGTCGACTTTCGGCGCCTGCAGATCGGCCAGCGGCACCAGCTTCGGATTGGACTCGGCGCCCTTGCCGACTGCGTATTCGAACGAATCGCCTGTTTTCAGCACGTCCTGGCCGCCATTGCCGGTGACCCATTTCAGGAAAGCCTGCGCTTCCTTCGGGTGCTTGCTCGAGGCCAGCACGCCGCCGCCGGAAATCGAGACGAAAGCACCGGGATCCTGATGCTTGAAATAGTGCAACTCGACGTTCTTGCTGTTCTCGCCGGTCTTGGCCTGATCGCCGTAGTAGTAATAGTGATAGATCACGCCGCCTTCGACCTCGCCGGCATTGACCGCCTTCATCACCGTGCTGTTGCCCTTATAGGCGGTAAAATTCTCCTTCATCGCCTTCAGCCATTCGGCCGTCGCCGCCTCACCCTTGAGCTGCAGAAGCGCGCTGACGATCGCCTGGAAATCGGCGCCGGAGGGCGAAGCGGCCCAGCGGCCCTTCCAGCTCGGATCGGCGAGATCGAGCAGCGATTTGGGCAGCTGGTCGGCGCTCAGCTTGGTCTTGTTGTAGGCAAAGACGGTGCTGCGCGCGGCGACGCCGACCCATTTGCCGCTCGCCGGCTGGTACTCCTGCGGAACCTGGGCCAGCGTCTCGGTGCCGACCGGTGCGAACAGGCCGGCCGCCTCGACTAATGCCATGGCCGGCGAATTCTCCGTCAGGAATACATCGGCGGGCGAAGCGGTGCCTTCCGCAACGATCTGATTGGAGAAATCGCTGTCGCCGCCATTGCGGACGGTAACCTTGATGCCGGTTTCCTTGGTGAATCCCTCCGCCCAGGCCTTGGTCAGGTTTTCGTGCTGGGCGTTGTAGACGACGATGCCCTCGTCCTCTGCTATTGCCGGGCCGGCGATCAGGCTGATTGCAAGTGCTGTCGCACCGGCAAGGGCGGAAAGAGCATATTTCATGGCGTCGTCCTCGATTTCGATGGTCTTTGGCTTGGCACGCTGCACCTACCAATACCTGACTGGTGCAGTCAACATTGCTGGCCCACTCAATCGCTCAAAAGGAGCAAACTTTCGTGATGCTCAGCTAATTTGCCTTGGACATTATTTCGCCGGCCCCGTAACAAATCAGCGCCGAGACGCGAATATCGGGGAGTGAACTCTTGTGAGCGGCAAGGACGAAGCCGAGCTTTCACGCCTGCTGCGGGCCGCGATCGCCGGAGACGAAAGGGCCTATGCCGACTTTCTGCACCGGATCGCCGCGCTCGTTCGTGGCTTTGCCCGGCGCAAGATCGTGCAGGGCGGGGTGGATCCCGAGGATGTCGTGCAGGAAACCTTGCTGGCCATTCATGTGAAACGACACACCTGGCGCCATGATGCGCCGGTGCTGCCTTGGGTCTATGCAATAGCCCGCTTCAAGCTGATCGATGCGTTCCGGCGGCGCGGTCGGCGGATCGAGATCGAGATCGACGAAATCGCCGAGACCTTTGCCGAGCCGGAATCGGAGACGGTGAGCGAGCGCGACATCAACCGGGCGCTCGACAGCCTGTCGCCGGCACAGCGTTCCGTCGTCTCGGCCGTATCGGTCGAAGGCCGGTCAATCGGTGAGACCGCGGCCAAATTCGGCATCAGCGAGACGGCTGTGCGGGTGTCACTGCACCGCGGGCTTGCCGCCATTGCCAAACGGTTCAGGGCGGGGCGGGAATAACATGAGGACCGAAGATCTCATCAAGGCGCTCGACGCCGATGCCCGCAGCAAGGCGCTGCCGCTAGGCACCACCTGGTGGCTTGCCACCGGCGCGGCCATCGTGATCGCGGCCGCGGTTTTCTGGCTGACGATCGGCCCGCGCCCCGACATCGCGATCGCCATGCACACGATGCGGTTCCTGTCCAAATTCGTCTTCACGATTGCTCTTGCCGCCAGCGCCTTTGTCCTGGTGCGTGGGCTGTCGACGCCCGGTGCATCGACCGGCCGGGCGGTGAGCTGGATGGTCGCCGCGCCGCTGCTGGTGATTGTGGCTGTGATTCTCGAACTCTTCGCCGTGCCTGCGTCCGACTGGGGCACGCGCCTGGTCGGCACGAACATGGTCATCTGCCTGACCTTCATTCCGTTGATCGGGATCGGCCCGCTTGCCGTCTTTCTCGCGGTGCTGCGCCATGGCGCGCCGACAAGGCCGGTGCTTGCCGGTGCGGCCGCGGGCCTGCTTGCCGGCGGGCTGGCGGCGACCTTCTATGCGGCGCATTGCTTCGACGATTCGCCGCTTTTCGTCGGCACCTGGTATACGATCGCGGTCGCCATCCTTGCCGTGCTCGGGGCGCTCGGCGGACGACTTTTTGTGCGCTGGTAGCGAGGCGATCAGCGTGTCGGAACGGGATGCTCGCCGCGATAGTCGTAGAAGCCGCGGCCGGTCTTGCGGCCGAGCCAGCCAGCCTCGACATATTTGACCAGCAGCGGGCAGGGGCGGTATTTCGAATCCGACAGCCCGTCATGCAGCACCTGCATGATCGACAGGCAGGTATCGAGCCCGATGAAATCGGCAAGCTGCAGCGGCCCCATCGGATGGTTGGCGCCGAGCTTCATGGCGGTATCGATGGCGTCGACCGAGCCGACACCTTCATAGAGCGTGTAGATCGCCTCGTTGATCATCGGCAGCAGGATGCGGTTGACGATGAAGGCCGGGAAATCCTCCGAGACGGTGATCGTCTTGTCGAGCTGCTTCACATAGGTTTTTGCCGCCTCGAAGGTCTGGTCCTCGGTGGCGATGCCGCGCACCAGCTCGACCAGCTTCATCACCGGAACCGGATTCATGAAATGTATGCCGATGAAGCGTTCCGGCCGGTCGGTCTGCGAAGCCAGCCGTGTGATCGAGATCGATGACGTGTTCGTCGCCAGGATGGCCTCGGGGTTGAGCTGCGGGCAGAGCTGGGCATAGATCTTGCGCTTGACCGTCTCGTCCTCGGTCGCTGCTTCGATCACCAGATCGGCGCCCGCAAGGTCGGCCATGGCCGGTGCCGCCGAAATGCGCGCCATCGCCTCATTGCGCAGCTTTTCCTCGAGTTTGCCGGAGCCGACCTGACGGGCCATGTTGCCGCTGACCGTGGCGATGCCCTTTTCGATGCGGTCGGGCGAAATATCGTAAACCAGCACCTTATAGCCCGCCAGCGCCGACACATGGGCGATGCCGCCACCCATCTGGCCCGCGCCGATGATGCCGATCGTCTCGATCTTGCTCATTACCCGATCCCGTCGAGGCCTTTGCGGCCCGTTTTTTGTGCAATGCAAACTAAAAGGGCGGGGCGACTTCGTCTACCCCACCCCTCAGAATTTAATACGCTTTGGCAGAAGGCGTCAAAGCGCCTTTTGCAGTTCCGGCAGAATGACGAAGAGATCGCCGACGAGACCGTAGTCGGCGACCTGGAAGATCGGCGCTTCCTCGTCCTTGTTGATGGCAACGATCACCTTCGAATCCTTCATGCCGGCAAGGTGCTGGATGGCACCGGAGATGCCGACGGCAATATAAAGGTCTGGCGCTACCACCTTGCCGGTCTGGCCGACCTGCCAGTCGTTCGGCGCATAGCCGGCATCGACGGCGGCGCGAGATGCGCCAACCGCCGCACCGAGCTTGTCGGCGACCGGCAGGATGACCTCCTGGAACTTCTCGGAGGAGCCCAGCGCACGGCCGCCCGAGATGATGATCTTGGCCGAGGTCAGCTCTGGACGGTCGGTCTCGGAGAGCTTGTTCTCGACAAAGCTCGACAGGCCGGGATTGGCCGCCGCCTGGACCGTCTCGACCGGCGCGGAACCGCCCTCGGGTGCTGCCTGGAAGGAAGCGGTACGCACCGTGATGACCTTCTTGGCGTCACTGGACTGCACCGTCTGGATGGCGTTGCCGGCATAGATCGGCCGCTTGAAGGTGTCGGGCGACACGACTTCGATGATTTCAGATATCTGGGCGACATCGAGCAGCGCCGCCACGCGGGGCGCGACGTTCTTGCCCGACGAGGTCGCCGGCGCGATGATCGTCTCGTATGGCTCAGCAAGCGAAACGACGAGTGCCGCCAGCGGTTCGGCGAGACGCTCGGTCAGTTCGTCGGCGTCGGCGAGCAGCACCTTGGTGACGCCCTTGAGCTTGGCGGCGGCGTCCGCTGCCGGCTTGGCACCTTTGCCGGCAACCAGCACATGCACGTCCGAACCGATCTGCAGCGCCGCCGAAAGCGCCTTGGCGGTCTGGTCGGAAAGCGCAGCGTTGTCGTGTTCGGCAATCAGAAGAATAGCCATGATGTTTTCCTGACTTTCGTCTTCGAGGCTCCTGAAATCCGGTCAGGCCGAGTCGAAAACGGTTGGTTTCGAGAACCGGAGCGGAGCGTACTTCAGTACGTGAGCACCGGAAGCGGAGAAACCGGCCGTTTGCAGGCCGGCCTCATCGGATTTCCTTAGAGCACGCCGGCTTCGTTCTTCAGCTTGTCTACCAGTTCGGCGACGCTCTTGACCTTGACGCCCGCCTTGCGGCCGCCCGGCTCCTCGGTCTTGATCACTTTAAGCCGCGGCTTGACATCGGCGCCGTAATCGGCAGGGCTCTTCTCGTCGAGCGGCTTCTTCTTGGCCTTCATGATGTTGGGCAGAGACGCGTAGCGTGGCTGGTTCAGCCGCAAATCGGCCGTGACGATCGCCGGCATCTTCAGTTCCAGCGTCTGCAGGCCGCCATCGACCTCGCGCGTCACCGTGGCCTTGTCACCGTCGAGCACGATCTTGGAGGCGAAGGTGCCCTGCGCCCAGCCGAGAAGTGCGGCCAGCATCTGGCCGGTCTGGTTGGAATCGTCGTCGATCGCCTGCTTGCCGAGAATGACAAGGCCGGGCTGTTCTGCCTCGACGACGCCCTTCAGCACCTTGGCGACGCCCAGCGGCTCAGTCTGCTCGTCGGTCTTGACCAGGATGGCGCGGTCGGCGCCCATGGCGAGCGCCGTGCGCAAGGTCTCCTGTGCCTGCTGCGGCCCGATCGACACGACGATGATCTCTTCGGCCTTGCCAGCTTCCTTCAGCCGGATCGCCTCTTCGACCGCAATCTCGTCGAACGGGTTCATCGCCATCTTGACGTTGGCGAGTTCCACCGCCGAACCGTCCGCCTTCACCCGGACCTTGACGTTCGCATCCACAACCCGCTTCACGGGCACAAGGATCTTCATTTGCCTGTCACCTCTTTCACGATAGTCTCTTCACGCTCGTCGGGCGCGCTATAGCAGCGTGCACCTCTTCAGAGTTGTCGAAAGCCGACATTCCGGACGGAATTCTGGTCTTCGCCACGCCAGTAGGGTGGCGCTTCCGTAGTTGCGGCGACCCCGCGCGTCAATATCCGGGGCGCACTCGGATGCTCGGCGAAGCACTCAAATCGGTTCAGTCCGGACCGGAAACGGTCCCCCGGCCCCAGCGCGGCGCCGGCTGCGCAGGTTGTGGGTCGCTTGGCGCCGGCTCCACGGCTACGGGCACCGGACCGGCGACCACGGCCGGCTCCTCGTCTGCGCCGGCGAGTAGCGGTACGCCGCGGCTGCGCAAGACAAGCACCAGCACGGCTCCAGCGATGATGCCGCCAATATGGCAGGCCCAGGAAACCTGATCCTCGCCCCCCTGGGCGAACATGAAGATCTGGAACAGGATCCACAGGATCAGCGGGATGAAGGCCGGGATGCGCAACGGGATGCGCGCGAAGACCAGCACCCATACCTTCACCCGCGGATAAAGGATCAGATAGGCGGCGACCACACCGGCGATGGCGCCCGACGCGCCAATCAGCGGCACCGGCGAATCCCAGGCAACCAGACCCTGGAAGAAAGCGCCGGCGATGGCGCAAAGCAGGTAGAAGACGAGGTAGCGGACATGGCCGAGTGCATCCTCGACATTGTCGCCGAACACCCACAGGAACAGCATGTTGCCGCCGAGGTGGAAGATATCCGCGTGCAGGAAGGAATAGGTCAGATAGCTCAGGCTCTCCGGAATGACGACAAATTGGGGAGCGAGCTCGACGCTGTCATGCACAACCGACGGGATGAAACCGAGGCCCAGCACCGCGGCGTTGGCGAAATCCTCGCCGCCCAGTGTGGTGACAAAGTAGATCAGCACGTTGAGCGCGATCAGGCTGATCGTCACATATTGCAGCTTGATGTGCCGCAGCCGGTTGGTGTCGTAAAGCGGGATAAACATCAGGCCTCTCCCGCTTCCAAAACCTGAAGATCGTGGATGACCCGGCAGATTCAGCGGTTCTTGCCGGGAACCCATAGCACGTCGGCATTTCCGTTGTCATTGACCGCGCGTGCGGCGACGAACAGAAAGTCCGAGACACGGTTGATGTATCTTATCGCCTCGCGGTTGACGTGCTCGTCCGGGTCTTGCGACAGCGCCACCATGATGCGCTCGGCGCGGCGGGCCACCGTGCGGGCGAGGTGAAGGGCAGCCGCTGCCGGCGTACCGCCGTTGAGCACGAAGGATTTGAGCGGCTCAAGGTCCTTGTTGAGGAGATCGATATCCTGTTCGATGCGGTCGGTCTGCGAGGCGATGATGCGCAACGGCTCGTAGTCGAGCGGCTTGCCATTATCGGGGACTGCCAGATCGGCGCCGAGGTCGAAAAGGTCGTTCTGGATGCGGCCGAGCATCGCATCGATCGCCGGATTTACTGCCGCGGTATGAATGCGGGCCATGCCGATGCAGGCATTGGCCTCGTCGACCGTGCCGTAGGCGTCGATGCGAAGGTCGGATTTCAGCCGCCGCTCGCCAGAGCCGAGGCCTGTGGTGCCATCGTCGCCAGTGCGGGTGTAGATCTTGTTGAGCTTGACCACGGGTTACCTCCCGGCTGGTGGCTGCTGCGTCACTTACGGGTGAAATACACCGCCAGCATGATCAGCACCAAGGCCACGAACTGCAAGAGCACGCGCGTCTGCATCAGTTTGTTGGAGGTCATGCTGGAGCCGCCGCGCATCATGTTGATGAGGCCGCGGATCAGTACGATCACCACGGCGACCATAACGAGAACGGCGAGGATGTTGAAGACGGTTGCCATGGTGTGTTCCAGTTGGATTGCGTTCAGGCGCGTTTGGCGAGCAGACGGTAGAGTGCCGAGGACGGCAGGATGCGTTTAAGGATCGCGCCGATCCTGGCCGGCACAGTTACCACATAATGCGGGCGCGGGCGCCGCGACAGAAGCGCATGATGCAAGGCGGAATAAACCACCTCCGGCCCGGGCTTCAGCCGCGATGTGCTGCCGCCGGCCCGCAGCCGTTTGAGTTGCGCCGCATAGGCGAGGCGATGAACGGACTTCTCGTGATCGATATTTGCCAGGAACCACGCAAGGCTGTTGCTGGCGATCTTCGATTTCACCGGCCCCGGCTCGATCAGCGAAACATGGATTCCGCTGCCGAGGAGTTCTTGGTAGAGGGACAGCATCAGCCCTTCGATAGCGTGCTTCGATGCCGAGTAGGCGCCGCGGAAAGGCACCGGCGCCAGGCCGAGGATCGACGAGCAATGAACGAGACGACCATGGCCTTGGCGGCGCATCACCGGTACGACACGGCGAGTGAGGTCATGCCAGCCAAAGACATTGGCCTCGAACTGCTGCCGTAAAGCCTCGACCGGCAGGTCCTCGACGGCGCCGGGCTGTCCGTAGGCGCCATTGTTGAAGAGCGCATCGAGCCGGCCGTCGGTCCGTTCCAGCACCGACGTCACCAGCGCCTCGATCGATCCGGACTCGGTGTAGTCCAGATAAAAGGCCTCGATGCCGTCGGCCTCGAGCGCAGCGATATCTTCGGGCTTTCGGGCCGTTGCGAACACCCGCCAGCCTTCCTTCTTAAGAGCATGGGCGCAATAGGCGCCTATACCGGAAGAGGCACCTGTGACAATGATGGTGCGCAACTCTTCTCCGGGAGGAATGGTGGTTTGACCTAGGGTTGTCATTTACCGCAAACCCTTCCCATATTCGCGGCGTCGGGACAATCGAAGGGAACGCGGTTCTTGTTGCGGAAGATCGTAGCCCTCAAACGCGTCCTCTACGACGCGCTCGGCCATTTCAACACCGACGACGGCTGGGCAATGGCCAGCCATCTGGCGATCACCGCGCTGATGGCGCTTTTTCCTTTCCTGATCTTCGCCACGACGCTGGCGAGTTTTTTCGGCGCGCAGGCTTTCGCCGACACCGCCGTGCACCTTGTGTTCGACACATGGCCCGAGCAGATCGCCAAACCGATCGCGCGCGAGGTGCTCAACGTGCTTACCGTCCGGCGCAGCGACCTGTTGACCTACGGTATCGTGCTTGCCGGATATTTCGCCTCGAACGGCATCGAGGCGCTGCGCACCTCGCTCAACCGGGCCTATCGCGTCTCGGAAACGCGCGGCATCATCTACCGGCGGGTGCAGAGCATCATCTTCGTGCTGATCGCGACGGCCGGGTTTTTGGCCATCAGCGTGCTGCTGGTCTTCGCGCCATTGCTGGCACGGCTGGCCGAGTCGCATTTCGAATGGATAAAACCCTATATGGGCACGATCACGCTGTGGCGTTACGTCATCGCCTCGGTAGTCATCATCGGCGGCCTGTTCGCCGTGCATTTCTGGTTGCCGGCCGGCAAGCGCCGCTTCGTTTCGATCGTGCCTGGCATCATCTTCACGCTGGTCGGCTGGCTCATCGGGTCGACCATCTTCGCCGCCTATCTCGATCATTTCTCGTCCTATGTGACGACCTATGCCGGCCTCGCCTCGATCATGATCGCCGTCGTGTTCCTCTATATCGTCTCAGCGATCTTCATCCTCGGTGGCGAGCTCAACGCCGCGATCAGCCGCTATTTAGAGGCGCGTGCCCGCGTCGGCGGCTGAGCCGTCGCCAGCCCGACGCCGAGCGTCGCGATCGCCATGCCGGCGATCTGGAGCGGGCTCAAGTGCTCACCGAACAATGCCCAGGCGATGACCGCGGTGACAGCCGGCACGAGGTAAAACAGCGAGGCGACCTTCGACATTTCGCCGTCGCGGATCATCACCATCAACAGGAAGATGGCGCCGATCGACAGCACCAGCACGAGCCAGGCCATGGCGAAGATCAGTTCGCCGTTGACGATGACCGTTCGGGTCTCGAAGGCGAGCGAGGCCAGAGCCATCACCGATGCGCCGCCGACATATTGCCAGAACGTGGCAGCCACCAGATCGCCGCCGGAAGCAAAGCGCTTCTGCCAGATGGTGCCGGCGCTCATGCCGAGTACCGAGACCAGCGAGGCGCCCAGTGTCTCGGCCGTCACGCCGCCGCCGAGCGCACCGAGCTTCGGCCAAAGCACGATCACCACGCCGATCAACCCGAGGCCGAGACCGGCCCAGTGGCGCGGCAGGATGGCCTCGCCGAGAAGCCGGCCGGCGAGCACTGCCGTGATCAGCGGCTGCAGGCCGACGATCAGGGCTGAAAGTCCGGCGGGCATGCCCCGGTGGATTGCCCAGAACACGCCGCCGAGATAGATGCCATGCATCAGGATGCCGGCACCGGTCGCGTGCAGCGCCTCATCGCGGGTGGCGCGGCTCGAACCAAGTGCGGCCATCAAAGCGACAAGCAGGATTGCGGCCAGGACAAAGCGCGCGGCCAGGAACGTAAAGGGCTCCGCCCACGGCATGGCATAGCGCGCGCCGATGAAGCCGGTCGCCCACAGGGCGACGAAAGAGGCGGGGATGAACCGCTTGAGGCTGTGCATTTCCGGAGGCCGCGATGAATTCGGGTGAGGGATCGACTGCGGCGACTGCTTAATGCCGTTCGGGCCGGCAAGCAAAACCAAACGGTTGATCCATAGAGTCATTTGAATTGAAGGAGCGCCGTTGATGGCCGCGAGCTCACCGGTCTAGTCTAGAGACCGACCAGCCGCTTGAGATCGGCGGGCGATGCGCCCGCCTTACGCTGGGCGGCAAGGCCGGTATCGCCAAGGCTCTTCGACAGTTTTCGTCCGTCCGGGCCCAGGATCAGGCGATGGTGAAAATAGGCCGGCTGCGGCAGGCCAAGCAGTTGCTGAAGCAGCCGCTGCACGCTGGTCGCGGAATAAAGGTCCTGGCCGCGCACGACATGGCTGACGCCCTGCAGCGCGTCGTCCATGGTGACGGCGAGGTGATAACTGGTCGGGATTTCGCGGCGCGCCACGACCACGTCGCCCCAATCCTGCGGATGGGCTTCGACACGACGCGTCGCGGAGAGCGTCTCGTCCGTGTGTTCGGCCCATGACAGGTCCTTGCCGGCGCGCGCTATTGCCGCATCGACGTCCAGCCGCCAGGCAAATGGCACATTTTCGGCGACGCGCCGCTTGCGTTCGCTCGCCGTCAACGCCTTGTCGGCGGCGGGATAGAGCGGCACGCCGTCCGGGTCGCGAGGCCAGTCGCGGCCGCGCTTTTCGCTGTCGGCGATGAAGGCGCGGATCTCACTTCTGCTCATGAAGGCCGGATAGACAAGCTCCGCTTCGATCAGCCGCTCGAGCATCGCCCGATATTCGGCAAAATGCTCGGACTGGCGGCGCACCGGTTCCTCCCAGCCAAGCCCAAGCCATTTCAGGTCGCGAAAAATGCCTGCCTCGAATTCCGGCGTGCAGCGCGTCGTGTCGATATCCTCGATGCGCAGCAGCAGGCGTCCGCCCGCCGCCTTTGCCAATTTCTGATTGAGCAGCGCCGAATAGGCATGGCCGAGATGCAGTTCGCCGTTCGGGCTCGGCGCGAAGCGGAATGTCAGCAGTGTCATTGTCCGGCGGCAATCGGGTTGTGTGGCGCTTTCGCCAATTGCTACTTTGCGCCGGTGGCGTCGTGCGTCCAGAGGGACACGTGACGAAGCGTGCGGCACTTTTGATTTTGGAACAAGCAGACATGCAACGCATCGCCAGTCTCGACGACATTGCGCAAGGGCTGGATAGGCTATGCTTACTCGACCCACGCCTGGAAAAAGTGCGCGGCATGGCCGGCGAGGTGCCGCTCAGGCTGTCGGAGCCGGGGTTCAGGAGCCTTGCCTCGATCGTCGTTTCACAACAAGTGTCCCGCGCGAGCGCCGATGCCATCTTCGGCCGGCTGACGAAACTGCTCGATCCGCTGACGCCGCAGGCGATACTAGCCGCCGATGAGGCGGTCTTCCGCGAGGCCGGGCTATCGCGGCCCAAGCAGCGCGGCCTGGTTGCCGTCGCCCGGGCGGTGGCCGAGGGACTCGATCTCGATCACCTGTGCCGGCTCGATGCAAGCGAGGCGATCGCGGCCATGACCAAGGTGCCGGGCATCGGCTCGTGGACGGCTGAAGTCTACCTTTTGTTTGCCGCCGGACACCCAGATATCTTTCCGGCGCGCGACGTTGCATTGCAGAGCGCGGTCGGCCATGCACTCGGCATCGACCCGCGTCCGCCGGAGAAAATGCTGATCCGGCTTGCCGAATCATGGAGCCCGTGGCGCGGTGTCGCATCGCGGCTTTTCTGGGCTTATTATCGCGAATTGAAGGGCAGGGATGCCGCGCCTCCGGCCTGAATCCGCAAAAAAGCATTGAAATCATGCGTTTTTGAGACCCGGCATGATCGACAATCCGCTTCACATCCCTGTCATGTCGGGCTTACAGTATCCGCGTCGACCGGTTCTAGGGTGAAGGAGGTCAACGACGTGACGGTTGCCGTATCTCCGGATGGGCTTCCAGCGCTGGTGCTGAATGCGGATTACCGTCCGCTCAGCTATTACCCCCTGTCGCTCTGGTCCTGGCAGGATGCCATCAAGGCGGTGTTCCTCGAGAGGGTGAACATCGTCGCCGAATACGAACACGCCGTCTCTTCACCGACCTTTTCGATGAAGCTGCCGAGCGTCGTCAGCCTGAAGGCTTACGTGAAGCCGTCGAGGCATCCGGCGTTTACCCGTTTCAACGTCTTCCTGCGTGACCGTTTCCAATGCCAATATTGCGGCACGCCGGACGATCTGACGTTCGACCATGTCATTCCTCGCCATCGCGGCGGCGCCACGACCTGGGAGAATGTCGTCGCTGCCTGCTCGCCCTGCAATCTGAGGAAGGGCGGCATGATGCCGGCCCACGCCAAGATGTGGCCGCTGCAGAAGCCCTACCAGCCGACGGTGCATGATTTGCATAATAACGGCCGGCTGTTCCCGCCCAACCATCTACACGAAAGCTGGATGGATTATCTGTACTGGGATGTCGAACTCGAGCCGTGAGATCATCCGATAATTCGGGAGGCTGGCCGTCTGAAGCGATTTTCTGCGCTTCCGATGCTCACGGACCAATGTCCGCTCCGCTTCGGTTCTCGACAATCACTCCACCCGACTCAGCCTGCCGAATTCTTGGATGATCTCGTGTCGCGCTAAATCAGTCGCGGGCGAAGGCGCTGCGGAAGGCTACGACTGCCAGGACAAAGCTGGCGATGGCGTTCCAGCCGGCCAGCGACAGGCCGAGGATGCGGAGCGCCGCCTTGTCGCAGGAGGGCGGGACGAATTTGTCGAGCGCATCGAGCACGCCCTTGCCGCCGGTGTCCACCGGCCCGGCGGCTGCGGTGCAATCGGTCGGGCCTGGCCACCACGCCCATTCGACGCCGGAGTGATAAACGCCGAGATAGACGCCGTAGAGCATCAGCAGGCCGCCAACAGCCAGCAGGCCACGGCTTACCCAGGCTGGCGCGTGAAGAGCCGACGCAAGCACCGCCAGCAGCATCAAGGGCACGCCGACGTAGTAAGGCGTGCGCTGCTCGAGGCAGAGCTTGCAGGGGATATAGCCGCCGAGATACTGGAAGGCCAGCGCCGAGCCGACCGTGGCGGCCATGGCGACAGCGAGAAACAGGGCGGTGCGCAGCCGCTGGCGTCCGGTATCGGCATTCACGGTCGCTGTCATCGGACTCAGTCCATTCGGTTCGATGTCGTTCAGACGGCGTATTTGACGACGATATAGAGCAAAATCAGGGCAGCGGCGGCGGCGCCTGCAATCTGGCCAAGGCGCTTTTCGATGAAGTGGCGGATCGGCTCGCCATAGCGGCGCAAGAGCCAGGCGAGAAACAGGAAGCGAGCACCGCGCGCCACGATTGCCAGCACGATGAACAGCAGCAAAGGAACACCGATGACGCCCGACAGGATCGTCACAACCTTGATCGGCGGCAGATGGGCGAGGCCGGAGGTGACCAGCATCAGGATGATGAAGCCGACACCCGATGAGACGCGCATCGCTTCGAACTCGTCATATTTGCCATAAAATTCGAGGATCGGCCGCGCCACCGCATCATAGGCATAATGGCCGATGAACCAGCCGGCGATGCCGCCCAGCACCGAGGCGACGGTGGCGACCAGCGCGTAACGATAGGCGCGATCCGGCCGTGACAGCGCCATCGGCAGATAGAGGACGTCGGCCGGCACCAGGAACACCGAGCTCTCGACGAAGGCGATGAAGGCCAGCCACCATTCGGCGGATTTGCTCGCCGCCAGCGACAAGGTCCAGTCGTAAAGTCCGCGAAGCATCGGCACTCCTAATGCACGCCCAAACCAGAAGCGGTCTTGGGATCACGACATGTACAAACAAGACTTGGAAGCGCCCCGCATCAACCTCGTCGGACAAGGTGCGCTTCAATGACATGCGCCGCCTGTCTAGAAAGATTTTCCGCGCTGCACAATGGCAGCTGCTTCACGAAATCGAAAGGCTGAGGCTTGAGCGAGCCCAGATGTCGGGATTTGGCCAGTTGACGAGCAAGCCATGGCGTCGAACACTTGCCCGCTGAAGTGCGTCAAGGCAGTTTCCAATTACATCGTGGGTTTTCCGGTCGAACACGATCCGTGTTTAAATACCGGCGATTCCTGTCGCATCCTCTCTCCCTGCTTCGCCCTTTGCGCCGCCATGTCGTTGTCTGATTTCATTTATCGCCCCTTTGAGAAGCTCATCCGTCCGCTGGATATTCCACCCGCGCCGCTGCCTGCGAGCGGGCCGTTTGCACTGCTCCTGCATTTTGCGCGGATCTTCCGCGGCACCCTTGCGGCCATTACCGTCCTGATGATGGCGGTCGAGGGGATCAACCTTGCGACGATTTGGGGGGCCTCGTTCGTCGTCGATGGGGTGAGCGCGAAGGGCGCGGCGGTTTTCCTGCAGGAGGACTGGCCGACGCTGGTCGTGCTCGGCGTGCTGGTTTTCCCCGTGCTGCCGTTGCTCATCTTCGTGGGCAATGCGCTGAACTCGCAGACGGTGGCCGTATGCATGCCGGCGGCGATGCAGTGGCAGGGCCACAAGGCGGTGGAACGTCAGGATCTTGCCTTCTTCCACGACCTCTTCGCAGGTCAGGTGGCGTCGCGCATTTCGCAAGTCGCATCCGCCGTGCAGCAGCAGATCGTCGTGGCCTTCTACAGAATACCGCTGTTTCTGGTGCAACTCGTCGGGTCGCTCGTTCTGCTTGGCGCGTTGTCCTGGCCGCTGGCGCTTCCGGTTTTCCTCTGGATCTCCGCCAACATCGCCATTGCGGTGGTGGCGGTACCCCAATATTCCGAGCGGTCGCGCCGCTCGGCGCGGGGGCGAAGCCTCGTGGTCGGCGCCATGACCGACCTCTACAGCAACATTCAGATGGTCAAGCTGTTTGCGGCGGAAGACAGCGAGGCGGGCGCGATGCGGACCGTGATGGAAAACGCCATCGAGACCCAGCAGCGCGAAAGGCGCATCTATCTGACGACCGATATGGGCGTCGTCCTGCTCAACGTTGCCCTCTTTCTCACCAACGTTGCCATAGGGCTCTGGGGATTTGTCGCCGGCTTCGTCACGGTTGGTCAGTTCGCCGCTTCGATCGCCATCGTGCAGCGGCTCAATGCCAACTCCCGTGCCTTCCTGCAGATGGGCCAGCAGATTTTCCAGGCGGTGGGCACGATCCGCGACGCAATGCCGGTCGTGACGACGCCGCCGACCATAAAAGACGCGCCGAACGCTAAGCCGCTCGACGTCACGGCCGGCGAAGTCGAGTTCAAGAACATCCAGTTCGAATACCGCGAGGGGCAACGGGTGATCGAAGACCTGTCTCTCACCGTGCGCGCCGGCGAGAAGGTCGGGCTCGGCGGCCTCTCCGGGGCCGGCAAGTCGACCCTTGTCAGCCTGCTCCTGAGGTTCTTCGAGCTGAAGGGCGGCGCGATCCTGATCGATGGGCAGGATCTCCGCAGCGTGACCCAGGCCAGCCTTCGGGAGAGCATCGGCGTCGTCACCCAGGACGTCTCACTGCTGCATCGCTCCGTCGGCGACAACATCCGTTATGGCCGGCCCGATGCCCCGCCGGAGGCGTTGGAGCGCGCCGCGATGCTGGCCGAGGCCGACGGCTTCATCGCCGATCTCAGAGATGGCGAAGGCCGCACCGGCTACGACGCTTTCGTCGGCGACCGCGGGGTGAAACTTTCCGGCGGCCAGCGTCAGCGCGTCGCGATCGCCCGGGTGTTGCTCAAGGACGCGCCAATCCTGGTTCTCGATGAGGCGACGTCCGCATTGGACAGCGAGGCCGAGGCGGCGGTCCAGGACAAGCTCGCTCTTCTGATGGAAGGCAAAACTGTGATCGCCATCGCCCATCGCCTGTCGACGATTGCCAGGATGGACCGGATCGTCGTCCTCGACAAAGGCCGCATCGTCGAGGAGGGAAAACCATCGGCGCTGCTGGAGCGCGACGGGCTCTAAGCCCGACTGTGGAAGCTTCAGACCGGCGGCTATATTGCCGACGCCCTCGAGGAGATGTGAGCCGCCCTCGGTGATGATGTTTTTGCTCATGGCCGGCTCGATACATTCTGCTTTCACTCCGGAAACCGGACTTGGCTGAACTCGTTTCCACCATAGCGTTCGGAAGCCGATCCCAACTTCATCGATCATGAGCGAAGCCATAATCCCGAACTCCCGTGCCGCCATTCTCGAGCGGCGATCTGCCGGCGCGCTGACATGGTCCGGCCCCGCCCTGATGTTGTTCGCGCGGTCGGCTTTCGCTGTTGCCGCGCAGGGCCTGGTTGCGGCCGTGTACGCTGCGCACGGTTCGGCGACGCCCTGGCGCGACGCAGGGGCTTGGCTGCCGGTATACGGCAGCTTGATCGACGCGGGCTGCCTTGGACTCCTTTGGTGCCTTGCGCGGCGCGAGGGCATCACGTTGCTCGATTTGGTCGGTTTCGATCGCAACCGCTTGGGGCGCGATCTGTTGTTGGGCGTTGCGCTCATCCTCCCGAGCCTCGTTTTCATCTACGTTGGGATCACCGCCAGCAGCCTGTTGGTCTATGGCAACCCTGACGCACCGCAAATATACGGACCTTTGCCGCTCTTGCCTGCGCTCTACGGGGTGCTGATCTTTCCGTTGGTCTGGGGCATTACGGAGCAGACCACCTATAACGGCTATCTTCTGCCGCGTTTCCAAGTCTTGTCGGGAAGCACGGGATTTGCCGTTGCCGTCGTAGCGTTTTCCTGGTCGTTTCAGCATGCGGTGATGCCGCTGACGTTCGACCCGCATTTCATGCTCTACCGGCTCTTGGCACCCATCGCGCATTCGACATTCATCACCCTCGTGTACCTGCGCGTGCGCCGCATCCTGCCGCTGGCGACGGCGCATTGGCTCATGGATGGGGCGTCGGTATTCATCGGCATTCTGTGGCCGCTGTTGCGGTAGAAGGGTTCAAACGGGACGAGATGCCCGCTATCGATCGAAGCGCCGTATCACGAGAACCGAAAGGCTGGGCTCGAGCTAGATGGGATCTCGGGAATTGGCCAGTTGACGAACAGGCCTCCAACCGTATAGTCCGCGCCCATCCAGGCCGCCCGGCCTGAGCCCCTATGGCGGAATTGGTAGACGCGCTCGACTCAAAATCGAGTTCCGCAAGGAGTGCTGGTTCGATCCCGGCTAGGGGCACCACTTTTTAAATTCCCACCCACTTCTTATTGAACCTAATGGCGTGGATGGGATCGTCCAGCGACGCGCCCGACCGTGGCCGAATGATTGCACCTTGCCTGCTGCCGCGAGCTGCTCGAGCTTCCGCTGAACGGTGCGCGGACCAGCCCCAAGCGCAAATCTGGCGTTCCTCACCGCACGCGATCAGGCGTGCCGCGGTCCCGCAAAAAGACGTTGCCGCAAAGTCGATCGCTGCCCGACGGACATGTTTCCTCCCGCGAACTACCCACCAGACCCGGCCCACGGATGCAACCTCGGGAGGTGAGATATGCGGGCATTATGGCACGATGCGAAACAGCTTCGTCTTGGATCGTGCTGCGGGCCGGAGCCGCCGCCGTGCCTAGCGCAGGGCCGCCACGACGTCGGCGAAGTCGGCCCGCTTGCCATTGCCGGCGCGACGCAATTGCACCTCGACCGGCTTGCCGTCGGATTGGTCGCAGTAGACGATGGGTCCGGGCCGCACCCATTTGTCGCCCCACTCGGTCAGCGCGATAATGACCGTTTTGAATTCCAGCCCCTTCCGGGTCAGGACGTAGTCGGCCTGCTCGCCGGCGGCACCCGGGCGACGGTCCATCAGGCCGGCCTCGACGAAATCCTCGAGGCGCTTGGCCAGGATGTTGGTGGCGATCCCCAGGCTCTTCTGGAATTGCGAAAAGCGCGTGCAGCCGCCGAATATCGCGTCGCGCAGGATCAACAGGCTCCAGCGCTCGCCGACCAGTTCCAGGGCGCGTGAGGCCGAGCAGTTTTGTTTTTCATAGAGACGACCAAGCATGGTGTGAACATACCCTATTGACTTGCATCATGCAAGTATGCATTGTGCTTGCATGATGCAAGCGACAGAGGTCGAGAGAGTGTCGCTCCACTTCATCGCCCGAGATTTCGGGTGTCCATCAACCAATCAGATCCAGACAGGAGATATGTTATGAAAAAGGAAGAAGATTACACGACGTCATTCGTCGTTAAGCAAAGCCCCGAAGAGGTTTTTGCCGCGGTTGTCAATCCGCGAGCCTGGTGGTCGGAAGATATAGATGGCGATACCAACAAGCTCGGTGCGATATTCTACTATCATTTCAAGGATATCCACCGCGGCACATTCAAGGTCACGGAGCTTGTGCCTGGCAAGAAGGTCGTCTGGCACGTCGTCCAGAACTACTTCAACTTCGTCAAGGATGCGACCGAGTGGACCGGCACGGACGTGGTCTTCGAGATCGCGCCGACCGAAAAGGGGACCGAGCTGCGTTTCACCCATGTCGGGCTGACGCCGAGTGAAGAATGCTACGATGTCTGCCATGACTCGTGGCGCTTCTATGTCGCGAGTCTCCGCGACCTGATTTCGACGGGCAAGGGGCAACCCAACAAGGGCGAAGAGAACGCCAACCCAACGGTTGTGCCGCAAAACGAGGATCTCGGCGCCGTCGAGCGCAAGGCGGCAGGCGATGGCGCCGAGATGATCGTCATGACGACGGCAGCGGCGAAGCCCGGCATCGAAAGCAAGGTGCGGAATGCCCTGCGGGACGTGGCGGGGGCGGCCCGCAAGCAAAGCGGGTGCATCGACTATAGCGTCTTTCGCTCGGAGGCAGAGCCCAACGTTACCATCTGCGTCGAGCGCTGGGCATCGAAGCAGGAGCGCGACGCTTTTCTACGCTCGGCGGACGCGAAGAATTTCGTTTCGGCCATAACCGGCGCCTTCCTGGAGCGGCCTTCGCCGATCTCCTACACGACGTTGGAAGTCGGGTCCTAGTTGCAAGGTTCGCCCGGTCACGGCGCCGGCTGCCCTGGAGCAATGCAACGGGGCAGACGGCGTCCAAGCGTGGGAACAGAAAACCATAGCCTACTTGCATGATGCAAGAACGAATGGCTTGCATTCATGCAAGAGGAAGAGAGATCGCCGTGCCGAAATCGATGGAAGTCACAAACAAAGCCGTTCTCGTGACCGGGGCCAATCGCGGCCTCGGCAAGGCGCTGGTCGAGGAAATATTGAGGCGGGGTGCCAAGCGCGTCTATGCCGGCGCGCGCAAACCGCTCGCCCACGCGGATCGGCGCGTCACGCCGCTGATCCTGGACGTGACCGATGCGGTGCAGATTGGGGCGGCTGTCGAGCGGATCGGGTCTCTCGATATCCTCATCAACAACGCCGGCATCGGGCTCTACGACGATCTTGGCGATCGTGCTGCGCTCGAGCGACACCTCGCCGTCAACCTGCTCGGCGTGCATGGCGTAACCCACGCATTCCTGCCGCTGCTCACGCATTCGCGCGGCGCCGTGGTCAACATCCTGTCGGAAGCGGCTCTCGTTCCCTTCCCGATTATTCCGTCTTACTCACTATCGAAGGCCGCCGCGTTTTCCATGACGCAATCGCTGCGTGCTCTCGCCGGCGCTCGTGGCGTGAGCGTTCATGCAGTCCTGTCCGGTCCCATAGACACCGACATGAGCAGAGACGCCGATATACCGAAGAGCTCCGCGGAGAGCGTCGCGAAAGGCATCCTGGACGGCATGGCGCGAGGGGAAGAGGAAATCTTCCCTGATCCAAAATCGGCATCCATGGCCGAGAGCTGGCGCGGAAGCGCGTTCAAAGCGCTCGAACGCCAGATGGCGGCCTTCGTCCAAGCCATGCCCGCCAAGCCATAGGCGACCGCCGCCATCGATGCGCTGCCAGCATTTGCAATTCAGCGCCCCACAGTGGAGCGGAACATCATGCTGTTGAACGCAACTTCCCCGGTTTTCACCAGCGGATCACGATGACTTTGTCGGTCCCGTTGGCGAGTTCGACAGCTTCGGTGCCATCCGGTTTGCGGCTTTGGATTCTGGCGCTCTCGACAGCTTCAACGCCAACAACGTTGACTGCAAAGGCTTCATCGATTTCGGCGGCACAGACCAAGGTGTCCGGCGGCAGGTCCTTTACTTGATCCAACAACTCGCGAAGCTTCATGGTCGAATCTCCTTGGCGATAGCAGGAATGAGCAGCACGCTTTCGCCGCACATTCGGAACCATGTCCCTTGAGAAAGGTTCCCGATGAGGTGGAGATGCCGCAGAATGGGACGAGCGCGGCGATCCGCCCGTCGCGATGATGTGAACGCGCCGTGCGAAGCATCTGTCTCAAATCCCTGTCCCTAATGCTGCCGGCGCAATTCCTTGTTGATCATGCCGCCCATCGCTAGACCGACCGCCATCACCGCAAAAGTCGCCGCGATAGATCGCTTCGGCAGCACCGTCTCCCAACCTGGCGTCAACCGCTTCGGCACGAAGCCATAATCTGTTGCCGCGGCAATGGCCGCTGCCGCCAACGCATCGCGAAATATCAGAAGCGACGGACGCGGCGGCCTCGAGGCGAGCCATAATTCGAAAAGGAATGCCCAGAAGATGGAGGAAGCGTGATGCGTGCCATAGCCGACGAGCGTGTGCGCCACGTCACCGCGCCGCACTGACGCGGCCTGTTCGCCGTAGAGCCAGTGGCTGGTCGCATTCGTGGGCTGCAGGGCGCCTTTGCCTTCCCGCCTGGCAAGCAGGGCCAATGCAGCTGTCGTGGCGAGGCTGACGATCGTACCCGAAACGGCTGCGGACAATCCTGTCTGGATCAGACTTTTCACTTGGTCCTCCGTCGTTTCGCGGTCGGCTCCTTGGAACGCCTTTGTGAATTCGCGGCAGTGTCGTGATTGCCAAAACGGCAAAACGAGTCCGAAGTTCCGAGCACGGACTTTTGGTTGGACGTTATCCCAGGAGCGTCCTCCGGGATAACGCCTTTGAGGTCCGGCTGCCTTTCCTGGTAGGCTCGGATCGGACCCTGAGCCGCTATTACATCGGCCCCGGCACCATCTTGGTCGGCTGCTCAGGCATCGGAAACGGATAGTTGTCGCATTTCACGTCCGGGTTCGTCGGGCTGAACATTCCGAGCGGGTTGTCCTTGAACAGCCAGGCGTGAAGGTCGTAGTGGTGGAACTCCTTCGGGATGAGCGGGTAATGCCCCTCCATCGGCCCCTGGAATGTCTGGCCGAAGAGCTTCGGCGGCTCCTTTGTGTCCGGCGTCAAGGGCACGAGCCATTCCGCGCCGACCAGGCGCAATTCGCCGCCGACCGGCTCATAGATCAGCACATTGGGGCGCGTCGGATCCGCGGTCGGGCCGACAGTCGTGACGTTGACGAAATGGATGCCCATCGCGCCCTTCGGGTAGTCCATCGCCCCCTCTACCTTTTCGCCGCTGTAGAAGACGCATCCTACCGTCGATAGATAAAGCTCGCGAATGGCAACCTTGTAGTCTTCATACCTGGACAGCGATTTACGCAGGGCATCGATCTCGGCTTTGTCGGGTTCGGCCGCCCGAGGAGTGGCGGCGTTCAGACACGCGCCAATGAGACCTGCCAAGGCGAGGATACCGACACGCCAGAGGTGAGTTGTTTTCATCATGCATTCCTCCCAGATTTTTTTCTTCTGGCCGTGCAGGACCGAGGCGGCAGTGATGCTGGACGCGCGGCCGTAATTGATCGCCTCATCCCGGTTGGGACTGCGTCGATGCTAATCCTTTCCGCTGATCGGGAGAATTAACCCTGACGACCTAGGCCCGAGCGGGCCGACGGTGCGGAGACGGACGGCCAGGCCCGCTTTGGACCGATGCACTAGCGCCGGCGCAGCAGGCTCCTCATCCGGTTGCGCAGCAGGCGCGCCATGTTGCGGGTTTCGCGGTAGAGGTGAAGCTGCGACGCCGCCTGGCGGGCGGGGCGGTCGGCATCCGGCGTCAGCCCGATCACCAGCGTGCCCATCGGCTTGCGTTCGCTCCACAGCCGGCTCATCACCGGATGGTCGGGCACCGCGCAGGAATCGGTCATCATGATGTTGGGGTCGTCGAGATGCTGCCTGGTCACCTCGATCATCAGCAGCGTGCCCGGCGAATAGGCGGCGAGCGTCTCGTCATAGGCGGTCTTCCAGGTGTAGGCGACGCCGGCCTCGACGAAGACGATCAGGCAGGCAATGGTGCGGCCGTCGAGCGTCAGCGAATGGATGCGGCAGAGATCCTGCTCGGCCAGCCGGTGCACCGCCTCGCGGGCGAAGGCGGCGCGGTAGCGGTCGATCGCCATGGCAGTGCGCTCGCGGCCTTTCCAGCCGGCAGCCTCCAGCGTCAGGAAATTTTCGATGGCGTGGCGGATCTCGTCAGGCCCGCGCGCCACGACATGCTCCAGTCGGCCGAGGTCGGCGAGGCGGCGCTTCAGGCGGCGGAACTCGCGATAATGGTGGGCGCGCAGCGAAGCCTTCAGATATTCCTCGCCGTCGAGCGCGCTTTCGAGCACCGGGCGCTCGGCCTTGCCGGTGGTGACCAGCGTCAGGCCGCGCGTTTCGGCGACGCTGGCGAGCAGGCTCGCCACCGGGCCGTCCAGCCTTATGTCGGGCAGCACGAAGACCTTCGGCAGTTTGAGATGCGGCCTCGACAGCATCGCGAAGAAATCCTCGATGACGCCGATCGGATCATCGCGGTCGACCAGCGGCGTGCCGATCGGGCCGAACGGGCTCGACCAGGTGCGCATGACTGGAACCCCGAGCGGCACCGCCGGCCGCTCGACCGAGAACGGCACCAGCAGGCGCAGCCGGTTGCGATACTGGTCGCCGTCGCGGATGACGGCCAGCCGCACCTCGCGGTCCTCCAGCCTGGGCATGGCCGGCGCCAGGAAGCGCGGATTGAAGAAGACGTTGGGCTCGATCGTGCGGGTGCAGAGATAGTCGAGCTCCTCGACCAGGTCGAAGCCGGCGGAGGCCGGATAGATGGCAAGCTTGCGCTCGGGCCGGTTGTTGGCGAGGATCTCGACATGGGCGGGGTCGGGTTCGCGGGCAAGCCCGGCAAGGCCGGACACCATGGCGCCGGCCGGGCCGCCGCTGGTTTCCTCGAGCAAGGGGACGGCAGCCATCAGGCGGCTCCTTTGGCGGGCACGAAAATGACCATGGCGATGCCGAGCTTGCGCCAGACCGTAAAGGACAGCGCGCCGGCCTCGAAGATCATGGCGAAGACGGTGGCCATCGCCGCGCCCCACAGACCGAAGAGCGGGATCAGCACGACGCTAAGCGCGATGTTGAAGGCCAGCGTCATGGCATAGACAGCGGCACAGATATTCTGGTTGCCGCTCATGGTGAGCAGGCTTTCGCAAGGGCCGACGGCGGCCCGCGCGACGACGCCGAGCACCAGCAGGAACAGCAGCGGATAGCCGGCGGAAAATTCCGGGCCGAACAGGGTCAGCATCGGCTCGCCCAGGGCCAGCACGAGCAGCGCCATCGCCAGCGACGGCCAGAAGGTCCACGACACGGTTTCGCGGGCGAAGGCGGCGAGCTTTTGCGGCTCGCCATGGGTGAACTGCGCATAGCGCTGGGCGACGCCGGCCTTGACCGCGAAATAGACGAAATGCACCAGCGCCAGCGTCTTGACGGTGGCGAAATAGACGGCGACGTCGTTGGGATCGAGATAGGCGCCGACCATCAGCACGTCGGCATTGGTGAGCAGGAAGAAGAAGCTCTCGACCAGGAAGATCGGCAGCGAGACGATGAACCATTGGCCGAAATGCAATTTCATCGGTCCGGCCGGAATTCTTTTGTCGATGCGCGACGTCACGCCGACGAGCTGACCGAGCGTGGTGGCGTAGGTGGCGGCGATCGCGGCGAAGATCGCCGTTCTGGCATCCGGCGCGTAGCCCGCCAGCAGCATCAGCGCCATGAACGCCAGGATCAGCAGCGGCCGCACCAGGAATGTCGGCGACAGCGCAAACAGCGCCCAGGAATTGGCCCGCGCCAGCCCTTGCAGCAGGTCGGACATGGCGATCATCGGCAGGCAGATGATGCCGAGGATGAACGGCACGACATAATAGTTCTCGATAAAGGGCGACAGCAGCCAGACGCCGAGCGCGCCGAGGCCGGCGATCACCGTCGAGGCAATCAGCACGAACAGCCGGCTGGCCCGCACGATGCCGCGCAATTCGGCCAGCATGCCGCGCTCGCGATATTCGGGAATGAAGCGGATGATCGAGGTGTGGAAGCCGAGGCAGGCGAGATTGCCGACGATGACCATCGTCACCCAGACGAGGACGAAAATGCCGTATTCGAACGACCCCATCCAGCGCGCCATCAAAACCTGGCTGACGAAGGCTATGACGGCGCTGACGATGCGGACCGAAAAGGCGATCAGCGACATGCGGCCGGCCTCGCCGCGCGCGCCGGCGCTGAACAGCACGGCATCGATCAGGCCAAGCAGCGGCCTTATGCGCAGCGCAAGGCGCTGCGGCAGGAACCGCCCGGCTGTCGTCGCCGCGGAAAAGCGCACCCCGATCACACTCCGTTTTCCGCCAATTTACAGGGTGTTGGTGTAGCGGAGACACATTAAGAAACGGTTGGGTGGGCTTTCCTTCGCCCCGTCTCGGGGAGAAGGCGCCGGCAGGCGGATGAGGGGCGGGTGCGCTGCTTCATATTCATCATTCGCGCAACCCTTCACCCTGCTCGGTAGTGTCTCAGTTTGAAATACGCGGAAACGCCTATCTCGTTTGCCCCATATGCCAAAACGCCTATATGCTTAGCGGAACGCATGGCAGCAACAATGGTCTACACTGTCATCTGGTATGGAAGGCAGGGCATCGTCGACAAGGTGATCTTCGACGAGGAGAAGACCGCGAAAGATCATGCAACCTCCATGTTCCAAACCCGAAAGGGTGACGATGGAATCGTGTCCGTTGAAGTTCGTAAGGACAACGGCGCTGTCGTCTTTAGCCATGCGGAGAACTAGGAATGCCAACCGGACCTAAAGGCCAGGAAGGATGTTCTGCCACCACTTACCAGCTCACAAACAAGCTCATCAAGATCGGTGCCGAGGTTATCAGCCATGGGTGTTATGTCGCCTTCCAGATGCGGAGGTCGCTATCCCGAGGCAACTCTTCCCCGACATCCTGCGGCTGATCGCGGAACTCCGGCCATCGCCCTATCCATCACCGGCGTGACCGGCCCGGTTGTCATGCGTTTCAGCAAAACCAGGGGAGAACTATGCCTTGAAGAAAGCGAAATCGACATCCTCGGCCAGCAGCGGGCAGACATCACGACTTTGGCCGATCACCAACGCCATTTTTGCCGGGTCTGGTCTTGCAACTGGTGCCAGTTTGCGCAAACCTCAGTCTCAACAGACCGGTAATCCGGTGGATGCCTGATTACCTGAATCTGGGAGGGGCGAAGTGTTAGGCGAGCCCATTACCGTTCTGATGGTCAATGAGTATCCTGACTACATTGATGCACAAGTGTGGGCTGCTGAGCTGAAAACCCGTGTGCCGCAGCTGGAGTTCAGGCTTTGGCCAGACGCCGGGAACAAAAGTGACATAGATATTGTGCTGATCGACAAGGGCGCCAGTCCTGGCTTTTTTGATGCCATGACGGGGCTAAGCGCCGTCGTCTATTTGGGAGCTGGTGTCGAGGGTATTGATCTTCAGAGCTTTCCCAAGAGTGTTCCGCTCATCAGGCTCGCAACGCGTGAGCAGGCTTCGGAAGTGGTGCAGTACATCGTCCTTCGCGTTCTCTGCCAGCAACGGCATGTTGCGGATTACATTAGTCTACAAGCCCGCAAGTTGTGGAATCCGATCGCGCCGCGGAAGATCTCCGAGACAAGAATAGTTGTGCTGGGTGCGGGCCGGATCGGTGGCTGGGCCGCAAAGCTGTTTGCGGACTTGGGCTACGACACAGCAGTCTGGTCTCGTCATCAAAAGACGCTTCCTGGTATACACAGTTACTTTGGCCGTGCCCAGCTTGCGGACGCACTCACAAGTCGGGACTACGTTATCTGTTCACTTCCCCTGA
Source organism: Mesorhizobium sp. M0633 (assembly GCF_040320645.1). Lineage (NCBI taxonomy): Bacteria > Pseudomonadati > Pseudomonadota > Alphaproteobacteria > Hyphomicrobiales > Phyllobacteriaceae > Mesorhizobium > Mesorhizobium sp. M0633. The sequence continues at coordinate 87,605 of NZ_JAMYQC010000027.1, forward strand.
CTGGTGACACTCGTGGGATACTGAACTCGAGTGCCTTTGGAAAAATGAAGCGAGGTGCCTACCTTGTGAATGTCGGCAGGGGCGCGCATGTCAACGAAGCCGACCTGATCCGCGCTCTCGACGAAGGTCAGCTTTCTGGTGCTTGTCTTGACGTGTTTGAGCGTGAACCGCTGGAGGCTTCATCGCCGTTGTGGACTCATCCCAAGGTGACCGTCACACCTCATGTCGCGAGCTTCTGGGTGGATTCTGGAATCGACCAGGCCGCAGATCTCTGCGGTCAAGTCGCAAGAGGAGAGCCTCTGTCCAACAAGATCGACCTCGAACGGGGTTATTGAATCGAAGTAGTGTCTTTACCCACTTTAGCAAGTTCCGATCTTCATGAAGCGCGGACATCAGCGCGTGCGTCACCCGGCTATTAGATTTCAAACTGAAACACCACCGACGGTCGAGATACAGAAAATTCGAAATGCGTATTTTGGTGTCGGCGGGACAGCGCCCCCTGTGGCCTGCCGGCCATCTCCCCCTCAAATGGGGAGATCGACTAGTCGCCAACGCCTCTGCTGCCCCTCATCGCCCTTTCGGGCACCTTCTCCCCGTATGACGGGAGAAGGAAAGTAGGCGCTTACGCAAACGCCCCATGACAATGCTTGTATTTTTTCCCTGACCCGCACGGGCAAGCCTCGTTGCGGCCGACCTTGCCCCAGGTCGCCGGGTTCTTCGGGTCGCGGTCTTCGGGGGCGACGATGGCGTTGGTCTCCTGGCGGACCAGCACGGCCGTCTCGCCGCCTTCGAAGTCGTCCTCGCCGGTGAAGCCGTCGATATGGCTGCCGAACATGTCGGGCGCTTCGGGCGGCGGCGCTTCGGCCGCCTGGCGGACCAGCTCAACGCGCATCAATTGCGCCGTGACGGCCTGGCGCAGATTGCCCAGCATCGCCTGGAACAGCTCGAACGCCTCGCCCTTGTACTCCTGCAGCGGATCGCGCTGGGCATAGCCGCGGAAGCCGACGACCGAGCGCAGATGGTCGAGATTGACGATGTGCTCGCGCCACAAATGGTCGAGCGTCTGCAGCACCACGGAGCGCTCGACATAGGTCATCACGTCGGGGCCGAAGCGCTCCGCGCGCTCTTTTGCGGCGCCCTCGGCGGCCTGGCTGACGCGCTCGCGGATGTCGTCCTCGGCGATGCCTTCTTCCTTGACCCAGTTCTCGACCGGCAGATCGAGATTGAGGAATTCGGCGATCTCGGCCTTGAGGCCGGCGACGTTCCACTGCTCGGCATAGGCGTTTTCGGGAATGTTCTTGGCGACGATCTCCTCGATGACGCCTTCGCGCATCTCTGTGATGGTCTCGGACAGGCCCTCGCCGTCCATCAGCTCGATGCGCTGTTCGAACACCACCTTGCGCTGGTCGTTCGAGACATCGTCATATTTCAGCAGGTTCTTGCGGATGTCGAAGTTGCGCGCCTCGACCTTCTTCTGCGCCTTTTCCAGCGCCTTGTTGATCCACGGATGGATGATCGCCTCGTCTTCCTTGAGGCCGAGCTTCTGCAGCATGCCGTCCATGCGCTCGGAACCGAAGATGCGCATCAAATCGTCCTGCAGCGACAGGAAGAATTTCGAGCGGCCCGGATCGCCCTGGCGGCCCGAGCGGCCGCGCAACTGGTTGTCGATGCGGCGCGATTCATGGCGTTCGGTGGCCAGCACGTAGAGGCCGCCGGCGGCGAGCGCCTTTTCCTTCAGCCGGGCGATGTCGTCGCGGATTTCCTTTTCCCTCGCCTCGCGCTCGGGGCCGGCCGGCATGTCGCCAAGCTCGTCGGCGATGCGCATGTCGGCATTGCCGCCGAGCTGGATGTCGGTGCCGCGGCCGGCCATGTTGGTGGCGATGGTGATGGCGCCGGGCTTGCCGGCCTGGGCGACGATCGCCGCCTCGCGCTCGTGGTGGCGGGCGTTCAGCACCTCGAAATCCTTAAAACCTTCCTTGCGCAGGCGTTCGGCCAGCTGCTCGGACTTCTCGATGGAAGTCGTGCCGACCAGCGTCGGCTGACCCTTGGCGCGGGCTTCCTTGATCTCCTTGACGATCGCCTTGTATTTCTCCTCGACCGTCCGGTAGACCTCGTCGTCTTCGTCAATGCGGATGACCGGCAGGTTGGTCGGGATCTCGGTGACGTCGAGATTGTAGATGTTGGCGAATTCCTCGGCCTCGGTCAGCGCCGTGCCGGTCATGCCGGCGAGCTTCTTGTAGAGGCGGAAATAGTTCTGGAAGGTGACCGAGGCGAGCGTCTGGTTCTCCGGCTGGATCGCCACATGCTCCTTGGCTTCGAGCGCCTGGTGCAGGCCCTCCGAATAGCGGCGGCCGGGCATCATGCGGCCGGTGAACTCGTCGATTATGACGATCTCGCCGTTGCGCACGATATAGTCCTTGTCCCGCTGGAACAGCCGGTGCGCCTTCAGCGCGTTGTTGACGTGGTGGACGATGGCGACGTTCTCGACGTCGTAGAGCGACTCGCCCTTGAGCAAGCCGGCATCGCGCAGCATGTTCTCCAGCTTCTCGGTGCCTTCCTCGGTGAAGATCGAGGTCTTTTGCTTCTCGTCGATCTCGTAGTCCTGCGGCTGCAGCTGGATGATGAAGGTGTCGATAGTATTGTACATTTCCGAACGGTCCTCGAGCGGACCGGAAATGATCAGCGGCGTGCGGGCTTCGTCGACCAGGATGGAATCGACCTCGTCGACGATGGCGTAGCTGTGTCCGCGCTGCACCATCTGGGCGCGCTCGTACTTCATGTTGTCGCGCAGATAGTCGAAGCCAAGCTCGTTGTTGGTGGCGTAGGTGACGTCGGCGGCGTAGGCGACGCGGCGCTCCTCGTCGGACAGGCCATGGACGATGACGCCGACTTTGAGGCCGAGGAATTTGTAGACGCGGCCCATCCATTCGGAGTCGCGCGTGGCCAGGTAATCGTTGACCGTGACGACATGGACGCCGTTGCCGGCGAGCGCGTTGAGGTAGACCGGCAACGTCGCCACCAGCGTCTTGCCTTCGCCGGTGCGCATCTCGGCGATGCCGCCATTGTGCAGCACCATGCCGCCGATCAGCTGCACGTCGAACGGCCGCATGCCGAGCACGCGGCGGGCGGCCTCACGCACGGTGGCGAAGGCCGGCACCAGGAGGTCGTCGAGACTGGCGCCGTTGGCGATGTCCTGGCGGAATTTGTCCGTGCGGGCCTGAAGCTCGGCGTCGGAAAGCGCCCGCATCTCGTTTTCCATGGCATTAATCGCCTCGACGCGCGGCCGGGTCGATTTGACCCGACGATCGTTGGAGGAGCCGAAAACCTTACGGGCGAGACCGCCGAGACTGACCATCCAATGGCCCTTTCGATAGCATTCCAAGTCATTGCGACGGGCGCCGGCCGGCCCCCATCAAATGCGCGTGAACGCGGACAAACGCAAAAAGCGCCCGGAAAACGGTTCTGGACGCAAAGTCGTTGGACAGATAAGAGGGGGCTCATTCGATGTCAACGCCGCGCTCGCCCTGTCGACCGCGCCAAATTCCGCCACAATCTTGCTGGTCTGGAAGCCATTCCGCTCTAGCTACCCCGCTTTGGAGATAATCGTAATGTCAGTATTGTTCCGCCGCGCGTCGCTCGCCAGCCTTGGTCTGGCATTCGGGCTATCGGCCCTCTCGCTGTCGCCGCTGATGGCACAGGAGGCCGCCCCTGCCCAGCCGGCAGCACCCGCTCCGGCGGCCAAGCCGGTCGATCCGAACGCCGTGGTCGCCACCATCAACGGCCAGACGCTGACCGAGGCAGACCTTGGGCTTGCCGAGGGCGAGCTGTCACAGCAGTTCGCGCAGCTTCCGCCCGAGCAGCGCCGCGCCGCGGCGCTTTCGGCGGCGATCGAAATCCGCGTGATGGCGGCTCAGGCGGTGACCACCGGCCTCGACAAGGATCCCGACTTCCAGCGCCGCATGGCCTTCCTGCAGCAGCGCGCGCTGCATGGCGAAATGGTCGAGAAGGGCGTCGTCGACAAGGTTACCGATGCCGAGGTCCGCGCCCGCTACGACCAGGAAATCGCCAACACGCCGCCCACCAATGAGGTGCACGCCCGTCACATCCTCGTGAAGACGAAGGAAGAGGCAGACGCCATCATCAAGCAGCTCGACGGCGGCGCCGACTTCCAGAAGCTTGCCAACGAGCACACCAGCGATCCGAGCGGCAAGACCAGCGGCGGCGATCTCGGCTGGTTCGGACCTGGCCAGATGGTGCCGGAATTCGACAAGGCGGTGTTTGCGCTGGCGGTCGGCAAATATACCGACCAGCCGGTGCAGTCACAGTTCGGCTGGCATGTCATCAAGGTCGAGGACAAGCGCACCAAGCAGCCGCCGGCGTTCGACCAGGTCAAGGACCAGGCGCGCCAGGCGGTCATCCGCGACAAGTATTTCGCGCTGGTCAAGTCGCTGCGCGCCAACGCCAAGGTCGACATCCCCGATGCGAACCTGAAGAAGACGGTCGACGCGCTGGAAAGCGCCAAATAGGCCAGCCTGCGGGGCCGACCCGGTCCCCCGGATTGGGCTACGACAGGGCGCGCTGCAGCCCTGTCGCTTCTATTTGGTAGGGCGAGCGATGATGCGTCGACGCCGCCGCCGGACCGCCGTGGCGTCGCCGGCATCGTCGGCGACTATGCCTTTCAAGACATAGCCGACCGCCCTGCGCAGCGTCGCTTCGTCCTCGTCCAGGCGGTTCGTCAGAAGATGCGTCCAGCCGAACGAGGCGATCAGGTCGGCGACGACAGTGGCATCGACGTCGGCTGCCACCTCTCCCCTTGCCTTGGCGCGTTCGATCATCTGGCCGGTATGGACACGACGCCCTCTTGCGTATTCGGCGAGGGCGGCGGCGGCTTTTTCGTCCGACTGCGCCTCGGCAATCAGCGATCTGAACACGCTGCCCGACGATGTGTCGCGCCAATGCGCGAACAAGCTCTTCAGGAAGCCGACGAGATCCTCCGCAAGGTTCCCGGTATCGGGATTGTCGACGCGCTTTTGCCGCTGGTAAACATCGAGCAGCAAGGCGGCCTTGCTTGGCCACCAGCGATAGATCGTCGGTTTTCCGGCGCGTGCGCGGCGCGCCACCGCCTCGATCGAGAAGCCGGAATAGCCGGCTTCGACCAGTACCGCCTCGGCGGCATCGAGAATGGCATCGGCGCTTTCCGGGCTGCGCCGTGCGCCAGCCGACTTGCGCCCGGGATCGGTGATTTCGCCCATCTCTTCTTCCTTACCCGCGATTTCAGCAGCCATCATATACAACTCTTGACGAAACGAAACGATCCGTTTTATATGTAACGAAACGTTCCGTAACGATAAGGAGGACAGCAATGACTTCGACCGCCGCCACGCGTTTTTCGCGCCTGCGCTTCGCCCTGCTGGTGCTGCTCGGCGTGTATCCGCTGATCACTGCCATTCTGTACGTGGTTTTTCCGCTGACGCAGGAATGGCAAATCTGGCAGCGCACGCTGGTCATCGCGCCGCTGATGGTCTCGATCATGATCTGGGGGCTGATTCCGGGCGTGCAGCGGGTGTTTCGCGGGTTCATCAACCCAGCGGTCCGCTGATGTTCATTCCTGCGCTTGCGACGTCTCCGACGCAACGCGCCACGCGCCATCGGCCAGCACGAGTTCCAGCGTCACCCGCGCCTTGCCGGTCAGGCGCTGCGCCGATTTGTCTTTCGGCACATAGTCGTAGCGCATGGCGAAAACCACGTCGGCACGGTCCTGGCCGTGCGGCGTCACCTCAAGGCTGCCGGGTTCGAGACCGAACGACCACGATGCCCATTGCGCGAACCAGTCGGTCTTGACCTTGACGATCGCCTCGCTGTCGTAGCGCGTGCCGTAGATGGTGGCCGACGCACCGTAGAGCCGCTTGACGGTTTCGCGCATTCTCCTGGCATCAGGCGCCAGATAGTTTTCGCGCAAGAATTTTTCGATGGCACCCTCGTCGCCGACGGAGCGTTCGAGCGCAGCCACCTGCGACGCGGGAGCCGGGCTGACGGCCGGTTTCGGTTGCTGGGCAGTGTCTCCGCCCGGAACGAATTCGAAACGCTCGAGCAGCGACCCCTGCTCCCAGGGACGCTGCGCCTCGCGCGTTGCGGAAACGACGTCGCGGCGCACTGCGATCATCATGTCGTTGATGCTTTGTCCGGGCTCGGCCATATGCCGCAAAAGAGCCGCCGCAAAGGGCGAGTTGCGCCCCGTCCCGTCCATTGCGACGGCGCCGGGCGCAGTCGAGAAGGCGATGAACGAGCCGCGTGTCGACTCGAACTGGGCGAGGCCGGCGAGAGCCGTCGCCGAGCGCGTCGTGGCCCTGCGGCTGAGACTTCGCGCAAACGGGTTGTTGCGGCAGGCATCGAGGAAGACCAGGCTGACCTTGGTCTGCTGCTCCATGATGTCGAGAACCTCGTCGATCGGCACCGCCTCGAGCTGCAGCTTGACCGGCATATCCAGCCGGGCGTCGACCGGCACGATGAAGTTGCGCCCGTCGACCTGCAGGCCGTGGCCGGCATAGTAGAACAGCCCGGCACCGGCGCCTTGCAGCGCATCGGAGAATTCGCCGATCTTGCGTTCGAGCTCGCGCTTGCCGAGATCGTTGCCTTCGATCACCTCGAAACCGATGGCGCGCAGCTTGTCGGCGATGTCGAGCGCATCGTTGACGGGATTGGCCAGCGTGCCGGCTTCGGCGTAGCTGCCGTTGCCGACCACAAGCGCCACGCGCCGCGCCGTCTGCGCATCGGCGCGCAGCAGCAGAAAGCCCAGAAACGCCAGTGCCAAGACCACAAGCCTGCCCATGGGGCATGATCATAGCGCTATCGGTCGCAGCGACGCCAACAAATTTGCAACAGCCTGCTTGCGGCCGCGGCAGGTGTCAGGCTTCCGGCACCCGTAACGGCTGTGAAACGCCTTGCGCCGGCGCGTGCTATCGGGCAAACCGGCGTTCCTTTCGCGATTTTTCCCGCCCGGGGTCTTCCATGTCCACACAGGTTTCGCCGCTCGCGCCGAAGAAATATGCCAAGATGCCGGCCATCGAGGGTGTGCGCATCGCCACCGCCGAGGCCGGCATAAAATACAAGAACCGTACCGACCTGCTGGCCATGGTGTTCGACGCCGGCACCACCGTCGCCGGCGTGTTCACCAGGTCGAAATGCCCGTCGGCGCCAGTTGATTTCTGCCGGCAGAACCTCGTGGCTGGCAAAGCACGCGTGCTGGTCGTCAATTCCGGCAATGCCAATGCCTTTACCGGCCAGAAGGGCCGCGCCTCGACGGCACTCACGGGCGAGGTGGCGGCGAAGGCGGCCGCCTGCACAGCGGGCGAGGTGTTCCTGGCCTCGACCGGCGTGATCGGCGAACCGCTCGACGCCGGCAAGTTCAGCCATCTGCTGGCCGGTCTGGTCAAGGACGGCAAGCCGGAATTGTGGACCGAAGCCGCCAAGGCGATCATGACCACCGACACCTATCCCAAACTGGCGACCGCGACGGTCAAGCTCGGCGATGCCGACGTCACCATCAACGGTATCGCCAAGGGCGCCGGCATGATCGCGCCCGACATGGCGACGATGCTTTCCTTCATCGCCACCGATGCGCCGATCGCAGCACCCGTGCTACAGGACCTCCTGTCGCGCGGCACGGCCAAGACCTTCAACGCGGTTACCGTCGATAGTGACACCTCGACCAGCGACACGCTGCTGATGTTCGCCACGGGTGCTGCCGCCAGGCGCAGCGCGCCGGCAATTTCCGACCCCAAGGATGCGCGCCTCGGCGCCTTCCGCCGTGCCCTTGGCAAGGTGCTGAAATCGCTGGCACTGCAGGTGGTGCGCGACGGCGAGGGCGCCCGCAAGCAGGTCGAGGTCACCGTCACCGGAGCCAAATCGGCCCGCTCGGCCAAGCGCATCGCGCTGTCGATCGCCAATTCGCCGCTGGTCAAGACGGCAGTCGCCGGCGAGGACGCCAATTGGGGCCGCGTCGTCATGGCCGTCGGCAAGGCCGGCGAACCGGCCGACCGCGACCTTCTGTCGATCTGGTTCGGCGACAACCGCCTGGCCTATCAGGGCGAGCGCGACGCCGCCTATTCCGAGGAGGCGACTTCGGCGTATATGAAGCGCGACGAGATCCGCATCCGCGCCGATATCGGCATCGGCCGCGGCAAGGCGACGGTGTGGACCTGCGATCTCACCAAGGAATATGTCGCCATAAACGGCGATTATCGGAGCTGATGGCGTTGGCTTCCAGACATCCGGCAAGCGTGTTGGCGATCGTGCGCCGCTATGAGGCGGCCGGCTTTCGCGCCTGGCCGGCGGCCGCCGTCCATTATGACGGCACCTGGGTGGTTCGGCTGACGGCCGGCCACCCGGCCAAGCGGCTGAACTCGGTCAATCCGCTCGATCCGGGCGACATCCAGCACATTGCCGAGCGCATCGGCCGCGCCAGCCGCCGCTTCGACGCCTATGGCAGGCCGCTGACCTTTCGCATCTCGCCGCTGTCGGGGCCGGATCTTTCGAAGTACCTCGACGGCGAGGGCTGGAGCATATTCGCGGAGTCGCTGGTCATGCGGCTGCCGCTGGCGGACGCCATGCTCGACGACGCCATGGACCAGATTCCGTTGAAGGACATCAGCCGTTTCATCGGCGCGGCGCTCAAGGTGAGCGGCTCGGATGTGTCGCTGCGGCCGGGCCTGTCGGAGATCATCGGCGCCATCCAGCCGGAGGCCGGGCTGTTTGCGCTGGAGGCCGGCAGCGAACCGCTGGCAACGTTGATCTGCGTGCATGACGGCGACCTTGCCGGCCTGTTCGAGATCGCCACCGACAGGTCGGTGCGCAACCAGGGCCATGGCCGCCATCTCATCCGGTCGGCGCTGAAATGGGCGCGGCTGCGCGGGGCGCGGGAAGCCTGGCTGCAGGTCGAGGCGGACAACGCGCCGGCGCTGGCGCTCTACCGTTCGCTCGGATTCGACGAAGTCTATCGCTATCGCTATCGCCGGCCACCCGGCGCATGAGCGGCTTGGATACGATCGGCAAACGCCTGCTCCTGGTCGCGGCCTGCGCGCTGGTCGATGCCGACGGGCGCGTGCTTTTGGCGCAGCGGCCCGAAGGCAAGCAACTCGCCGGCCTGTGGGAGTTTCCGGGCGGCAAGGTCGAGCCCGGTGAGACGCCGGAACAATGCCTGATCCGCGAATTGTACGAGGAGATCGGCATCGAAACCGACATCCCTTGCCTGGCGCCACTCACCTTCGCCAGCCATTCCTACGATGATTTTCACCTGCTGATGCCGCTGTTCGTCTGCCGTCGATTCCGCGGCATTGCCCAGCCGAAGGAAGGCCAGGTGCTGAAATGGGTGCGGCCGCGCCAGATGCGCGATTTTCCAATGCCGCCGGCCGATGCCCCGCTGATCCAGTTCCTCATCGATCTGCTGTAACGGCCGACCTGCCGTAAATCGGGCAGCGCTGCAACGCGCTGGCAGCAGCGTTAATGAAAGATTTATCTGACCGTGAAAAATTGACGCTAGGCGGTTACGCCGATTCCACCGCTGGGGAGCGATTTGCATGAGCCTTGAAAAGGACTGGGACTCGCCTTGGCCCGACCGCCTTCCTGGCGCCGCCAATGCCGGCATGGGAATATTGCGCATCGCCCTCTTGTTCGGCTCGGCCGCGGTGGCTCTGGCCTTGATCGCGACGCCCTACCTCGACAGCCGGACCCGCTCGCAGTTTGCCCGCGACGGGCTTGATACGATGAGCACCGGCTCGATCGGCCAGCGCGATAGCTATACGCTACGCAAGAGCGTGCTGCAGCCGCTGCCCAGTTCGGTCTGCGTTATACGGGCCGATGGCAGAAGCAGCGGCGACTGCTGACTCCTCAACAGATCTCTAGGATTCGGCTGTTTCCTAGAATGCAGCTGGTTCACCGCGCGTTAAGCCTGTCGCATTAACCTTTCTTAACGGGTCGGCGCTAGGTTCGGGCAAGAGGGATAGGCGCCCATGAAAATGTTGCTGCAACGATTTTTAGAAGACGAGAGGGGTGCGACGGCTATCGAATATGGTTTGATCGTCGCCGTTCTGTCGCTTGCCATTGTCGCTGGTATTGGCCAGGCTGCCGGCGCCATCCAGTGGTTGTTCAGCGACAACAGCAGCAAGCTTGCCAACGCTTTTGCACAGTGACCCGCTTAGCTTTTGCGTGGGATACGCTTAGCTTTTGCGCAAGGATCCGCTCAGGGGCCGCCGGGGTTTTCCAGGATTGTCTTCAGCGATATTTTTGCGGAGCCCGGCTTCAGCGGCTTTTGCTGAGAGGCATCGGGCGCCCAGCCTGACATCCAGACCACCGAGAAACTCGCCCTGACGCGGCCATCGGAATCCGAAAACCGCTCCGCATAGATTTCGGCGGCGCGCGCGAACAGCGCTCGCGTGCCCGGCCGCCTGCTGCGGTCGACAAGCGCGCTGGTCTCGCCCATGGCGCGCAGGTCGGCGACCAGGCCAAATAGCGAATCGTAGCGCACCGTGATCGTGTCGACGTCGGCAACCGGCAGTGCCAGGCCGGCGCGTTGCAGCAGCGCGCCGGCGTCGCGGACGTCGGTGAACGGGATCACACGCGGGCTGGCGCCGCCATAGAGCTCGGTCTCGGCGGCAAGCAGGCTTTCGCGCAGTTCGGAGAGCGTGCCTGTGCCGGCGAAGGCGCCGAGGAAAAGCCCGTCCGGCTTTAGCGCCCGGCGGACCTGCACCAGCATGCCAGGAATGTCGTTCATCGCCTGCAGCGACAGCAGCGAGACTGCGAGGTCGAGGCTTTCCGGCTCGAATGGCACGGTTTCCAACGGTGCCAACAGTCCTGGCTGGCCACCCAGGAAAGCGGCGTCGGCCTCGACGCGCACGTTTTCCGTCACCTTGCCGCTTTCGGCGAGCACCTCTGCTGCTGCCGGCGTCTGGCAAAACAATGAGGCCGCCTTGCCGAACCTGCGTTCGACGGCGCCGAGCCGGTCGGCAAGATCCTCGGCCGCCCGCCGCATGAGGAAATCCGCGCCGGCGATGGGATGGGCCATTGCCCGGCGCTTGCGCGCCAGCCAGAGCGAGGTGTCAATTACAGGCTGCAATGGGCAGGTCCTTGTGCTTCGCTCTCTGATATAGTGATGCGGAGGACCAACCACGTGGCCGATCCCATGCCAGAGATCAAGCGTATTGCGATCAAGAGCATTGCCCGCAAGGCATTGGGCTGGCCAGCGCGCCTTTTGTTCCCGCCGGTCTGTGCCGGCTGCCGCCGCCATGTCTCGCAGCCCGGCGTGTTGTGCGGCGCCTGCTGGCCGAAACTCAGGCTGCTGGAACGGCCATGGTGCCCGGTGATGGGCACGCCGTTCACCCACAATATGGGTGAAGGGTTCCTTTCGGCGGAGGCGATAGCCGACCCGCCGCCGTTCGAGCGCGCGCGGGCGGCGGTCGCCTATTCCGGCGTTGCCCGCCAGATGGTGCAAGGGCTGAAATACCAGGACCGCACCGATCTGGCGCCGTGGATGGCGCGCTGGATGCTTCGCGCCGGTGCCGAGCTCATCGCCGAGGCCGACGTGGTCGTGCCGGTGCCGCTGCACTGGCGGCGTTTCTTCAGGCGGCAGTTCAACCAGTCGGCGGAACTGGCGCGGGCGGTGGCGCAGCTCGGGGAGCGGCCCTTCGCGCCATCAGCCATCAGGCGCGTCAAACTCACGCGCCAGCAGGTCGGGCTTGAGCGGCGGGAACGCGAGGAAAATGTTCGCGCCGCATTCAAAGTGCCTGATGAGGCGGAGATCGAAATCGCCGGCCGCCGGGTGCTGTTGATCGACGATGTCTACACCACCGGCGCCACCGTCCGCGCGGTCGCCAGGGCATTGACGAAGGGCGGTGCCGGCGCGGTCGACGTACTGACCTTCGCGCGTGTGCTGCCGGGGGACTTTCGGGCCGACGAATCGGCGCCTATATAGCCTAGATGACAGCGGAACGAGGCAGGGTTGCTGACCGATGGTCGATGTGACGATCTACACGCGGATGATGTGCGGCTATTGCACCGCGGCCAAGCGGCTGCTCGACAGGAAGGGTGTGACCTACACCGAGCACGACGCCTCCTTCTCGCCGGAGCTGCGCCAGGAGATGATCTCCCGCGCTCACGGCCGTTCCACCTTTCCGCAGATATTCATCGGCGACACGCATGTCGGCGGCTCCGACGATCTCCACGAATTGGAGGCGGAAGGACGGCTGGACGGATTGCTCGCCAACGGCTCGGCCAGATAGGGACATGAGGATGGGTGGTTTCAAGGCGGCGGCGATCCAGATGCGTTCGGGAACCAGCCCGGAGCGCAATGCGGTCGATCTGGAACGGCTGGTGCGCGAGGCGGCAGGCCTTGGCGCGACCTACATCCAGACCCCGGAAATGACCGGCGCGCTGATCCGCGACAGCCAGGCGCGGGCCGCTTCCTTCACCTCCGAAGACAAGGACATCGTCGTCTCGACGTCGCGGAGGCTGGCCAGCGAGCTCGGCATCTTCCTGCATATCGGCTCGACCGCCATTCTACGCGCCGATGGCAAGCTTGCCAACCGCGCCCTTCTGTTCGGGCCGGACGGTGCCACCATTGCCACCTACGACAAGATCCACATGTTCGACGTCGATCTCGACAATGGCGAGAGCTGGCGCGAATCCGCCGCCTATGAGCCTGGCACCGAGGCTGTCGTCACCGAAATCGAGGGCGCGAAGCTGGGCTTTGCCGTCTGCTACGATCTGCGCTTTCCGCAGCTGTTCCGTGCCGAGGCGCTGGCCGGCGCCGATCTGCTTTCGGTGCCCGCCGCCTTCACCCGCCAGACCGGCGAAGCGCATTGGCACGTGCTGCTCAGGGCGCGTGCCATCGAGAACGGCGCCTATGTCGTTGCCGCCGCGCAAGGCGGCGTGCACGAGGACGGCCGCGAAACCTATGGCCATTCGCTGATCGTCGATCCCTGGGGCCGCATTATCGCCGAGGCGGCGCATGAGGAGCCGGCAGTGATCGTCGCCGAGATCGACCCGGGGCAGTCAGTCGCTGCGCGCAAGAAGATACCGAATCTCAAAAACGCACGCGATTTTGCGGTAAACGCCGGTTCGGCGGAGGCAATGCCGCTCAGGGGTGCCGCCTCTTGATCCGCTTTTCCCTGATCTGCGAACACGAGCACGAATTCGAGGCCTGGTTCCGCAGCAACGACGATTTCGACACACAGAAGAGGCGCGGTTTCGTCGATTGCCCGGCCTGCGGCTCGCACAAGGTCGAGAAGGCGCTGATGGCGCCTGCCGTCTCCACCGGGCGCAAGCGCGAAAGCATCGCGCTGGCCATGGGCGAGGCGCAGAAGCAGGCGCTGGCGCAGCTCAAGGCCATGGCCGACAAGGTGCGCGAGAATGCCGACTATGTCGGCGACAAATTCGCCGAGGAAGCGCGCAAGATCCATTTCGGTGAAAGCGATCCGCGCGGCATCTATGGCGAGGCGACGCTGGAGGAGGCCAAGAGCCTGGCCGAGGACGGCGTCGAGTTCTTGCCGATTCCAAGTTTCCCCGACGACCGCAACTGATCCGTCAACCTGCTCCGTACATAGCGAGGCATCTCTTCGCCAGGCAGCGCCGTGAAGGTCGGGGCGGCGCCGAAGGGCGGCGATGCCGCCACCCCCGCACAGGCGTCTACAGTTTCAGGCCGAGCAGCAAGGATGGGCCTCGCGGGCAATCGTTTCGCTGCTTCTTTCATGCCCACTGCCTGACGGGCTTGCTTCACTTGACGGGCTTGCTTCCGCATAGGCTGCAAACTGGCGTTCAAGCGCCTTGACTGCACTGCTGCGCCAGCCTTCCGCCAGGGATTCCGACATGGGATCGGGGAAGATTTCCTCTTCGCCGTTCTCCACTCCGTCCAGGATCGCCCGCGCGACAGACTCCGGAGAGGCCTTCGCGATGTCCAGGCCCCGTGTCATGTCCGTGTCCACCGGGCCGGGAAGGACCCTGTGGACGCTGACACCCCGTCCGGCCAAAAGGGTGCGCAACGACTGCGACAGCGAGAATGAGGCCGCCTTCGAGATCGAATAAGCCGGACTGAACGGCACGGCGGCAATCGAGGCCAGCGACAGAATGTTGACGATGGCTCCCCGCGACCGGGCCAGCAACGGCAGCAGAGCCTGGGTAACGTCATACGAGCCGAAGAGGTTTACGGCGAGCTGTTGTTCGAGCACACGACGGTCGCTGAGGTCATCGAAGGGCGATACGCCGGCGTTGTTGATGAGGATATCGAGAGTATCGATCTTCTCGACCGCCTCCCGGATCTGCGCAGCGTTGGTCACATCCATGGTCAGGGACGTCACACGCCGGTCCGGGTGGGCCATGGCTTGGCGGGTTGCGGCGAAGACGCGCTTTACGCCTCTGCTCAGGGCTTCCTCGACCAGTGCCCGACCGATGCCCCGATTGGCTCCAGTCACCAGGATGGTTGTACCTTCGATCTTCATTGCGTCTCTCCTAGTGCTTATCGTTGTGTTCGAGCCCAGTGCACAATCTAGCCGCGACTCAAGGTTGGCGCGCCGCAACTCAGGTTGGCTACAGTCACCGTTGTCGATACGACTGGTTAGTGAGATGGACTTAGCGCCGGATGTCGAAGCCATGGGAGTGACAAGTGTGACGGGATTCCGATGGACTCGCTAATCACGGCGGCGGCGCATGCGCTTGCGGCGGGCGATCCGCTCGGCGCCTTGAAGCGGGTTGCGCTGCGCGACGATGCGCCGGCACTGGCGTTGCGCGGTATCGCGATGGCGCAGCTTGGCGACCTGAATAGGGCGAAGGTTCTCCTCAAGAGGGCGGCGCACGCATTCAGCCCGAGGGAGGCCGTGGCCCGCGCGCGGTGTATCGTCGCCGAGGCCGAGATCGCGCTCGTCTCGCGCGACCTTACCTGGCCGGCCAAGGCACTCGACGCCGCACGGGCGACGCTTGAAAAGCATGGCGACCGCGTCAACGCCGCGCATGCGCGCAACCTCGACGTTCGGCGCCTGCTGCTGATCGGCCATCTCGACGAAGCCGAGCGCAGGCTGGACGGCTTCGATCCCTCGCCGCTGCCGCCGGCATCGCGGGCCGCCCACGAGCTGGCTGTCGCCGGCATCGCCATCCGCCGCTTGCGGACCGGCCCTGCGCGCGCCGCGCTTGGCCTGGCGGCGCGGGCGGCGCGCGCGTCCGGCATCCCCGCGCTGATCGCGGAGGTGGAGAGCGCATCGCTGGTGC
>NZ_JAMYQC010000028.1:0-99267 GCF_040320645.1 Mesorhizobium sp. M0633
CGGCGGGAGCGCGCTTGCGCAGGAATACGTGAAGGGCGAAGTCATCAAGGTCGACGCCAAACAGCAGAAGCTGACGATTAAGCATGGGCCGCTGACCAATCTCAACATGCCAGCGATGACGATGGTGTTCGTCGTCGCCGAGCAGGGCCTGCTCGACAAGGTCAAAACGGGTCAGGCGATCGAGTTCACAGCCGATCGCGTCAACGGACGCATCACGGTCACCGGTATCAAGTAACCCGGTCGAGCAATGCCATGGGTACGGAAGTCAGGATGAAGGTGCCGGGCAGAAAATCCTCCAGAGATTTTCTTTCCAGTCGTCACGTGCGGAGCGGCTCAGAGGCATCTCTATGGGATATTTTCGCGCACCTACGCTCACATATGCCGGATAGTTACAGCGAACTTGTGCACGGTGCCTGCCGCCATCTTCATACCTGATGGCGCCGTTCGCGTCCGTCTCGACTAGGCCAATAGCGACGTCAAAGTCATAGTCCCCATATAGCGAGACATTGTTGTTCACGACGCTGAGCTGGACCGACGTGGCATCTGGAAAACTAGCTGTGTAAAAGATCAGCTGCTCCGCCGCCATCGAGGGCGGAGTCACCAACACGCCGGCAAATAGTGCAATGGCGCGCATTTTCCTCCTTCCAAGGTTCCAAGGTCAGACTATCACCTCTCGCGTCAATGTTCGAATCGAATGTCCATGTCGGCGTTGGCGGAGACGTTCAGAGGCTGGATAGTCCTCGTCGCCTGCAGCGCACAAGGCGGCTGGCAGGCTCATTATGCGGGTGCTAAGCACAATGTCTTTGCGCGGCGATAGACTCAGCAAGAACAAATTACTTGTTCTTGCATGGCCTTAAAGAGATCATAGCATGAGTAGAAGCGTTGGCGATCCTGGCTTTGTGAGCGGTTTCACAAGAAGATCACAAACGCTCGAGACACTATCGACCGGTCCCGTGGTAGCAAAGCTCGACCTCAACGGCCGATATGCGGCGCATGCCCGCTCGTCAGCCTTGGGCTGATTGCGACAGGTTGGCTTTAGGCTGGGACGACACATGAGAGCTGGCCGACATTCAGGTCATCACGACGATGTCGTGACCTGACCCGAGGCATCGTTGCTACTCACCGGAGGGACGCCGCGAGAGGACTAAAAAGAAGACGTTCAAACATAATCCGTCGAAGTGCCGTCTCGCCATAAATGTCGTCCTTTGTTGTCCACCCGCCAGTTCCCGCTGGTTTCCGCCTTTCCCATCGACTTTGCCGTTCCGACACTAGCTATTGAGAGTATTGGACATCGCGCTCCGCGACGGTCACGCCGTCCGTGACCCTGTCGCTCGGGTGCAGTACCACGCGATCGCCTGGGGCAAGGCCCAACAGAACCTCCGCCGTACGGCTGTTTCGCTGACCGATCTTGATGATAGATACCCGTGTACGGCCGTCCCTTACCGCGAATACCGCCCAGTCGTCTCCTTGTCGGAACAGGGCAGCCACCGGGACGGCCAGGATGTCATCGCCTTTCCAGATCGTGACATGCACTATCACGCGGTAATCATGTCCTAGCCCCGACCACTTCGCCGGAGGGTCGGTGAAGTCGATCGTCGTGCGGACGCGTTGTTCCTCGATGCCAAGTGCGGAAACCTTGGTGAAGCCCGCCGGATCGACGCGGGAGACGCGGCCCTGGACCGGCAGTCCACCCCAGTTGTCGATCCAGACCGGCGCGCCTTGCTTTATGCGGACAGCGTCGGTCGACAACAGGTCCGCGACGATTTCGAGATCGAGCGGGTCGCCGATTTCGATCAGCGGTGCACCGGCTTGGACTACCCCTTCGCTCTCCTGAATGATCTTCAGCACGCTGCCTGCCACGGGAGCGCGCAACTGTATGCAGCAGGCGGGATCTGGCTCCGGCGCGGTTCCCGACTGCTCACCAAGCCGGGCTGCAACGCTGTTACGCTCGTTTCGGCGGACCTCCAGCTGAGCTTTTGCACTGGCCAGGGCTGCCTCATTGGTTTCGACGTCGAACTTGGCGCCATCGAGGGCTTTGAGAGAAATCGCCTCAGTGCGCGCAAGTGCTTCCGCCCGCCCCAACTCCGTTCTCGAAAATACAAGCGCAGCCTCGATCCGGCGCATTTCGGCTGCCGCAAGGTTTACCGTCGCATCGGCCGCAGCCAGCGCCGCCAGCAGTTCCTCGTGGGTGCGCGCATCGTGAAAGCTCGGCAGTGTCGGCTGCATCACAGCCACGACGGTTTCGTCCTTGGTGACGTGGTCTCCGATGTGGCGGGGTGGAGAGATCCGCAGGACTTTGCCGGCGATCGGGGCTGACACCGTATAGACGTGACGCACGCGCGTTTTCGCTTCGTCGTCGATCGTGACTTCCATGGGACCTTTCGTCAGCGTTGCCAGATCCACTGCAATCGGCCGCGGCCATGCGAACCAGACGGCGCCGGCGCCCAAGATGGTCAACGCTACAATGCCCAACGTTCGCTTCATCCAGATCGTGTGCATGGTTCAATCCCGTGTCTTGAGAACGGTGACAAGGTCCAGCTCGTTGAGCCTTCGGCGAACGACGAGCGCGGAAAGCACGGCCGCGGCGATCACGATCGCGCTGGCGAAGACGTAGGTGGACTGCTCAACGATCAGGCGCACCCGCATCAGTTCGCCGGCCAGGTTCTTCTGCATAATCCAGGCAAGACCAAAGCCAATGAGCCATCCAGGCGGCTGCGCGATCAATGTGAGCAGGGCGAGTTCCAACAGCAGGATGCGCAACACTTCACCCCGGGTGAAGCCAAGGACGCGCAAGCTGGCCAACTCCCGCGCCCGTTCGGAAAGCGAGATCCGGGCGCTGTTGTAGACGACACCAAACGCGATGACGGCAGCCAGCCCGGTGTAGATGCTGGCCATTGTCGTGATCAGCAAGGCAACCAGTTTGCGGAAATTCGCAAGCGACACACTCTGCAGAGCCAGGCCGCCGACAATCGGCAGGTTCTTGATGGCGGCATAGAACGTTTCCCGGCTGTTCTGGTCGAGGCTGACATTGATGCTGTTCACAGACGGCGCTTCGCGCATCAGGCGCGCGAGCGTCTCTGAATCCATCATCCCGCGGATGCCGAAGTAATCTTCGACCAAGGCTGCCACAGGAACGACAGAGGTCCGCCGCGCTCCTTCGAGCAAGTCGACCTCGACGGAATCGCCGACCCTCACCGCGAGAATCCTAGCAAGCATGCTCGAAATCGCCAGGCCCGCTTCCGGCAGAACGACCGGCCGCAGGTCGACATCAATGATGCGGTTGAGATCGGCGTCACGCCGCCTGCCGCTGATCATGATCCGGCGCTCGACGTTTCCGCTCCTGATGCGGACCGGCACCTCGCGGTAGGGCTCCGCGGCGAGAACGCCCGGAAGCCGCGCGATCTGCAGCACGACGTCCAGCGGGCGTTTTTCCACGAAACTGACGGTGGCGTCCTGACGGTCGGCCAGGAAATACGTCACGTCGATGAGCTGCTCCATCGCATCGCCAGTGAAAAGTGACACAATCAGGATGGCTGTCGCCAGCGCAATTCCAAGCGTCGTGAACAACGACCTGACTGGATGGCGAGTGATATTGCGCAACATCATCGTGGTCGGTTGCGACATGAACCTGTCGACTGTGAAGCTCGCAGGCAGCAGTCGCCGATAGCGCGGAGGCGCCGGCGGCTGCATCGCGACGGCAGGCGCCAATCGCACGACCTCTCGAAGCGCTCGCACAGCCCCGATGATTGCAGCGACGAGACTGAGCGCGGCGGCAATGACGTAGAGGTCCGGGCTCTTGGTGAAGACGAGGAACGGAAAATGGAAAAAGTCACCGAACAGACTGGTGATGCGCATCCCCAGCCAAGTGCCCGCTGCACTGCCGATTACAATGCCGATCATCACGATGACGGTGACGAATTTGAGGTAGTGCATGACGATGCTGGCGTTGTTGTATCCCAGCGCCTTCATCAGCCCGATCTGCTCGCGCTCCAGCGCAACGAGCCGGCTCAGTGTGAGATTGACCAGGAATGCCGACACCAAAAGGAAAATCGGTGGCAGGGTCCGGCTCATGTTGTTGAGCATATCGAGTTCGTGGTTCAGCCAGGCGTGCGAAGTCTGGTCCTTCCGGCCATAGGCCGCTCGGCCACCATAGCGCTCGAGCAGGGCGTCCAGGCGCATCATGACCTCACTCTCGGACGCGCCCCGCAGCAGCTTCAACGACACGGACGAGAACGCATCATCGAGATCGTAGGCGCTGGCGAGCGTTTTTTCCGACATCCAGATGAGGCCGAAGCGACGATCGTCCGGCATGATGTCGCCTGGCCCGACCGCGTAGATGAACTCGGGAGACAGCGCGATCCCGACAATCGTCAATTCACGTTTCCGGCCGTTCAATATTGCCGAGAATCGGGCCCCGGGCTGAAAGCGGTGGGACAAGGCAAAGCCCTCGTTGACGACGACCTCTTCGGCGCGTCCGGGCTCCGGCATGCGACCAACACGCATGTAGAGCAGGTTGAGCGAAGCCTCCTGGGTTTCGGGCAGGGATATGACTTCACCTGTCGCCGGCTCCAGATAACCCGGTATGTCAAGCAGCACGAGCTTGGCAATTCGTGTGTCGACCGAAGCAACGCCGGGAATCTCGGCAATCCGGTCGACAAGCGTTTTTGGCGCGCGGCTTACCGAAGCAAAGACGTCGGCGAAGCGGTAGCGTTCGTAGTAGGCAGTGCGCGTCTCGTCCAGGGAACGGTAGGATCCGACGGCGAGGATGAGCGTCGCCACGCCTCCGGCAATGACGAGGGCGATGGCAAGCGCTTGCGCCCAGAGCCGCCCGAAGTCGCGGAGGAGCTTGATGTCCAGCGCGCCCATCCTGTTCACCAGACAAGTTCCGCAGCAGTCCGGCGAACCTCGTTTTTGCGGATTCTGGAGATCTGCCCGTCGGCGAAAAACAGGACGCGGTCGGCGACATCCTGGATGCTGGCGTTGTGCGTGATGATGAGTGTCGTGGTGCCAAGCTGGGCATTGATGCCGAGCAGTGCCTCGATTACCCGGATGCCTGTCTTGGAATCCAGCGCGCCTGTCGGCTCGTCGCAAAGCAACACGTCCGGGCGCTTGGCGATGGCACGGGCAATGGCCACGCGTTGCTGTTCGCCACCGGACAATTGAGCCGGGAAATGGTGCATCCTCGGTTCAAGCCCGACTAGCGCCAAAGCCTCCTCCGGGCGCATCGGATGATCGGAAATCTCCGTGACGAGAGCGACATTTTCATAAGCGGTCAGGCTGGGGATCAGGTTGTAGAACTGGAAAACGAACCCGACGTGCTGCCGCCGATAGGCAGTCAGCCCCCGATCATCGAGGTTGGTCAGTTCCTGGTCCCTGAAGAACAACTGGCCGCTCGTGGCGTGGTCAAGCCCGCCCATGATGTTGAGCAGGGTCGACTTCCCGCTGCCCGACGGTCCAAGCAGAACGACCATCTCTCCCGCCGCGATCTCAAGATCCAGCTTACGCAACGCAAGCACTTGCGTCTCGCCCGAGGTGTAGGTTTTGGTCAGCGCTCTTGCGGTGAAGACACTATCAGCCATGGCCGCCAGGGATCGCATGTTCGAGGCACTTGTCGCGTCGGCGCAGACATCAATCCGCGAGGTCGCATGGCACAGTCACCCGTCGAGGTGAGCGCGACATTGATACAAATCAAAACCGCTTCGGGGGCGGTCATGTGTTCCGGTAGCCGCTCGACATGTTGTGGGAGCAGTCGAGTCGGCCGCACCGGTCGGTTCGGAACCGGCATTGACTTGCCTCAAAGAGGTCGGCGGCATTTACGCTACGATGCCGCCGATTGGCGCTCGGGCGCCTGTTCACTTGAACTGAGCCAAGGATGAGGCAGATGAAAGCAAAGGATGTAATGAGTCCAAACATTGTTGCCGTGTCGCCTGACCACAGCGTAAGACATGCAGCGCGGATCATGCTGGATCATCGCATCAGCGGCATGCCTGTCGTCGATGACAAAGGCCGCCTGGCTGGAATTGTGAGCGAGGGTGATTTCCTGCGCAGGTCAGAACTGGGTGCCCCAGTATTTCCGATAGGTGCACCGCGCAGCTATGTGAAGGGCCACAGCTGGAAAGTGGCGGATCTGATGACCTCGGATGTCATCGTGGCGGACGAGGAAACCCCGATAGCGCGAATTGTTGCGCTGATGCAGGAGCACGGCATAAAGCGCATTCCGGTGATGAGAGGACAGCGTCTGGTCGGCGTCGTCAGCCGCGCCGATCTTCTGCGCGTCGTCGTTGCGACGAGGTTTGACGACGCTACGGCGGCAGGTGACGATGCGATCCGGCGCAGCATTCTTACACGGCTGCGAGAGGACGCAGGGGTCGAAGCAGACGCGTTAACGCTTATGGTGACTGATGGCCTGGTGCATTTTTCGGGTGCGGTCAGATCGCAGAGTGAACGGGATGCTGTGCGCGTGGTTGCCGAAGGCGTCAGGGGCGTCAAAGGTGTGTTCGACCATCTGTGTCTGGCGCATCCGTGAACAGCGGGGGGAACGCAGCGCGATGCGAGCGCATTCTCCCGAGACCAACAGCGTCGCGAACACCTCTGCCATGCAAGACGATCTGGCGATATTGCAGCGGGAGACATTCGACTACTTCATTCATG
Source organism: Mesorhizobium sp. M0633 (assembly GCF_040320645.1). Lineage (NCBI taxonomy): Bacteria > Pseudomonadati > Pseudomonadota > Alphaproteobacteria > Hyphomicrobiales > Phyllobacteriaceae > Mesorhizobium > Mesorhizobium sp. M0633. The sequence continues at coordinate 6,652 of NZ_JAMYQC010000028.1, forward strand.
AGGCGAACCCCGCCAATGGTCTCATCCTGGACAAGACCGAGGCGGATTGGCCGGCAAGCATTGCGGCCACCGGCTTGGCGCTGGCTTGCTATCCGGTGGGAGTCGAGCGCGGATTCATGACGCGAAGCGCGGCCGCGGAACGCACCTTGGCAACGCTGCGCTTCTTCTGGAACAGGCCGCAGGGCCCCGAGCCCGACGCTACCGGATACCGCGGCTTCTATTATCACTTCCTGGACATGCAGACCGGCCGGCGGACCTGGCAATGCGAGCTGTCGACGATCGACAGCACGTTCCTGCTGGCGGGCGCGCTGGCTGCAGGGCAGTATTTCGATGCCGACACCGCGCCCGAGGCCGAGATCCGGACCTTGGCCGAGGCGCTTTATCACCGTGCCGATTGGCGCTGGGCGCAGGACGGGGGAGAGACCGTCGCCCACGGCTGGACACCCGAGCACGGGTTCCTGAAATATCGCTGGCAAGGCTATGACGAGGCGCTCTTGCTCTATGTCCTGGGACTGGGTTCGCCGACCCACCCCTTGCCCGAGACTAGCTACCCCGCCTGGACCGCAACATTCCGATGGGAAAATTGTTACGGCTACGAGTATCTTTATGCTGGATCGCTGTTCATTCACCAGCTTTCCCATGTCTGGATCGATTTTCGTGACATCCAGGATGCCTTCATGCGCAGCAAGGGAAGCGACTATTTCGAGAACAGCCGACGGGCCACATTCGTTCAGCAACGCTACGCCGTCGACAATCCGCGTGGATTTGAGGGTTATGGCGAACACTGCTGGGGCATCACCGCAAGCGAGGGGCCTGGTCCTTCCACGCTCAAGTTGAACGGCATCGAGCGCCAGTTCGAGGGTTATGTCGCGCGCGGCGTGCCCTATGGTCCCGACGATGGCACGCTCGCTCCATGGTCGGTCGCTGCCTCCCTGCCTTTTGCTCCCGAAATCGTCCGGCCGGCGATCAGCTTCTGCATCCACCAAGCCAAGCTCAAGGCCGCCAATGCCTATGGTTTCAAGGCGGCCTTCAATCCGACGCATCCAGGAACATCCGGCAACGCCTTTGGATGGTGGGTTTCGCCTTGGCATTTCGGCCTCAACGAAGGTCCCGTCGTGCTCATGATCGAGAACGAATGCAGCGGCCTCCTGTGGCGGCTGATGCGCTCATGCCGGTATATTCGCACCGGCCTGCAACGGGCGGGATTTGAAGGTGGCTGGTTGAAAGAGTTCAATCAGGAGTCGACGCCGGCTGCTTGATTCGGCATGGATTGAGTTCGGGTGGATACGACGAAGGCTGAGAAATAGGCGAGCGTTAAGCCGGCGAGGGAAATCGCATTCGGCGGATGCGGAATGGGGTCCGTCCTCACGACCCTTTCAGCGCCGGCCGCCAACAGCTGCGCGTAGGCGTCTTGCATTACGAAGCAGGGCAGTGGCAAGTTTGTTCAAATAAAGCTTCAAAATAATGTTATCGGATATCGCAAATTGATTTCGATCAAAGCGGAACGCCCCCATCGGCCTTTGATCAAAGCTTGTCAACGTAGGAGATGACGTCATGGAAATCTCTTCCCGCGATCTTATGACAGTATTCCACGGTATGGGTTTTGGAGCACTCTTTATGCTCGCGTTTTCGGGTGCACTTGCCGAGCTCTATCGAATGTCTGCGCCTGGAGCCCCATCCATCCCAAGCGCCAGAGAACACAATCTGCTTTTGCTTTATCTCTCGATAATGGTCTTCCTTGCCTGGGGTGCGGTGCTGTCGGGTGCCTACATAGTATATCCGTGGTATCGAGCGGCGGTGCCCCCAGGGGTTACCAATTTGGCCGACTATCCAAAGTTTCTGCTGACCTCCAACCCGAAGACATCCGCGTGGCATAGCTTGGGGATGGAGTGGAAAGAGCACGTGGCTTGGCTTGCGCCAATTGCCATGACGATGGTCGCCTATGTCTTCGCCAAATACGGACCGGCTTTGGCCAGGCAGAAAGAAATCCGCACGGCCGTCATCGGCTTCGCGGTTGTTGCCTTCGTGGCGACTGGTGTAGCGGGTGCTTTCGGGGCGTTTCTCAACAAATACGCCCCGGTTCGTGGTGGCGCGATGATTGAAATCATCGCCGGTGAACAGGAGGGCGAATAGTCATGGCCAATATCAAGCCTATCAGGCCGGACGAGATTCCCAACGGTCCCGGTGCGGCCGCCATCCTGGCCGCTGGAATTGGATCTGCCGCTATGGGGATATTCGCCTTGGCCGGCGATGCCTTTACATCACTCAACCACTTTTTCACGTTTTATACACCAACCGGCGCCTTGTCCGGCGTCTCGACCAGCGCAGTCATCGTCTGGTTGATTGCCTGGTTTATCCTTTCGCGCAGGTGGGCCCCAAAGAACGTGGAAATGGCAAAGGTCCTTTCTGTGTCCTTCGCGTTGCTGGCGGTAGGCGTATTGCTGACGTTCCCGCCTGTCATGGACCTCATCCAGGGCAGGTAGAGAAGAAACTTACTTGAGTTGGGCGCGGGCATGGTCCATCGAAAGCGGCCAAGTTCGCGCGATCTATAGCTTCCCCTTGCCACCGGCACGTTCGTGATCATCGGCGCCGATCGAAATGTCGCGCTGAGAATTCAAAGGCTGAATAACGATCGGCCCGGCGCAATCCACTGTCAGCCAGGTGCTTGCGTTCCGTGCAACGCGTCAATCTACCGGAAAACAGCCTATTCTATTGCCTCCCGGCCCGAAATTTCTTCTACGAGAATCCGGAAGAAAACGTGCGGTGTGCTGTCTGACACGGGAGGTGTGATCGGCCTGAGCGCGCCAGGCTCCCACCAGTCCGTGTGCTTGCTCAACACTGCCCATGCATGACCGCGTTGAAACTCGTGGCCGGTCCGGTCACTCAGTTCTTCAAAGCGGCCGTCGACAATGACGCTTCTCCATCCGCGTCCTTGGCCGTGTTCCTCGACCTGGGCGCACACTAAGGGATTGGCTCTCATCCACTCGATCTTCTTGCCTAGCAAGGAAAACGCGTAGAGGTGAGTGTCAGCGTAGGCGTAGTTGAAACACACGACGTAGGGTTGCCCGTCCTTCGCGCATGCCAAGTGGCCAATACGATTGGCCGCTAGCAACTTCGTACATTCCAGTGAAGACAGCGTGCGGATCAGCATCGATGAGATCTCCTGTTTTTTGTATTTCACATCCTGGCAGCCGCACTCGCAATGACGTGGATCAAACTGCTGCGTCCGCTCGGTCGGCAGGGCTCGACCGCGCCTCGGAATGTGCGCGCGCCAATGGCAGCGGCAGCTTCAGGCTTGCAATCGCGGCGAGGCCCATTGCTGCGGCAGCGGCGAAGAAGGCGGCGCCTTCCAGCCCGGGGAACCCCGAACAGCAGGCCGGCGGCCGCGGAGCCCACTAGCGCCCGAGGCTGACCGCTGCCGACTCGATGCCGAGTTCCATACCTTGGCGTCGTGCACTGATGCGCGACACCCAGTAGGCGGGCAGCGGGCTGATCACGCCGGCCGAAGCCGAAACAACGGAAACCGCAAACAGCATTTCCGTGAGCCCGGCAAGTATCGGCACAACCGCCAGACCCATCGCCATCACCAGGAGGGCAGGAGCCACAAGCAGCCTCGCCGCTGCCGGGTTGACGAGCGGCGAGAAGACAAGTCCCTGGAGAGGACAGATCTGCGCCCGATCAAACAAGACCACTTCCCCGAGAGGAAAGCGGCGCCCACCGGCGCGGCGACATAGGCAGCAGTCAGGAAGCCAATCTGCCGCGCATTGAATGTCGGATCTGTCGCACCGGCAAGCCGCTCGACCATCATCGGCAGGACCGGCAAGACGATTCCGTAGCCGAGCGCAACGACAAAGGCCGAGGCGAGCAGTGCGCTCAGGGTCCATTGCGACGTCGGCGGGCGAGCCTTTGCTGACCAGCACTTCGCAAAGCCGTGCCAATTCTCACGTTCGCCCACCTTTGCATTCGTGCGAAAGGGGAGTTTTGCTGTTCCGGTTGAAGACGATCGTGCTAAAGCGCCCGCTCACCGAGCCTGCGCATTTGTTCGAACCATTTCGCCCGCGTCGGATCGGTGGCATCCGCGACCATGCCGAACAAGGTTTCGCGCACCGGGCTCACGCCGGCGAAACGCAGAATGCTCCGCCGCATGCCGGCAATGCCGTGACTGAGGAACCATAGCCGGTAAAGAACGGCCGGCATGCCCATCGTGACCACGACGCGAGCGGAGCGGCCGCGGAGCAGTTTCCTGGGCAAGCCGCCACCCTTGTCCCGGTAGGTAAAGGCAGTTCCCGGCCGCATCACCTGTTCCAGAAAAGCCTTGAGCAGAGCCGGCACGGTCCCGAGCCACAGCGGAAAGACAAATACAATGTGCTCCGCCCAGACTATCGCTTCAGCGGCGTCCTTTAGGCTGTCGGGAATCGCGCCGTGCTCGAACTCCTGCACCGTCCGAAGCATTGGAAAATCGAGTGCCGCGAGGTCGACCCGGCGGACGACATGCCCCGCCAGTTCCGCTCCCTCGGCATAGGCCTTGGCGAGACTACGGCAGAGCCGGTGCGGCGATGGATCGGGATGGCCGACAACAATCAAGATGCGCCGCGGCATGGGTTACCTCCGAGGCGGCTTGGCACCAACCGGACGCGCCGGAATTTCGGGGTGAGACCCTTCAAGCTGATCATGGCGTACTCCTTCGCGGAGTTTCATAAAGCGGCTGTCCGGCTTGGCCCTTGATCGGCATCAAAAGAGGCCGGTTCTCGGCGCTATCAGAAGGTCGATGGCAGCAACATCGTGCCGTAGCCGGCTATTGCGGCGACGAGGGTTGCACCTGCGAGCGGGAACCAGAACCTGATCGGGCCGGCAAATGCGGCCAGCGACAGGCGGCAGATCGCGTTTGCTGCCAGTGCCGCGAGCACCGCCTGGCCAATGGTCTCGACAGGGACCGAATGCTTGACCAGGCGCAAGGCACTGAGAACCGAGACATCGACATCGAACATGCCTGCAAACGCCGAACTCGCCAGCAAGCCGCGTCCGCCGAATTGAGCAGCCAATGCAGCGCTCGCGGTCGCGACGATCGCAAACAGCAGGGCAAAGAGCAGCAACGGGCCTAGGTCGAATGGATTGCGCGCGACCGCGGGACCCTCGTGATCCCCGCTGTCCCGAGCCAGCAGCAATGCTCCGCAAGCAGCGAAGGAGAGCGCCGCGGCAATTGCGGGAATGCCAACCGAAGCGAACACGATTGGCTCGACGATCAGAACCACGGCGCAGACGCGTAGCAAGGAAACCATTGCGCCAGCGACGCCGCGCCAGCGAGCGGCAGAGGATTGCTTCCCGACACGGCGTTGCGGGCCAGCGCCACGGTTACGGCGGTGGAAGAGATGATGGCGCCGGCGAGCGAGCTGACGAGCAGGCCGCGGGTGGTCCCCAGGACGCGAACGGCGACATAGCCGGCGAACGATATCGACGCCATCAGCACCGTGAGGAACCAGACTTCCCATGGATTGAAGCCGCCCCATGGATCCATCGTCCGGTTTGGCAGCAAGGGCAGGATGATCGCGCTCATCACAGCCAGGATCAGCGCGGAACGAAGCTCGATCCAGGTCAGCCGCTTCAGGAGGCCGTGCAGGATTTCTCGACTGGCAAGGATGGCCGCGAGTGCTGTTCCTCCTGCAGAAGCGGCGCGGTAATCGCCTGCGACGGACAATGCACCGAGCGCGAACACGCAAAGGGCTGCTACTACCGCCGTAACACTGAAATCCTCATCATGGGCTGCCTCACGCGCCTTGTACCAGGCGAAGATTGCCGCAAAGGCGATGAAACCACCGACCAGCACGGACACTGCGTCGAGAGCATCGGCCAGAGCTGCGAGAATGCCGCCGAGCAGACCGGATATGCCGTAGGTTCGAATTCCGGCCGTCCGGCTACGATCGGGCGCGTCCCGCTCTCGCCAGCCGCGCTCCAGTCCGACGAGCAGGCCTATAGTCAGTGCAAGTCCGAGTCGGGCGATGAGCGGATCCACGATTAGGCGCCGGCCACAGGCAGGTGGTCGCGGATCCACCGGACGATCTGCCCCGCCGTCATTGCACCGGAAGTGCGCGCAACCTCATGTCCGCCATGGAACAGGATCATGGTCGGGAAGCCGCGAATGCCGAGCCTGGCTGAAACGGCCTGCTCATTATCGGAGTTGAGCTTGATCAGCCGAACATGCGGTTCCAGTTCGTTTGCTGCGGCTTCATATGCGGGCGCCATCATCTTGCAGGGCCCGCACCATGGCGCCCAGACATCCACGACAACGGGAACGGTGCCTCGCTTGACCTGACGATCGAAGGTTCGTGCATCGACGTCCTCGGGGTGGCCTGAGAACAGCTTTTTCCCGCACTTTCCGCATTTTGCGTTTTTGGCATCGCGCGCTGGCGGCAGTCGATTGATTCCGCCGCATTTGCTGCACACCACCAGATTTTCCTGCGCCATCGCCCTTCACCACTGGTATACATGCGCCACAGAGTGCCTATCCCCAAGCTGGCTCGGACTTCCAATGTTTTTTTGCGCGATGGACGAATTGGCGTGAAAACGGATTGCACGGCACAATCCACAGCGGCTGTGCGCCCGCGGTGTTCGGACGGGAAGCACGCTATTCCTTTGCTTCCCGACCCGATGCCTGCTTGATAACGTTCCTGAAGAAAACATGCGGAGTGCTGTCCGAAAAAGGAGGCGTAACCGGCTTCAGAGCGCCAGGCTCCCACCAGTCGACGTGCTTGGTCAACACCGACCACGCATGGTCGCGCTGAACCTTGTAGCCGATCCGATCAGGCAGTTCTTCATAGACACGATCGACGCTTCTCCATGCCCGCCCTTGGCCGCGTTCGTCACCTGGACGCACACCAGCGGATTGGCACGCATCCAGTCGACCTTTTTGCCCGGCATGGAAAATGCATAGAGGTGATTGTCGGCGTGGGCATAGTAGAATGGCACGACGTAGGGGTGTCCATCCTTAGCGCATGCCAAGTGGCCGACCCGGTTGGCCGTCAGCAATTTTGTACATTCCAAAGCAGAAAGCGTGCGGATCAGCATCGGCGCGATCTCCTGTTTTTCGTGACAGCACGGTGTCGCCGGTGCTCCATCGACTCTGATATTCGGCATCGCGGATCGTAGCCCTGCCGCCAGGGAGGTCATTGATCACGATCAAGGAGTCGGTCGGCCAACAGATGAATCGACAACCATGGCTAGGCCCGCCGGTGACTCGCATGGCGGCCCATGTCAGTGTCAGCGTCCATACCGGAGTGGGGATTTGGAAAATGATCCAGATCAAGGCGGGGCCTGCTGCTCCCACCCATCATAGGGGATGATGTGGAAGCCGATCTCAAGCGCTCCGTTCGATCGTGAGCTGGAACTGGCCGTCCTCGACGAGGACGGCGAACATGCGCTTGTCTTTCCGTGCATCAAGGAGCGGGAAGGCTGGAAGAACGCCGCCACCCGCGCACGCATCGACGTTCACCCGACCCACTGGCGAGACTGGGTGCCGGATACGATCCCGGCAAACAACCACAGGTCTCTTACTGACTCGCTTTAACGTTTGGACTCCACAACCAAAGCCATGCGCACGAGATGCGACAGACTGCTCGCGGCCATCTTGCTCATGACATTGGCGCGATGGATCTCGACCGTGCGCGGGCTGATGCCGAGGTCATAGGCAATCGTCTTGTTCGGCAGGCCGGACACAAGGCCGTCCAGCACTTGTCGCTCCCGCTCCGACAGGGCCGCCAGACGACCACGGATTTCCACGCCTTGTGGGTGTGTCGCCTCCGTCCGATTGCGACTGTCCAATGCGGAGCGGATCGCTTCGATCAGCACCTCGTCGTCAAACGGCTTTTCGATGAAGTCGGCGGCACCTTCCTTCATCGCCTGAACAGCGAGGGCCACATCGGCATGACCCGTCATGACGATGACCGGAAGCGTATGCCCGCGGCTCCGGAGCTGTCGCAGGAACTCGATGCCGTCAATGCCCGGCATGCGCACATCGGTCACAATGCAGCCGTCAAGACTGCTCGTGGCCACCGCCAGAAAAGCTGTCGCCGATTCGTACAAGCGCACGGCGAAGTTGGCCGTCGCCAACAGAAAACCAAGCGATTTGCGAACGTCGACGTCGTCGTCGACGACGTGCACAAGATTGCTACCGGCCACTGGCGACCTCTTCCTTTTCCCAGATGCGCAAGGTGAACCGGAAGGCGGTTCCTCCGGCCGGCATTGCCTCAGCCCAGATGTGACCGCCGTGCGACTCGACGATCGTGCGGCAAATAGAGAGGCCAACCCCCATGCCCTGCTTTTTGGTCGTGACAAATGGCTGGAAAAGCTGGGCGGAGACTTCCGGCGCGAGACCAGTGCCTGTGTCAACCACGCTTACCTCAGCCATGCCGTCATCACGGGCTATGGTTATGATTTGCAGCTCGCGGCGTGGCATGCCTTGCATGGCTTCAATCGCATTGCGCATCAGGTTCAGCAGAACCTGCTGAACCTGGATGCGGTCGGCCAAGACCAGTTCGGCGGCGGGATCAAGCTTGTAGCTGGCGCGGACATCTATTTCTCTTGCGCCGACCAGGGCCAGTGACGAGGCTTCCTTGATAATCGCCGGCAGGCGTTCGACCTGGCGCTCGCTTTCGCCTCTTGCGACGAAATCGCGAAGGTGGCGAATGACGTCTCCGGCCCTCAAGGCCTGTTCCGCTGCTTTTTCGACGGCCTCCCTCAGCATCGGCGCGTTGTCTTCCGTGCTTTTTTCGAGAAGCCGCCGGCTGCCTTTAAGGTAGTTCGTAATGGCGGTGAGCGGCTGGTTGATCTCGTGGGCAAGCGTCGAGGCCATTTCGCCGAGCGCAGTAAACCGCGCCATGTGGAGAAGCTCCAGCTGCTGCTCCTGTATTCTTGCCTCCGCCCGGTGGCGTTCGGTCAAGTCGCGGCAGAAGCCGGTAAAGAAGCGCCCGGTTCCCGGATGCATCTCGCCGACAGAGAGTTCCATCGGAAAGGTCGAGCCGTCCTTGCGCATTCCAGTGACGGTGCGACCGAGCCCGATGATCCGGCGCTCCCCTGTCGCTAAATAGCGGTGAAGATAGGCATCATGCTCTTCGCGGTAGGGCGACGGCATCAGCAGATTGACATTCTGGCCGATGACTTCGCTGGACTGGTAGCCGAACAGCGTTTCGGCAGCCGTGCTAAAGGATTGAATACGGCCTTGTTCGTCGATGACCACCATTGCATCGGGCACTGTCGCTAGGATCGAACGCAAATGATCTTCGCGCAGTCGAAGTGCGGCGTTTGCATAGGAGAGTTCGCTGACGTCGGTGCCTTCGACGAAGATCGCAGTGATGCGACCATCGTCAGCCTTGATGGGCTGATATACGAAATCGAGGATGCGTTCATCGACCGGCTCGCCGTCCTTGTTGCGAAGGGCGACCTTCACGCCTTGACCTCTGTAGGGCTTGCCCGTTTCGTATACTTGGTCCAGCAGTTCGTAGAATCCTTGGCCTTCGAGCTCGGGCAGGGCCTCGCGTACCGACCTTCCTATCACTTGCCTCTGGCCAATCAGACGTTGATAGGCGGCATTGGTCAGCTCGAATACATGACCCGGCTCACGCATCAAGGTCATGAAACCAGGGGCCTGCTCGAACATCTGGGAGAGCCGGTCGTGTTCGGCCGCGACCCGCCCTTCGGCGCGAACGCCGGTCGACAGGTCACGTGTTTGTTTGTCGTCCAAATCAAGTCCTTTGATCAGGGAACCCGCAACGCATTCTAACTATCATTCATCGCTCTTTCTGCACACGCAAAAACCGGCATAGTCAGAGGTTCGGGATCCGGTGAGTAGTGTCATTTGACACGCATCAAGGCGTCGAGTGCCGGCGGATGCACTTCATCATAGCATCCAAACGCTCCAGCGAAAGGCGACCACAAATGTGCTACAAAGAAAGCATCTGTGACAGCCTCGCGGACGTCCCCGTCTTTCTTGAGCACCACGGCATCACGGTGCGGAACCGAATTCATCCCGGCGATGGTGATGGCGAACAGCTGGTGGCGTTCGCACGCATGATCCATACAGACCTGATGGTTTCCGGCGCATGCAGTCATAGCCGCCTGCGGGAATGGGCGTTCGGCGGCGTCACGCGTACGTTGATGGAAGAGAGCAGCATCAACCGCTTCATGTTGTATTGGCCGCCGGTCGCATCAGGACCTTCACGCCATCGCTTGAGGCACGCACGATAGATATCACCACGAGGGAGACGCCTGTTGACCGAGATCAATGCAGCGATCGCCGATATCGCAATGATCTGCCAGAAAACGGGAGCGAAACGACATGAGTTTTCTCGACTACCTGATTTCAGTTGACGCCAGGACCGCCTTGATGAGCCGCATGATGCAGAAGCTCGGCGTCGACAAATATTTGAAGGTCGTTCCGGACCATGTTGCCGTCACCAATCGAGCGGTCGACCGGTGTCGCTCCTGCGGGCACCAGGATGAATGCTCGACTTGGCTTGATGAACACCAGCAAGCTGATGATCCGCCAGACTATTGCCGCAACCGCGACCTGATCGCACGGCTGCAGCACGCAGCCGGCCAACGATAGAGCGGTCGTGCAGGCATACCGCAGATCGCGTCACCAAGGCCGCGTGCTGCAGCTCCTCGATTTCCTGGGCGGTCATTGCTCGGCCAATGTTTCGCATCTGCTGGCTGATGGCGTTTCGGCGCACACCGCCCGCGAATGCCTGCAACTCCGCTCTCATTAAACAGCCGACCGGCCCCTCCAGCCACGAGCTGCCCGCCAATAAGATATATTGACAATCTTTTTTAAGGTGCGATTCCGACCCATACCGACGAAGGCCTCCTTTGAAGCAAATGCATCAATCGTCATCGTGGACGCGACTTCACTCGGTGCGTTGCGGAGCTGTTTGAGTGTGGGAATTATTTTGAGGTCTTTGGGTCTTCGAAAACTAAGAGCATGCACATGATTGCGAATGGTCGGAGCAACAAAAGATCGTCATCGGTGGTGCCCCGTTGCCAGACGTGCTTGACGAGGCCATGATCCGTCTTGTGGTTGACGGCTTTTATGATGAGATTCGCCGCGACGACCTTCTCGGCCCCATCTTTCATAACGCTATCCATCCTGAGGCTTGGCCGCGCCATCTGGCTAAGATGTGCGACTTCTGGTCCGCTACGCTGCTCCGGTCGTCCCGTTATGAAGGCCGTCCATTACCGCCACACCTGGCGATCTCCGGCCTTGGAGTCGCGCATTTCCGGCGTTGGCTAAAGCTGTTTCGCGCAACGGTGCGCCGTGTTTGCCCACCCGAGGTTGCGGCGCTGTTCATGGACCGCGCACTGCGCATAGCTCATAGCTTCCGTCTCGCGGTCGCCTTCAGCCGTGGCGAGACTACGATGGGCATTGAACCGATCGTCGAGAAGGACCTGTGATGCGGGGCTGGATTGTAAGTGGCTCCTGTACGAGAATTGCAAAGAGGAACCATTAGTGCGGTTGACCAATTTCTCGGACTACGCCTTGAGGATGCTAATGTACGCGGCCTCTGCCGGTGATCGCCTGATCACGATCGAGGAGGTGGCACGCACGTTCAAGGTATCCAAAACGCACCTCAACAAGGTCGCCAACACCCTGACGCGCGGCGGTTACTTGAAAGCGGTCCGCGGCCGCTCCGGTGGGCTAGCCCTCGGGCGGAGCCCCGAGATGATCCGGATCGGCGACGTGGTACGGCTGACGGAGCCAGATTTCGCGCTTGTGGAGTGCTTCGGGACCGGAAATCAGTGCGTGCTCACCGGCCGCTGCAAACTTTCAGGAATGTTCGGCGACGCGATGGCCTCCTTCCAGAACACCCTTGATCGTTACACGCTGGCCGACGTCGCATTGATGCCCCAGGACTTTGTCGGCGGGCTGCCTGCATCCGAAGCTTCGGCGTACGATAAGCATGGGTAAGGCCTCGATCGACAATTCAACCGCAACGCCGCGCGGTTCGCGTCTGCCGGCCCGTGGAGACAAGCATGACTGACCCAGACAAAAATGACACACCGGTGGCCAACCAATTCGAGTCGGGCGTCGACCTGAACAACACGCTGCTCCCTATGCTGATCGGCGGGCTTGTTCTGATTGTCATCGGTGCAATTATGGTCATGACGTTTGTCTAGCTTTTCCTAGCCAAACGGCAATGCTCATCAAAGTTGCGAAAGCGCAAAGAAGGCGGCCTGAGAGGAATCTATTAAGACGCTTCGCAATGGCGGAGACTTCATCGTGAAGGAGCTCAGTTCGTTCAATTCCGACATGGTCGTCGACGAGATCATGAGAAAATGGCCGGCAACGGTGGCTGTCGTGCTGAGATACAGGATGCTTTGCGTCGGTTGTCCAATCGGTACCTTCCATACGATCGCTGAGGCGTGCCGAGAGCATCAGATCAATGAGACCGCCTTCCTGGTGGATTTGGAATCGGCTGTTCGAGCGCGCAGGTGATAAATCAGCGCTTGGTTCGACTCCCTGAGAGGACCACAAGCCGGTGCGCGTCCTTGACAGTGACTTTCTGGCGTCCGCTGGCAATTATCCCATTCTCTTCCCATTTGCTGAGCAGCCGGCTGACCGTGTGCAGTGTCGTCCCCGTCATTTCGGCAATGTCCTGCCTCGAGATCGGAAAGTCGATTTCGATGCCGCTGTCGGTCTTCCGACCAGTCTGATTTGCCAGTCGCAGCAGCGCGTGAGCAACGCGCTGCTCCACCTGTTCAGTGGACATCTCCACAACCCGCGTCTGGGTTTCTTGCAGCCTGTTTCCGACCGTCCGGTAGGTGGTCGCTCCAAACACAGGAAACCGCTTCGCCAGTTCCGGCCATAGCGCGTTGGGCCAGGCCAACACCACGCAGTCCACCGCCGCGACTGCGCTGGCGGGGTAAGTCGTCCGGCCAAGGGCTGCGGCGACGCCAAAGATCTCGCCTTCGCTGATGTATCTAGCGATGACCTGCTGTCCATCCGGCGTGGTGCGGACGACGCGGATGTGCCCGGCGATCAGCACGAAGAAGGAATGGGCATCGGCTTCCTGCGCGAAGATCGTCGTCTCCTTGGCATAGCGAGACGACCGCGCATCTCGCAGGATCTCGCTCTGCTCGTCGGGCGTCAGTCCTTGAAAGAGCGGCAGCCGCGATATCAGCGATCGGTCCAACGCAGCCAAGCGGATTCCTCACGATCCTGTAGTTTCGCATCAGTCCATGGAAGAGCTTTCTACTCCGAGTTTGCGCCAGCGCAAATTCTGCCGGGGCTTGTCAGGCTAAAAGGCATGGAACGGCCAAATGCCGTGACGACGAAACAAAAGGACGAACCGATGAAACTCTCCATCCTCGCCGCCGCAATCTCCATCCTCGCGCTGGCCGGCGGCGCAAGCGCGGAAGAGCATGTGGTGCAAATGCTCAACAAGGGCGAAAAGGGCGCCATGGTTTTCCAGCCGGCCTTCGTCAAGGCAGTACCCGGCGATACCGTCAAGTTCGTGCCGACCGACAAGAGCCATGACGCAGAGTCGATCAAGGGCATGCTTCCGGATGGCGCTGAGCCTTTCAAGGGAAAGCCCAGCGAGGAGATCACCGTCACACTCACCCAGGAAGGTGTGTATGGCGTCAAATGCGCGCCGCACTACGGCATGGGCATGGTCGCGCTGATCGTTGTCGGCAAGCCAGTCAATCTCGATACCGCCAAAGCGGTCAAGCATCCCGGGAAGGCAAAGACAGTGTTCGCCGACCTGTTCACCCAGATCCCCGCCAACTGACCGGCAATCGATACAGCCATGCCTGCCACATAAAGCGCGGGCGCGGGCCGGACGGACCGAGGGCGGCGGTTCATCCGGCCCTGTTCATTTGGAGACGCAAATCATGGGGATTCCACGCCTGCGGGCCTACACCGGGCCCGCATTTCTTTCCTACGGATTCAGGCCGTTCTTCTTCCTTGGGTCGCTGTATGCGTCGCTCTCCATTCTGCTTTGGCTGCCGATGTATGCCGGCGAACTCAATGCCCACAGTGCGTTCGTTCCCGTCGACTGGCACATTCACGAGATGCTGTTCGGCTATCTGTCGGCGATCGTTACCGGGTTCTTGCTGACCGCCATTCCCAACTGGACCGGCCGGCTGCCTGTGCAAGGCCTGCCGCTGCTGGCGCTGGTGGTCCTGTGGCTTGCCGGCCGTGTCGCTGTCTTTGTCTCGGCGGATATCGGCTGGGAAGCAGCCGCCGTGATCGATGGCTCATTTCTGCTTGCGGTTGCTGCCGCGGCGGCCCGCGAGATCGTCGCAGGACGGAACTGGCGCAACCTGAAAGTACTGCTGCCGCTTGCCGTCCTGGCTGGCGCCAACGGCACGTTCCACATCGAGGCGCATCTTCAAGGCACATCCAACATCAGCCGCAGGCTCGGCATGGCCGCGGCGATCATGCTCATCTCGTTGATCGGCGGGCGCATCATTCCGAGCTTCACCCGCAACTGGCTCGTCCGCGAAAATCCTGGCCGGCTGCCTGCTCCGTTCGACCGTTTTGACATGGCATCGATAGCCATCTCAGCCATCGCGCTGGGAGCATGGACGTTCGCGCCCGACAACAGCGCCTCAGGAATGCTCCTGGCGGCCGCTGCAATCAGCCAGGCGTGGCGCTTGTCGCGGTGGGCCGGCGAGCGCACCTTGCGGGATCCGCTGGTGCTCGTACTCCATCTCGCATATGCCTTCGTGCCGGTCGGTCTCGCCCTTGTCTCGGTGTCGATCTTCTTCCCCGATGCCGTGCCGGCGGCGGCGGGACTCCACGCACTCGGAACTGGCGCGGTCGGCGCGATGACGCTTGCCGTGATGACCCGCGCAACGCTCGGTCACACCGGGCGAGAGCTCAAGGCTGGAAAAGGCGCCTCGTTCATTTTTGGAGCCGTCCTCCTCGCAGGATCATTGAGAATCCTGGCTGCCTTCGTCCCCTATGACATAGTGATCGACATGGCCGGCACCGCATGGGTGGCGGCATTTGCCGGCTTCATTCTGATCTATGGAAGTGCGTTGATGAGGCCAAAGGTGCGGTGAGGCGGCGGGGAGAGCAGGCGACCGTCGAAACGCGAATGGAAAAGCCGCTTCTGATTTGTCAGGCAATGCCGAGGTAGCCGACGATACGGTTCGCCCACCCCCGATGGTCCCGGACCAGCCTGAAACCCAGATTGTCGGGAGGCGTGCCAACGGCACAGCCGCCGCTTTTTCCGTCGCTGACGAAGTTCGACATGTAGGCTCTGTGAAGCCCTTCAAGGACGTGGACGCCGCAATTGTCGACCGAACTCGCAACGCCGCTTCCATCCGCAGCCAATGTGGTGCGGACATAGCAAGTCGAAGTCCACTCCCAAACATTGCCGGAAAAGTCGGCGAGGCCCAGGGAATTGAAACCAAAAGAGCCACGGCTCTTGGGCAACGGGTCCGGTTTGCGATTGAGGTCCACCTCGGCCTTGTAGCTGGTGAGCCAGCGTCTGGCGGGGTTGTTGGCGTCGTTTTCGACACCCTCAAATTCCCCTGCGAACCGCTCCGCCGCGGCAAACGCCCATTCTTCGTCGGATGGCAGCCGCCATTGGTCGCCCGTCACTTGCGAATACCACCGGGCGTAGGCATTGGCATCGAGATAGCTCACTCCAGTTACGGGAGCGTTGCTTGGGATCGCGCGCGTCTCCTGTGCCGGCTGACAGCTTCCTGCCGACACACAGTCCGCATAGTCGGCCGCGCTGATCTGGTAGGCCATGATTTCGAGAGGTCTGTTGAGTTGCCGCTTGAGGCGGGGATTGGCTTGCGGGCGTCCCTCCATCAGGAACTCCCCTGGCGTCGGATAGGTGATCGAACCCGAAAGCAAGGTAACCGTCATAGCGATGGGGTGAGGTTGTCGATCCCCGAAGACCGTCTGTATCGAGAGCCCTGCCGGAACGGCAGCGGCGACGAGGGCGACCGGAAGAACCTTGAGGATCAATGGAGACATCGCTTTGTCCATGCCCGGACAGCATCGCTGTCCGGGCAAATTGGAGTGCCGTCAGTTGGTGGCGAGGGGTGTCGGCGCCTCGACCTGCGTCATCAGGTCGTCATTCCATTCGCCCTCGACCATAAAGTGAGCGGTCGCACCGAGTTCCACGGCCTCGATCAGATTGTGATTGACATAGGCGTAGACGCCGGGCTGCAGGAACGTGTAGAGCGCCGACCCCGCGGAGCCGCCACGGATGAACCAGGTTTCCAGATCCTTGGCCGGCGGATTGGCGAATTTGCCCTGTTCCCAGACATAGTCGCCGTGGCCACCGATCAGATGCGGTCGCGTATCGCGGTTGGCCTGCGAATGGACGATCAACACGGTCTCGCCGACCTTCGCCTTCATCGCATTGTCGCCGGTCAGCGAACCGACCTTGCCATTGAACACCACATGCGTCGGGATCAGCCCGCGCATGACCTTGACGATGTCGTCGTAACCGTCGCCGGCCGATTCGTAGGTCTTGAAGTTGCCCTTCTCGTCGCGCGGAATATAGAAGTCGTTCTCGCCGATGTAGAAGATCTTGTCGTACTTTACCGGTTCGCCCTTGTCGTTCCTGAGCCCATCGCGCGGCAGGATCATGATGGCGCCGCTCATGCCGGAGACGACATGCCATGGGATCATCGCGCCACCGGGTGCGCAGTGATAGACGAACGTACCCGTTCGGGTTGCCTTGAAGCGCAAGGTCACCTGCTCGCCGGGATTGATCAGCGTCAGGGCGCCGCCGCCCAGCGCGCCGGTTGCGGCGTGGAAATCGATGTTGTGAGCGAGTGAGTTGGTGTCGGGATTGATGAGCGTCAGTTCGACATAGTCGTCCTGATGCACGACCATCAGAGGGCCAGGAATCGAGCCGTTATAGGTCATCGCATTGAGCGTCGTGCCGTCGGCATCGATGACGACGGGCTTTTCCTCGATGGTCATGGTGAACTCGACGATTTTCGGTCCAACCGTGGCGATCTGATCGTGCGGATGCACAAAGGGCGGTGCCACGAGCTCGATCTTTTCGCGGGCGAACCCTCGAATGTCCGTCTTTGTCACCGTTGCCGAAAATGCCGGCAGTGCCGCCACGGTGGCAGCGCCAATCGCTGCTCCGAAAAGGGCGTCGCGTCGCGTGATCATGTCAGTCTCCTATCTCTCAACCGTTGCGGATGAGCAGAAGGTATCTGGCCTGACGCAGCGTTTCTTTGCGCTGGCGCAAATTGGTGGCGTTCAGTGTTAGGCAGCAACAACCCCGGAAACAGCAATCGTGCGCGGCATAGTCGCAGTGGGGAAGGTGTGTGGGAGCGGTTGGCTGCACCGGCGCTGTTTGTCAGCCCTCGGCCCTGGATCAGCGCTCCAGTCTGTCTTCCCGATCGATAAGGATCCGCTCGGCAGCTCCGTCAAGATCTTCGTACTGGCCACTCCTCAACGCCCACAGGAAGCCCCCCAGGCCAAGCGCACCAAGGAACAGGGCGACAGGGATGAGGTAGGCAAGGGTGGTCATGAGGATTGGGCCAGTTTGCTGCTGTCGGACAGCCTGTCGCGCCGGACATCTTTGGCCGGCGAATCTGGCATAGAACCTCGCAGACGCAGAGCATTTCCGATGACAAGCAGGGAAGACGCGGACATCGCGATCGCGGCGATAAGAGGGGTGACGTGCCCCAGGATCGCGATCGGCACGGCGACGGCATTGTAGATGATGGCGATCGTGATGTTCTGGCGAATCAAGCTTCCCGCCTTGCGCGAGACGTCCAGCGCGAGGGGGATTGCCAGAAGGCTTTCGCGCAGGAATACGAAATCCGCCGCATTGCGGCCAATGTCGGCGGCCGTGGCCGGCGCGAACGAAACATGCGCCGCGCTCAGCGCAGGCGTGTCGTTCAAGCCGTCGCCAACCATCAGAACCCGGTGTCCCTCTTTCGCCAGGGTTTCGATGCATTCGACCTTGCCGGACGGCAGCAGGCACGGAACGAAGTCATCGATACCCAGCATTTTCGAGATTTCGCGGCAGGCGGCCGCGCTATCGCCCGACAGCATCTGAACCGACATCCCGGCATCGTTCAATCGCTCGATCGCCGCCTTGGCGTCGGCACGCAACGCATCCTCGAAATTGAAGGTCGCGACAACGATCCCGTCTTTCGTCAGGACCGTCCCGCCATAGCCATGTTTGCCTTCGCCGCCTGTGCGGGCCTTCCATCCAGCCCATCCGCGTCTGCCCAGCCGCCAGATACTTCCGACGTCAGTTGCTTCGATACCGAACCCCGGATGCTCGGTGACGGCATCGAATTTGTGCTGCCCGCCGCCAGCGGCAAGACCGGCTATGGCCTTTGAAAAGGGATGACGCGAATGCGCGGCCATGTCGGCCGCAATCGTCAGCATGGCCGGATCGATCGAGGCCGCATTGACGAGACGGGGCTGGCCGAGCGTGAGCGTGCCGGTCTTGTCGAACACCGCTGCATCAATCGTTGCCAGGCGCTCCATGGCCGAACCATCCTTGACCATGATGCCGTTCTCGAACAGCCGCCGCGCGGCGACCACCTGGACGATCGGCACGGCGAGCCCGAGCGCGCACGGACATGTGATGATCAAAACGGCGATGGCGATGGTTATCGCCCGATGCCAGTCGCCGGTTGCCGCCATCCAGCCAAGGAATGTCACGAAGGCGGTGAGATGAACAACTGGAGCATAGAGTGCTGAAACGCGATCGGCGATGCGGCGGTAATGTGCGCGACCGCCCTCGGCGGCTTCCATCAGCCGAACCATTTCCGCCAGGAACGAATCCTTCGCGGCGGCTGTCGCCTCGATGGTCAGCGGGCCGGTAAGGTTGAGCACGCCGGCCTGGACGGCATCGTTTGGAGCCACGCTTCTGGGCGTGCTCTCTCCCGAAACCAGCGAGCAGTCGACGTCCGATGTCCCACGCGTGATCTTGCCGTCGACGGGGATCCTTTCGCCGGCCGCTATCAGCAACAGCATGCCCGGTTCGATCTCGCCAACCGGCAGATAGTCGCGTGCGCCACCGTCGCGCAGCACCATGGCGCCACGCGCGGCCAGTTGTGACAGGCCTTTCACGGCGGTGCGGGCGCGTGCGCGCATCACGTGATCCAGCGTGCGGCCGATCAACAGGAAGAACAGCAGAGACACCGACGCGTCGAAATAGGCGTGGTCGCCATGGGTGATCGTCTCATGGAGGCTCATCGCATAGGCCAGCGACACGCCGACCGCGATCGGCACGTCCATGTTCATGCGGCCGTGACGCAAGGCATTCCAGGCCGACTTGAAGAAGATGCCGCCGGCGAAGGCGAGTGCGGGGATGGCGATCAGTGCCGAGACCCAGTGGAACAGGTCGCGGGTCGCGCCCTCGGCACCGGACCAGACCGAAACCGACAGCAGCATGATGTTGCCCGCCGCAAATCCGGCAACAGCGACGGCGCGGATAAGCTCCGAGAGCGTTTTGTCCTTTTCACCAATCTCGGGTTCGAACAAATGCGCCTGGTAACCCAGCCGCCCCAGCATGGCGACGAATGGTGGGGCCTCGTCCCCGCGCCACCGGACCGAGACCCGCTTCGTTGACAGGTTGACGCGAGCGGCCTCGACGTGATCGAGTTTTGACAACGCCGTCTCGATTGTCTGGATGCAGGCTGCGCAATGAACCGTCGGAACTGAAAGATCGGTCTGGCTAAGGCCATCGCCAAGCGACCGGCTCGCCAGCTTGATCTCTTCGCTGGACGGCAGGACGGATGTAGCGTTGCCCAGATCCAGCGCCATTTCCGCGCCCGGTGCACAGCAGCTCATTTCAGCGCACCATCGGAGATCATGATCCTGCGCACGTCGTGGAAAGGCCTTGCCAGACCGGCATCGGCGTCGATTTCGACGATCCACACACCGTCCCTTGGCATGTGCTGCACTGCAAACTCGTGGCCCGAGGCGGCGGCGAGCGTGATGGACTCATCTTCTTTCTCGTAAGCGGGATGGCGAAACAGCACTTTGACGCCATGCAAGGGAACCCCCTTGCCGGCGGCGTCGGTGACGCCATAGCGGACTTCGCCCCATGCAATGGTCAACTTGCCGGTCCAGCCGAGGGCTGCCTGCGCGCGCCCTTCCTCGGCCTTCCTGTTGAATTGCTGGCTCGCCACATAGGTGTTTTCGACGACAAGCCCGGTCCAGCTTGTATTGGCAAGCGTCGCCATGGTCAGATTGACCGCGATGACCACGCCGAAAAAAGCAAGGATGATGGCCAACATGTGCCTGCCGGTGAATTCCCGGGATTTTCGCGTGGTGGCGTTCATCTGGCGATCTCCGGCGCGTTGAAGGTGGCGGTGTATTCGTTGGACTCGAAACTCGCTTTGTCCTCGACCCGGAGTGTGAAGGTCTGCGCTGCGCCATGGATCTGATCAGCAGGCAGGCGCACGAAAACCTTCAACATCTTCAGGCGGTCGGGTTCGACCTGGATCGCAAAAGAGCGATCGGCAGGGAGGTCGACACCAACGATGCTCATCTCTGCGCCTGGCAAACCCCCAATGCTGACGACGATCGTTCTTGGTTCGGGGATCATGTTCAGCAGCTTGACGGTATAGCCATTGCGGATCGAGCCGTCGGACAGCGTCACGAATTGTGGATTGCGGTCGTGCAAAACATTGATCTCGAGCCGGTCGCGCGTCAGCAGCGAAAAGAGCAGACCCAGGCCGATCAGCGACCACATGGCCATGTAGACATAGGTGCGTGGCCGAAAGATCTTGCGGACATGGAAATGCGCCACCCTGTCCGAAAACAGGCCGTCAGCGGTCCTGACCAATGACGGATTGACCGAACAGGCGCCGCCCGCGGTCGCCAGCATCATGTTGGCATTGTAGTCGGAGAGTGTCGCGTAGGAGATCAAGCCGCGCTCCTTGCCGAGCTTGTCCATGACGCCGTCGCAGGCGTCGATGCAGAGCGCGCAGGTGATGCATTCGAGCTGCTGGCCATCGCGAATGTCGATCCCCATCGGGCAGACAGCCACGCAGGCGTTACAGTCGACGCAATCGCCGACTGACTGTCCGGCGGCCTGGACCTTCTTGGTGTGGCGCGTGCGCGGTTCGCCGCGCCAGTCATTGTACGTGACGGTGAGCGAACTTTCGTCGAGCATGGCCGCCTGGATGCGCGGCCACGGGCACATATAGGTGCAGACCTGCTCGCGCATCAGCCCGCCGAACGTATAGGTCGTCGCTGTGAGCACAGCGACGGTGATGTAGGCGATAGGCGCTGCCGTGCCGGTGAAGAGTTCGACGAGCAAGGTCGGCGCATCGGCGAAATAGAAGATCCAGGCGCCGCCGGTCGCTGCACCTATGATCAGCCAGATGGCGTGTTTCGACATTCTCAGCGCGAGCTTGCGGGCGGTCCAAGGCCCGGCATCGAGCTTCATGCGCGCGTTGCGGTCGCCCTCGATAGCTCGCTCGACGACCAGGAACAGATCGACCCACACGGTCTGCGGACACGTATAGCCGCACCAGGCACGACCGACAGTCGACGTAACCAGGAAAAGACCGACGCCGGCCATGACCAGAAGGCCGGCCACATAGTAGAATTCCTGCGGCCATATCTCGATGAAGAAGAAGTAGAAACGCCGGTTGGCGACATCGAGCAGCACGGCCTGGTCAGGGGCAAACGGGCCGCGGTCCCACCGCAGCCAAGGTGTCAGATAGTAGATACCAAGCGTGACCGCCATTGCCAGCCATTTGAATCGGCGAAAGCTGCCCGAGGCCCGCTTCGGGAAGATCTTCTTGCGCGCGGCATACATCGGCTGTCGCACTTTGGCGGAGTTGACCGCCTCGGCTTCGAGCCGTTCTACCTGCGTATTGTCCAGCACTGGTTTCTCCCGTCGCGCAGCTTTGATTTCGCCGGGCAAATGTTCTGACTGGGCACAGGCAGGTCAGCGAAATACAGCGTCGAGCGGATTTTGCTGCCGACTGGATTGCGCCGCGTTGATGCAGGTCAATCGCCTGGCCCACGGAAAACAAATCGAGCCCCGGCAGAGCCGGGCCTCGTCGCTTCGGCGGTGAGGGCCGGAGAATAGGCCCCCGTTCCTATTCTCCACCGCCTAGCGAATGCACGTAGACCGCCAGCTCCTTGATCCTGGTTTCGCCCAGGCGCGCCCCCCAGGCCGGCATCACGCCTTGTTTCGGCGCTGTGACCTGGGCGGCAATGGCCGTTTCGCCCGATCCGTAGAGCCAGATGGCATCGGTCAGATCAGGAGCGCCGAGCTCCTTGTTGCCCTTTGCGTTGTCGCCGTGACAAGCAACGCAGTTTTCCGCAAAAACCTTGGCACCGGGCGCCACCAAAGATTCGTCGCTGACGGCTTGGGACAGGCCGGCAATATAGGCGCTGACCTGTTTAATCTGGTCGGCAGTGATAATGTCGCCAAAGGCTGGCATTTCCGAAAGTCGCGTATCCGGATCGGATGCGAAGCGGATACCATGCGTGACCGTCTGCTGGATCTGATCCGCCTTGCCGCCCCACAGCCAGTCATCGTCATTGAGGTTGGGGAAGCCCTTGGAGCCCTGGGCCCCGGAGCCATGACATTGCACGCAATTGACCTTGAACGCGGCGCCACCAGCGGCGATCGCGAATTCGCGCAAACCATCGTCCGCCGCGATCTCCGAAACACTCTTCGATTCTATCGCCGCGACATATTTGCCCTTCGCCGCTTCAGCCGCCGATAGCTCGTTCTTGACTTCGTTGCGGCTCGAATAGCCGAGCACGCCCGTTGTTGCCGAATGCAGCAAAGGCCATGCCGGATAGGCGATGGTGTATCCGATTGCCCAGACAATGGTGGCGTAGAAGGTTACGACCCACCAGCGCGGAAGCGGGTTGTTCAGCTCCCGAATGCCATCCCATTCGTGGCCGGTGGTCGAAATGCCAGAGATTTCATCGATCTGCTCGTCGCTCATGATCACTCGTCCTCAAGGGGAATCCGGGCAGCTTCGTCGGCCAACTTGCGGCTGCCGGGGCGCAGGGCGAAGGCAATTGCGCCGACAAAGAAAAGCGCCATGGCGACCAGACCCCAGCTGTCGGCAAACTCCCGCATCAAATCGTAATCCATGGATAAAACTCCTCAGCGGTAGCCGGCGGCTTCGTCGTAGTTCTTGAAATCGACCAGCGTGCCGAGCATCTGCAAATAGGCGACGAGGGCGTCCATTTCGGTGACCTGTTGCGGGTTGCCGTCGAAGTCGCCGATCTTGGCTTTGGGGTAGCGGGCTTCGAGGCCGGATGTGTCGGCGTTGGGATCAGCCTGCGCCATCAAGTCGGCGCTGGCGTGTGCGATCATGTCGTCGCCGTAGGGGACACCGACACGGCTGTTGGCGACCAGATGCGTCGAGAAATCCTTCACCTCGATCGGCGTGTCTTTCAGGAACGCATAGCTCGGCATGATTGATTCAGGCACCACCGAACGAGGATCCGTAAGGTGCTCGACATGCCATTGATTGGAATAGCGGTCGCCAACCCTGGCGAGGTCCGGTCCGGTGCGCTTCGATCCCCATTGGAAAGGATGATCGTACATCGACTCGGCCGCCAGACTGTAGTGACCATAGCGCTCGACCTCGTCGCGGAACGGTCTGATCATCTGGCTATGGCAGAGGTAGCAACCCTCGCGCACATAGATGTTGCGCCCGACAAGTTCGAGCGGCGAGTAAGGGCGCATGCCCTCGACCTTCTCGATCGTGTTGTCGAGATAGAAGAGCGGTGCGATCTCGACGATGCCGCCGACAGTCACCACAAGAAGAGAGCCGATGAGCAGAAGCGTGGCGTTCTTCTCGATCAGTGCGTGTTTGTCCATCAAGCCCATTGTCTGGCTCCTTATTCGGCAGGCTGCAGGACGGGCAGGGAGCCCGGCATCGGCTCTTCCTCGCGCTGGTAGCCGAGGATGGTCATGGCGATGTTCCAGGCCATGATCAGGGCGCCGGAGAGGTACATGGCCCCGCCGATGGCGCGCATGACATAGTAGGGGTGCATGGCGGCCACGGTTTCGGCAAAGGAGTAGACCAGGAAGCCCTGCTCGTCGTATTCGCGCCACATCAGGCCCTGCATGATGCCGGACACCCACATGACGGCCGCGTAGACGACGATGCCGAGCGTCGCCAGCCAGAAGTGCCAGGTGACGAGCCGCAGCGAATAGAGACGTTGGCGGTTCCAAAGCTTCGGCACCATGTAATAGATCGCGCCGAACGAGATCATCCCAACCCAGCCGAGCGCACCGGAGTGCACGTGACCTATGGTCCAGTCGGTATAGTGCGACAGCGAATTGACCGTCTTGATCGACATCATGGGACCTTCGAAGGTCGACATGCCGTAGAAGGCGATGGCCATCACCATCATGCGGATAATCGGATCGGTGCGCAGCTTGTCCCAGGCGCCCGACAGCGTCATCAGGCCGTTGATCATGCCGCCCCATGACGGCATCCACAGCATGATCGAGAACACCATGCCGAGTGTCTGCGCCCAGTCGGGCAGGGCGGTGTAGTGCAGGTGATGGGGGCCGGCCCAGATGTATAGAAAGATGATCGCCCAAAAATGGACGATCGACAGCCGGTAGGAATAGACCGGCCGGTTCGCCTGCTTGGGCACGAAGTAATACATCATGCCGAGGAAGCCGGCGGTGAGGAAAAAGCCGACGGCGTTGTGGCCGTACCACCATTGCGTCAGGGCGTCCTGGACGCCGGAAAAGGCGGAGTAGCTCTTGGAACCCAGGAATGAGGCCGGCATCGACAGGTTGTTGACCACATGCAGCATCGCGATGGTGACGATGAAGGACAGGTAAAACCAGTTGGCGACGTAGATATGCGGCTCCTTGCGCTTCAGGATCGTGCCGAGGAACAGGATGAGATAGGCGACCCAGACGATGGTCAGCCAGATATCCACATACCATTCGGGTTCGGCGTATTCGCGGCTCTCGGTGATGCCGAGCAGGTAGCCGGTCGCGGCCATGACGATGAAGAGCTGGTAGCCCCAAAACACGAACCAACCGAGATCGCCGCCGAACAGCCGCGCGCGGCAGGTGCGCTGGACGACATACAGGGACGTGCAGAGCAGCGCATTGCCGCCAAAGGCGAAGACGACGCCCGACGTATGCAATGGCCGTAAACGGCCGAAGTTAAACCAGGGCTGAATGTTGAGATCGGGGTAGGCAAGTTGCAGCGCAATGACGACGCCGACCAGCATGCCGACGACACCCCAGAACATGGTGGCGATGGCGCCATAGCGGACTGGCCCATCCATGTAGGCGGACGGGTCGATCGGAGCAGCCACTTCGAAATTCGTGTTGCGGATGAGGATGGCGACAAAGCCGAGCAGCACAAAAAACAGTACCCACATATGCTGCCGGAATGGCTCGTCCACACCGAACCCGGCTGCCACAAGGGCCGCAAATGTGAACAGGCCCAAGGCGAAGATTTGCGTGCCGAACTTCATGACCTGTCCCCGACCTCGGATTGGGATGCGCGGATACCAATCCGCTTGACACCAATTCAGCAGTCGCGTCGTCGCTGCCTTGATCCATGTCAAAGCCATTTGCTTTTGGATTGGGCAGCTTCGAACTCGCAAACGATCAGGAGGCTTTCATTGGACGGGGAGAACGAGCGGAAATCGTCGCTGTTTGAAGCCCGCCGCGAGATTTCCATGCCGGTCGGACGGTTCGATCGAGAGTTCCTCCCTGGCGCTGTGATGAAACGTGCCCATGGGGAAAAGCTGCGGCTTTGTGACGCCTTGGAAAAGATCGCCGATACGTTGCCGGCCGCAGATCGCCTGAAGTGTATTGGCGTGGCCAACGCGATCGTTCCGCTGTTGCGCAACATTCACCGATACGAGGAGACGGTTATCTTTCCGGCCTACGAGGCTGCTTTGACTGGCAGCGATTCCAACCTTGCTTCAACTCGTCGATTGCGCGCAGAACACGTCGAGGACGAATGCTTTGCCAGCGAGGTGACTGAAATCCTGCTGGCGATCGGCCATGGCGAGACAGTCGAGAATGCCGAGGCTGTCGGCTTCATGCTGCGCGGCTTATTCGAAAGCTTGCGCCGGCATATCGCCTTCGAACGCGAGCACGTCTTGCCGATGATCGGGGTCGTCGATACCGGTTAGGCGCCGGAGCGTCGCTGCAGCCGGCTCATGTTCTCCACAGTCATGTGCCGGTTGTTGTCGATCCGGATTACGCTGTCTGTTCTCAGCCTGGTCAGTTGGCGGCTGACCGTCTCGATCGTCAAGCCGAGAAAATCGGCGATGTCGGCGCGCGTCAGCGGCAGGTCAAAGCTTGTCGACTGGGCCGCCGGGTCAAGCGTGGGATCGATATTCCTGGCGATCATCAGGAGAAAGCTCGCCACCTTTTCCGCAGCACTCTTGCGCCCCAGCGTCACCATCCAGTCTCGTGCTTCGTCTAGTTCATTGAGCGTCTGCTTGAAGAGACGATGCTCGAGCTGTGGCGATTCCTTCATCATGCGTTCGATGGCGGCTTTTGGAAAGGAACACAGGGAAACGGTCGTTGCGGCTTCGGCGTTGATCGCGCTCTCCACCTTGAAGGGCCTGCCCAGGAAATCGGGGGCAAACTGGAGGCCGACAATCTGCTGGCGTCCGTCCGACAGGCTCTTTGTGAGCTTCACCACGCCGGAAAGTACGTTCGAATAACGGTCGACGGTCTGGGTGTCACCAATCAGTTCTGCGCCCGGTTCAACGGTGTGCTTCGATGAGGTCTTGGCGAGGCCCACCAGTTGATCGGGATCGAGCGCGCCGCAGACGCCATGGTGGCGCGCTTCGCATGATCGGCAAAGCACTGGAATGCCGGTGCTGTGAATATCCTGACGCACTGTCATCATGATCGTCCGAGGACCCAAAGTGCCGGCAAGATAGCATCGGCGGCAGGAAAATCCTTGCGGCAGTTTGTCCACCGCGGACTTTGACCGAAATCAAGGCTACCGGCCAGTAATGTGGGCAACGTCGGGCCATGCAAAGTGGAGCGGATAGAGACGTGCGGCCAGAATTAGTTGCCAGACTTGGTGAGAACGTGCCGCGCTATACGAGCTACCCGACAGCGCCGCATTTCAATGCAAGCGTCGATGCTGCCGTTTGTCGGGGCTGGCTGCAGGCGCTCGACGAGGGCCACGAGATATCGCTCTATCTGCACATCCCGTACTGCGACAAGCTTTGCTGGTTCTGTGCCTGCCATACCAAGCAGACACGCCACTACGAACCGGTGACCACATATCTTCGCTCACTGCATGCCGAGATCGCCACCGTCGCCGGTCTTGTCGCAGGCAAGGGCCGCGTGCGTGCCGTCCATTTCGGCGGCGGTTCGCCAACGATGCTCAAACCGGAGGATCTGGTGGCGCTGGGAACCGCCCTGCGCAACAGCTTCACCTTTCTTCCCGGCGCCAAGATCAGCGTCGAAATCGAACCCAATGATATGGACGATGCCCGCCTCGACGCACTCGCCGAAATCGGCATGACCCGTGCGAGCCTCGGCGTCCAGGATTTTGACCCGAAGGTGCAAAAGGCAATTAACCGCGAGCAGAGCTTTTTGCAGACCAAAGCGGTAGTCGACGGCGTTCGTTCGCGCGGCGTCGAATCGGTCAATCTGGACCTGCTCTACGGCTGGCCACACCAGACCAGGGAGAGTGTCTCCTCCACCGTCGCGCAGGCACTGACCCTGGAACCGGACCGGATAGCGCTTTTTGGCTACGCCCATGTGCCGTGGTTCAAGAAACATCAGACGATGATCGACGAGGCATGGCTGCCGGGTCCGGCAGAGCGGTTTGCTCAATCGCAACTTGCGGCGCGGGCGATCGTGGACCAGGGATACGAAGCAATCGGGCTCGACCATTTCGCCAAACCGGGCGATGCCCTCGCGCTTGCCGCCCGCGCCGGAACACTGCACCGGAACTTCCAGGGCTATACCGAGGATCGCTGCGAGACCTTGATCGGCCTTGGCCCGTCATCCATCAGCCAGTTTCGCCAGGGCTATGCACAGAACATGCCTTCGACCGCCGAGTATGGACGCATGGTTGCTGATGGCGGGCTGGCCGCTGTTCGGGGTATCGCGCTTTCCGACGACGACCGTGTTCGCGGCTGGATCATCGAGCGATTGATGTGTGACTTCGCCTTCTCGGCGATTGAGCTGGTGGAGCGCTTTGGCGAAGCCGGCCAAAGACTTCTCCTCAAGGCGAGTTCCACGGCTCTTCATGGTCCTGCGCGGCTGCTTGAACTTTATGGTGACCGCTTCGTCGTGCCGGCGGAAAGCCGGCCCTTTGTCAGAAGCATCGCGGCGAAGTTCGACAAATATTTCGAAACCGGTACAGCCAGGCATTCCGTAGCGGTCTGAACGATCGCCCGTTCAGAAATGCTCGCCGGCCTTGAATGGGCCAATGCGGGTGCCGGCCGCGATCAGATAGGCGGTCGACCAGCCAATCAGAAGAAATCCGTTCACGCCCTCTAGAGCCGCGAGGACGCGCCATGCGTGAGCGGGCACAATGTCGCCGTACCCGACGGTCGAGAAGGTGATGGTGGAAAAGTACAGCGCGGTTTCGAAGTCAGGAAAGATATCGAGCAGCCGGTATAGTCCTGCCCAGAGCCACACCTCTGCGGTCATGATGGCAAAGAGCCCCATCACCACGCTGATCATCGCAACGATGCGGCTGCGGCGCCCGTGCATGCGAAACCGGGCGACCAGGTGACCCATCACATGTGTGACCACGATCAGACCAAAGGTGTGAACCAGGACCGTAAGGCTAATGACGACGGTGCCGATGAGCAGATTGAGGATCATCTTCGGAAGGTAGAGATTGCTGCGGTGCCTTCCTTGCTCGAAATCAAACCGGCAGGTTTCGCCTATGCGGTGCAGATTGTCGACCGGGTCAGGAACCGCTTCTCCCGCCCGTTATCCAGCGAGAACATGCCACCGCGACCCGGCACCACGTCGATGATGAGATCGGTATGTTTCCAAGCCTCGAATTGCGACGCACCGATGTAGAACGGCGCGTCGCCGATGTGGCCGAGCAGCACGTCCTGGTCGCCCACGATGAAGCCGATACGCGGATAGCACATCGGCGAAGAGCCGTCGCAGCAGCCGCCGGATTGATGAAACAGCACCGGACCGTGCTCGGCGACAATCTCGGCGATCAGTTCAAGGGCTGCCGGTGTCGCTGTGACCTTCGCTCGCATCATGTTTTCCGATTTCCAGCCTTTGGCGCGGCCCCCTCGCGGAGCCGCGCCTGTGGGTCAAAGCGGCGATCAGAAGAAGCCGAGCTTCTTCGGGCTGTAGCTGACCAGCATGTTTTTGGTCTGCTGGTAGTGGTCGAGCATCATCTTGTGCGTCTCGCGGCCGATGCCGGACTGCTTGTAGCCGCCGAAGGCCGCATGCGCGGGATAGGCGTGGTAGCAGTTGGTCCAGACGCGGCCCGCCTGGATCGCGCGGCCGAACCGGTAGGCGCGGTTGCTGTCGCGTGTCCAGATACCGGCGCCGAGGCCGTAGAGCGTATCGTTGGCTATGCTGAGCGCTTCGTCGTCGTCCTTGAAGGTCGTGACCGAGACCACCGGTCCGAAGATCTCTTCCTGGAAGATGCGCATCTTGTTGTGGCCCTTGAACACCGTCGGCTTCACGTAGTAGCCGCCGGCGAGATCGCCGGGCAGGACGTTGCGCTCGCCACCGGTCAGCAACTCGGCGCCTTCCTGGCGGCCGATGTCGATGTAGGCCAGGATCTTTTCCAACTGCTCGGATGATGCCTGGGCACCGATCATCGTTGCCGGGTCGAGCGGATCGCCCTGCACGATCGCCTCGACACGCTTCAGCGCACGTTCCATGAACCTGTCGTAGATCGATTCATGAATGAGCGCGCGGCTCGGGCAGGTGCAGACTTCGCCCTGATTCAGCGCGAACATGACGAAGCCTTCGATCGCCTTGTCGAAGAAATCGTCGTCTTCGGCGACAACGTCCTTGAAGAAGATGTTGGGCGACTTGCCGCCCAGTTCCAGGGTGACGGGGATCAGGTTCTGGCTGGCATACTGCATGATCAGCCGGCCGGTCGTGGTTTCTCCGGTGAAGGCGATTTTGGCAATGCGCGGCGACGACGCGAGCGGCTTACCGGCTTCGAGGCCGAAGCCGTTGACAATGTTGAGCACACCCGGCGGCAGCAGATCGCCGATAAGATCGGCCCACAGCAAGATGGCAGCCGGCGTCTGCTCGGCAGGCTTCAGCACGACGCAGTTTCCGGCGGCAAGCGCGGGAGCAAGCTTCCAGCAGGCCATCAGCAGCGGGAAGTTCCACGGGATGATCTGGCCAACCACCCCGAGCGGCTCATGGAAATGATAGGCAACGGTATCGTCGTCGATCTGCGAAAGGCTGCCTTCCTGGCCACGCAAGGCACCGGCGAAATAGCGGAAATGGTCGATGGCTAGAGGCAGGTCGGCGGCGGTCGTTTCGCGGATCGGCTTGCCGTTGTCCCAGGTTTCGGCAGATGCGAGAAGATCGAGGTTTTCCTCCATGCGATCGGCGATGCGATTGAGGATGAGTGAGCGCTCGGCCACGCTCCTGCGCCCCCAGGCGTCCTTGGCGGCATGGGCAGCGTCTAAAGCCGCCTCGATGTCCTGGGCATCCGAGCGACCCACCTCGCAGAGCAACTGACCATTCACCGGCGAGAAGTTTTCGAAATAACGGCCCGAACGCGGCTCGGCCCATTTGCCACCGATGAAATTGCCGTAGCGCTTGTCGAAGGGCGCCTTGACCGGGCGTGAGAATTCTACCTTGTTCATGTGTCTTCCTCCGCAAAGCTGGCGCCGCGGAATGCGACGCTTCGGGAAGACACTTGCGATCTCCCACCGCTATTGCCAATGCGCCGGGGACAGTGGGCGGGCGGGTGTGTCGCAGAATTGCGACAGTCACGCGACGTTTCAAAAGTCAGTGGGACCTGTGGACGTCCAGGCGGTTGAGTTTGCGGTGAAGCGTGGCGCGACTGATGCCGAGCGCATGGGCCGCGGCCGAGACATTTCCGTCTGCCCGCGCCAGCGCCCGCTGCAGAACGCCGCGCTCCGCCTCGGCGAGGACTTCGGGGCGGCTCTCGGCCCAACCGAGCAGATCGGCCGCAGGCATCGGCTTGTCGAGACACTGTTGCGTAATTCCAAGCGCCAGGCGAGCCGAACGGGTCGCGCCGACCACAAGGTCGTCCGCATCAACCGCGATCAACGCGCCGGAACCCTTGTCGGGCACCGGCGCCAGCAGAATGCGCGCCTTGGGGAATGCCATTTTGAAGTTCTCGGCCTCGATCCGACGCGCCGCGTCGACGACGGCCATGGAAATAAGCTTGGAGAAGACCTCGGTCAGATCAGCCCGGCAGGAAGACACGTCAAGGGCAGCCGCAAGGTCTCCACGGTAATCATAAATCGGAGCCGTGGTGCAGCTCAGCCCGGTGTTGCGCGTGTGAAAATGCTGATCACGGTGGATCGTCAGGACGCGCTGTTCCACCAGACAGGTGCCGATACCGTTGGTGCCCTCGCTCTCCTCGTTCCAGACGGACCCTGTCCATAACCCCCAGGAACGAAACGTCTCGTCGTCCACAGGCGCGCCGCGCCGTTCGACCGGCACGCCGTCGCGATCGGCGAGCAGGACGCAGCATCCAACGCCGCCCACCGCAAGATAGAGCCGGTCCAGGCTTGATTGAGCAACCCGGACGAGCGGCCCGATGCGTTGCCGGGCCTCTCCCAATTCCGCCTCTGTCAGATAGCGTGGGGGGCTGCAATCGGCCGGATCGAGCCGGTGCAGACTGGAAGACCGTCGCCAGGAAGCGACCAGCGCGGACTTCGCCGCCGCGTCCGAAGCGATCGCGGCCTGAACGCGGTCGGCGTGATGACCGGATAGATCCTCACCCATGCTTGTCCTCCCAGAACCCCAGCTCTCTTCCTGTCGGCTACTAAACCACGGCTGCTTCAAGGCAAGCTAACGCTGGTGTCCTGCCAAGTTCCGCTTTCGATCACCGCACTGTCAATTCGACAGAAGAACCAGACATCCGCTATGTTTTCCTGTCAGTCAGTGACGTTGGCCAATGGGTAGTCGTCCTCGCCTGTGCCCCCCACACACACACTCTCTCTCTCTCTCTCTCTCTCTCTCTCTCTTCCAGGCAACTGTTCGGCTGATCCCCGCAAGCCTACCGGTATGAACTGGGCATTCATTGATCCATAGCAAAGACGGCTGACCATAATCAGCTGCGGGATCGTGCGGAACAATACGGGAAGCTTTCTGATTGTGGCCTCCAAAACCCAACAAATCAACGCTTTCGGCACATCCTCCGGGCCCACCAAATTATTACATATCAATATCGGCTCATCGTCCACGGGTGGCCATCGACAGCCGTTCGTTGACAGCGTACGAGCGAACGCCGATGTCGGCGATACCGAAACAGTTCAGGTGCGCGGAATGTTTCTCGATATACGCTTGCGCGTGCTCGACGCTGTCGAACAAATAGACCCGCCCGCAACATCTCGATCGGGCGCCTCGGTCCACACTTCCAGATCAGCCCGGGCTCATTGATTCTCTGACGGCTGGTTGAAGGCGACAGTATGCTTGCATTCAGCTCAAGGCGTGGCCGGCCAATCCATAGACCCAAGGCCCATTGTCTTGCCGGTTCAGGAAGCGGCGCCCTTTGGACATGGTCGTAACGGTCTCGGCAATGCCGAGGCCGCTCTGCTGGAGAAACGCGGCAAACACGCCATCCTTCTCGCGGGTGTCGACGCGGGCGAATCGTCCTGCCAGTTCCTTCAGATGCAGGGCTGTAAGATGGACCGCGTCGAGATCGTTTCGCGCGACCATGGGGCCGATCACGTGACCACGACCGAACTCGCGACACATGGAATAGCCGACGATTTCGCCGCCGCGGCTCAAAGTGCAGATTGAGGCATCCACTGCGAGCAACGCGAGCAGCCTCTCGCGGTTTATCCCTAACGCGCGCGTATCCAGCGGAGTGATGTCCTTAAGCCTGTCGCTCGACAGCGCCTGCAATTCACCGTTCAAGGCCGGCATAGCCGGGAGTGTTTGTGGGACCTCCCCCTGGCGCTGATATACGATCGCCTCGGTCGTGAAGCCGAGTGAAACGTAGAGGGGGTAGGCAGCATGGGTCGCGTTGAGCGCCAAATTGCGATCGCCGCACTGCTCAAGGACTAGGTCCATGAGCCATCGGCCGCCTCCTTGCGCTTGTGTGCGTGGCGTTGTGATCACCAGGCCAATGGTGGCAAAGTCGTCCCCGTGGGGAAACCACATCGCGCTCCCGAAAACGCGTCCAATACCATCAACGGCAACAATGCCGCGTCCGGCACGGCGCAGAAAGTCCCAATCCTTCGGCCGGTGAGGCCAGCGGACTGAGATCGACAGCGCGTGCAGCAGCTTGACGTCGACATCATCAATGTCCCGCGCGACCAGTTCGAAGGATTTCAGGCGTACTGATCTCTGCATCTCAATCGATCCGCTCCTTCAACGAATGCGCAAGGCACGCGGTGTTGATCCTGTCATCGATCGCCATGTCGCGACATACCTCTTTTGCCGCAGCATTATACGGGAAAGCCAGCAGGTTTCGCTGGTTCGAGGTGCTTTTTCGCAATCTTCGGCCAAAGCACGACGCAATTCGGCAGGGAACACTGCTGCCTGCGGATAGGCTGGTTGCACCCGGTGATAGTGTGCAAGCAGAGCGGACCGCCATGAACGTGGAAGAAATCCTCGCGACCCTGGTTGCATTTCCCTCTGTTGTGGGCACGCCAAACGGCGCGATCGTCGATTGGATCCGCGACTACTGTCAGGCGGCCCGAGCCGAGGTGACGGTCCTCCCCGGCCCCGAGGGTGACCGGTCCAACCTTTTCCTCACGATCGGCCCGCGCCAGGGTCGGGGCTACATCATCTCCGGGCATATGGATGTCGTCCCGGCCAGCGAGCCGGAATGGAGCTCGGACCCCTTCGTTCTGCGCCGCGAGGGCGGCAGGCTTTACGGCCGCGGCACCTCCGACATGAAGGGCTTCCTCGCCTGCGCATTGGCGGCGCTCCCAGGACTTGCGGCGATGAACCTGCGGCAGCCAGTTCATCTCGCATTCTCATATGACGAAGAGGCTGGGTGCCGTGGTGTGCCGCATCTCCTAGCCGCGTTGCCGAGCTTATGCGAGAGGCCGCTTTGCGCGATTGTCGGCGAGCCGAGCCGGATGCAGCCCGTGCGCGCGCACAAGGGGAAGGCTGCCGCGCGGCTCGAGGTGATCGGGCGATCCGGCCATTCCTCACGCCCCGATCTCGGACTCAACGCCGTGCACGCCATGGCCGGCGTCATCGCGCACGCCGTGGCCTACGGCCAATCCCTCGCCGACGGGCCGCTCGATCAAAATTTCGAGCCCCCGTATTCTTCCTTGCAGGTGGGCGTCATCGCCGGTGGACAGGCGGTCAACATCATCGCTGGCCACTGCACAGCCGATATCGAGGCGCGCGCCGTGCCCGGCGTTTCTCCAGCCTCCCTGCTTGAGCCGGTCAAGGCCCGGCTTTTCGCTCTGCGAGACAGCGGCTTCGATGTGGCGTGGCATGAGTTGAGCACCTATCCCGCCCTTGCGCCCGGCAACGGGAGCGAGCTAGCGGCCGTTCTGACGGAGCTGACGGGGCAGGAGCCGCTGACAGCTGTGAGTTACGGCACGGAGGCCGGACTTTATCAGCAGGCCGGCATCGATGCGGTCGTTTGCGGACCCGGCGACATCGACCGTGCCCATCGTCCCGACGAATATATCGAGATTGGTGAACTCGCCGCTTGCCGGAAGATGATCGAGGGGCTCGGCGCGCGTCTTGCGGCCTGAAGGAAGGGCGGTCACCATGGCGTTTCTTTTCAATTCCGATGCGGCGCGTGCTGCGGTCTTCCGCGAGATCTTTG
The DNA here is from genome assembly GCF_040320645.1 of Mesorhizobium sp. M0633. Classification (NCBI taxonomy): domain Bacteria; kingdom Pseudomonadati; phylum Pseudomonadota; class Alphaproteobacteria; order Hyphomicrobiales; family Phyllobacteriaceae; genus Mesorhizobium; species Mesorhizobium sp. M0633. Next base: position 41,545 of record NZ_JAMYQC010000028.1, read on the forward strand.
CGCGCCAGCTCCCAGATCTGGAATTCGTCCATTCCGGGGACGAGATGGAGCCGGAGAAGGTGCGCTATCTCATCACCTGGACGGTGCCGGACGAGATCTCGCGCTACCGCAATCTGGAAGTGCTGTTTTGCATCGGCGCGGGCGTCGACCAGTTCAAGCAGGACGTGGTGCCAAGCCATGTGAAGCTTGTGCGCATGGTCGAGGACGGCATCATACGCATGATGCAGGAATACGTCGCGCTCGGCGTGTTGACTCTCCACCGCGAGATGCCCGCCTATCTTGAGCAGCAGAAAAGATGCCTCTGGCAACCGATTGCCGCTCGACAGGCGGCCGAACGCCGGGTTGGCTTCCTCGGCCTTGGCATGCTGGCCCAGGCGGCTATCGAGCGCTTGAAGCCCTTCCAGTTTCCGCTTGCCGGGTGGGGCCGCAGCGAAAAGCGGATAGAGGACGTCGCCTGTTTTCACGGCACGGACCAACTCGCGGGCTTTTTGAAGCAAACGGATATTCTCGTCTGCCTGCTTCCGCTCACGGAACAAACGCACGGCATGCTCGATGCAGAGTTCTTCGACTTACTGCCCGTCGGGGCGCAGCTGCTGCATGTCGGCAGGGGTCCGCAACTGGACCAGGCCGCGCTGATCAACGCGCTCGACACCGGTCACGTATTTGCGGCGATGCTTGATGTCACCGATCCAGAACCGCTCCCGGAAGACCATCCGCTGTGGTCGCATCCGAAGGTGATGATAACGCCGCACATCGCCTCGGTGACGCAACCGCATACGGCGGCACAATCCGTCGTTGACAACATCCGGCGCCACCGCGCCGGAGAAGAACTGATCGGCCTCGTCGATCGGACACTCGGCTACTAACCAGGAAACATCACATGTCACTTCTGATCACGATCGACACAGTTCCAGACTTCGCGCCGAAGGAGGCACTACCGGCTCCGGAGCGGCTCATTTCCGGCAATCCATCCTTCAAGACCTGGGCGCAGGATGCCTCGAAGGGAGAAAAGGTGCTCACCGGTGTCTGGGAGGCGACGCCCGGCGAGACGCATTCGATCAAGGGCACGATCTACGAGTTCTGCCACATCGTTTCGGGTCTCGTCGAAATCGAGGAGAAGGGCGGTGAGACCAAGACCTACCGCGCCGGCGACAGTTTCGTGATGAAGCCTGGTTTCGTCGGCGTCTGGCGCACTATCGAGACCGTGCGCAAAATCTACGTCTGCGTTTATGACTGAGTTCAGTGCTCAAGGTCCGGCCGAATAGCGCGCGGCGGTTCCAGAACAATCGGCTTTCCAGGTTCCGCCTGACGCGATTCGACGCCGTCGGAGAGCTCAACCTCGACGGAAAATGCGGCGGGCGGTCGACTACTGTTCCGGTGACGCCAGTGCGAATGAGGACCTCCATCAATGAAGACCTACAAGATAGCGCTGATCCCCGGCGACGGCATCGGCAAGGACGTGACGCAGGCGGCATGGCAGGTGCTGCAGGCGGCGGCTAAGCAGGGCGGTTTCGCCCTTGATGACACAAGATTCCCGTGGTCGTGCGCCTACTACCTGGAGACCGGTGCAATGATGCCGTCAGACGGCATCGAGACACTTCGAAAATTCGATGCGATCTATCTCGGCGCTGTGGGCTGGTCCGCGGAAGTGCCCGACTCAGTATCGCTTCACGGACTGCTCCTGCCGATCCGGAAAGGGTTCTCGCAGTACGCCAACATACGACCGCACCGGCTGTTGCCGGGCGTTCAGGGGCCCCTCCGCTCCGATGGTTTCGATATCCTGTGCATCCGCGAGAATACGGAAGGCGAATATTCCGGCGCCGGTGGGCGCGTTCATTCCGGCACGGCCGATGAGGTCGCGGTAGAGACCGCGATTTTCACGCGTACGGGTGTCGAACGGATCATCCGTTTCGGTTTCGAACAGGCGCGGGCGCGTCGCAGGAAGCTCGCATCTGTCACCAAATCCAACGCGCAAAAACACTCCATGGTTTTCTGGGATGAGGTCACGCGCGAGGTGGCGAAAGACTATGCCGATGTGGAGGTCTCGCACTACCACATCGACGCCATTGCCGCCCGTATGGTCCTGGCGCCGGAAAGCCTCGACGTAATCGTCGCATCGAACCTTTTCGGCGACATCCTCACGGATATTGGAGCGGCCATTCAGGGCGGGCTGGGTTACGCCGCCTCCGCCAATATCAATCCCGATCGCAGCGCGCCTTCCATGTTCGAGCCGGTCCATGGTTCGGCGCCCGACATCGCGCATCTCGGTGTCGCCAATCCGATCGCCGCGATCTGGTCCGGTGCGATGATGCTCGAGCATCTGGGTGAGGGGCAGACTGCGGCCGAAGTGATGTCGGCAATCGAGTCCGCAACCGCGCGAGGGATTGGCACGATCGCAGGCAAGGACAGGACTGAAACAATCACGCAGGCCGTGCTGGCAGGATTGATCTGAAAAAGCAGAGGAAAGACCATGAATGCGATGACGAAGATTGGCATGTTCAACGATTCCGACCTTTTCCGCCAGCAGGCGCTGATTGGCGGTGTCTGGCGGGATGGCGAAACGAAGGGCGTGGTCGATGTCATTGACCCTGCCAGCCAAAGTGTTCTCGGCACCGTTCCCGCAATGGGGGAGAACGAGACGAGAGCCGCAATCGGCGCCGCGGCTGAGGCCTTCAAAAGCTGGAAGAAGAAGACCCATGCCGAGCGTGCAGGACTTCTGGAGCGCTGGCACGACCTCATTCGTCAGCACGAACAGGATCTCGCGCTCCTGCTTACGCTGGAACAGGGCAAGCCGCTTGCCGAGGCGGTGGATGAAATCCGCTACGGCGCATCTTTTGTGAAATGGTTTGCGGAGGAGGCGCGCCGGATCGGTGGCTCGACCATTCCGTCACCCACGGCCGATCGCCGCATTCTGGTGCTGAAAGAACCTGTCGGCGTCTGCGCCATCATCACGCCGTGGAATTTTCCCAACGCGATGATCGCACGCAAAGTGGCACCGGCGCTGGCCGCAGGTTGTACGGTTGTCATCAAGCCGTCGGAATTTACGCCATTCTCGGCGCTGGCGCTCGGCGTTCTGGCGGAACGGGCAGGTATCCCTGCCGGCGTGATCAATATTGTAACCGGCATGCCCATCGAAATCGGCAACGAACTGATGGCCAACGAGACGGTGCGCAAGATCTCGTTCACCGGTTCGACCCGCGTCGGTGCGCTACTCATGCGTGGCGCGGCCGATAGCATCAAGCGGCTGAGCCTGGAGCTTGGCGGCAACGCACCCTTTATCGTCTTTGACGACGCCGATCTGGATAAGGCAGTTGAAGGGGTGATCGCATCCAAGTTCCGCAATGGCGGTCAAACCTGCGTCTGCGCGAACCGGATTCTCGTGCAGGAAGGCGTTTACGATGCTTTCGCCGAAAAGCTGAGCCAGCGCGTCACGCGGATGAAGGTTGGCGCAGGGACCGACGAGGGCACTGAGATCGGCCCGATGATCAACGCGGCCGCGATCGACAAGATCGAGCGTCACATCGCGGATGCACGGGCGAAAGGTGCGCAGATCATCGCCCAAAGCGAGACGATGCCGGAGGGTAAGCAATATGCACGGCCCGTCGTGCTGGGAGAAGCTACTACGGGGATGCTCCTGGCATCGGAAGAGACGTTCGGTCCGGTGGCGCCGCTTTTTCGCTTCGAGACGGAGGAAGAGGCCATCGCCATTGCGAACGGTACGCCGTTCGGCCTTGCCGCCTACTTCTACACCGACAACCTCAAGCGCTCATGGCGTGTTGCCGAGGCGCTGGAGTTCGGTATGGTCGGGCTCAACACAGGCATGATCTCGACCGAGGTTGCGCCTTTCGGCGGTGTCAAGCAGTCGGGAGTGGGGCGCGAAGGATCGCAGCTCGGCATCGAGGAATATCTCGAGGTCAAGGCGCTTCATGTTGGCGGGCTTAACTAGTTATCTTGCACGCAGGTGGAAACACTTGCAGCCCTAAAGCGTTGGAACCACAAGAAAGGGGCGGTGAAAACCGCCCCTTTCTCTATTGCGACCAGTGAGCATTAACGTTTTGGGAGCGCCTCAGTCTGGTGTGACTGCGCCAGCAAACAGACGTTCAGGCGAATTCCCGAACGGGCTCCAGTCCGACGGCGCCGGCCAGACCGCCGATATCCTTGATTTCGGTATATTCGTAGAAGGGGTTCGCAGGCTCGTGGCCGCGGTTCACCCAGACCTTGCTCTTGATACCGAGATCATAGGCGGTCATGAGATCGTAGCGAAATGAGGACGACACGTGCGTAATGTCCTCCGGGCCGCAGCCTAGTTTGTCGAACATATATTCGAAGCCCTTCATCTGCGGCTTGTAGGCGCCCGTCTCTTCGGCCGTGATGACCATGTGAAAGGGCGCGCCGAGTTTCTCCACGTTCGACATGATCAGGCTCTTCATGGAGTTCGACAGGATCACCAGCGGAATCTCCTTGGCCACCTTGGCCAGGCCCACCGGGACATCCGGGTGCGGACCCCATGTCGGCACTTCCGCATAGATGCGCTGGGCATCCTCGGGCCGGAATGCGACGCCGTTGCGCTTGCAGGTCCGTTCCACGGCACTGTGCACGACCTCGACATAGGGCTTCCAGGCGCCAAGGACCTCATCGAGGCGACAGGCCGAGAAATCCTTGATGAACTGCGCCATCCCAGCTGGGGAGAGCTGCGCGCCGTATATGCGTCTCGCCGCGCCGGCCATGTCGAAGTTGGTCAGCGTGCCATAGCAGTCGAAGGTGATGTATTTCGGTCTGAACTGGGTCATGGGCGTCGATCCTTCCGATCCTGTCGGCACTGCGTGCCTTTTACAGCAAGGATCATAATGAGGACCGGAGAAGGCTAGTCGCCGCATTCGATGCGCCCTGAAGCAGATTGTTTTGTATTGGGTGAGAGCTTTGGCAGAGAGTTGCGCCTGAGTTCGTTTCGGGCTTCGGCGGGAGCGCGATCCTTCAGCCGTGCGTCGGCATAAAATGCGGCGCCGGCGGCAAAGCAAAGTCAAAACGCCTATCGCTCAGGTTCTGGTCGGGAAGAACTGCTGTCCGCAGCAGCCTATCTTGGGCCTAGAGAATTCAGGCCCGGAATGAACCATGACCGCGCAGCAGATCACGCTGGAAAACGAGCTGAAGGACGAAACCACACCACACCGGATTTAATGCTCTCGTAAGTCAGGCACTGCGCTGAATCGGAGGAAGAAATGCTGGCAAACTCACTGATCGAACTCGATCGCGCACATCTGGTTCACCCGTTTTCATGCTATCGGGGCCACGAGGACACGGGCGTGCGGGTGCTCAAATCCGCCAAAGGCGCAACCGTGACCGATGCAAGCGGGAAAACCCTGCTGGACGGATTCGCCGGTCTATGGTGTGTCAACATCGGATACGGCCAGGAAAGCGTCGTTGAAGCAGCCGCAAAGCAGCTAAGAGAGCTTCCCTATGCGACGGGATATTTCGGGCTGGGATCCGAGCCTGCCATTCGCCTTGCCGCCAGGCTTGCCGAACTGGCGCCCGGCGATTTGAACCATGTCTATTTCACGCTTGGCGGCTCCGATGCAGTCGACAGTACGATCCGCTTTATTCGCTATTACTACCATGCCAAGGGTACGCCGCAAAAAGACCAGTTCATCTCGGTTGAGTATGGCTACCATGGATCCTCGACGGCAGGGTCAGGTCTGACAGCGATCGCGGCTTTCCATGCTGGTTTCGGTGTGCCATACGACTGGCAGCACAAGATTCCCTCGCACTACGCCTATCGCAATCCGGTCGGTTCTGACCCGCAGTCGATCATCGATGCATCGGTCGCGGCCCTGCGGGCCAAAATCGCGGAACTCGGCGCGGGCCGCGTTGCAGCTTTCTACGCCGAACCCGTCCAGGGTTCGGGCGGTGTCCTCGTTCCGCCGGCAGGTTGGCTGAAGGCTCTGCACGCCGTGTGCAAGGAACACGACATTCTGTTCGTTGCGGACGAAGTTATCACTGCCTTTGGCCGTACCGGCCCGCTCTTCGCGTGTGAGGAAGACGACGTCGTGCCGGATTTCATAACCACAGCGAAGGGACTGACCTCGGGCTACGTGCCGATGGGCGCCGTCTTCATGTCGGACCACGTGTACAATACGATCGCGGACGGAGCCGGCAAAGCGGCGGTCGGCCATGGCTATACTTATTCGGCCCATCCCGTGAGCGCGGCAGTTGGGCTCGAATGCCTGCGTCTCTATGAAGATGGCTTGCTCGAGAATGGGCGCAAGGCCGGGAAGCGCCTGATGCAAGGCCTTCGCTCGCTCGCCGACCACCCGCTGGTTGGCGACATCCGCGGTCGCGGTATGCTGGCAGCAATCGAGTTGGTCACCGACAAGGAGCGCAAAACGCCGCTGCCGGCGGCGGCCGATCCGGGGCGCCGCATCTTCGAGCGCGCGTGGGCGAACGGCCTTGTCATCCGCGCCTTCAACAGCGGCATCCTCGGCTTTGCGCCGCCGCTCTGCTGCACCGAGGACGATATTGATGGAATCCTCGAACGTACCCGAATGACGCTGGATCAAACGCTCGAAGACAAGGACGTGCGGTCAGCGATGCAGGGATGATCATTGGCATCGCCGAAGCGACCTCGGTCAATGCGGTAGACGCCTAATGCATGTCGCGCAAAAGTGTGCAGCGGTTTTGCGATAACGACATGCATCAAAACAAGAACCTAAAGCGCGTCGCATGAGGCCGGTCGAACGCGACGCGCTTTAGCGGCCCCGAAACAAATCCTCAGGTGATGCCGCCGTCTGCCAAGTGCCAAGCATTTGCCGGTATGTGGAATCGCATGCCGTTGCACAAGCGCAGCGAAAACAGCAAGAGGGAATGCTGGCGCGCGGCTCTCCAGGTCCAAGACTGCGGAGCAGCTTCATTTGTCGAAAATGATGTCGAGAGGCAAATGGGTTTTCACGATCGGTGACTTCAGCACGACGAAGCTGAAATATTTGTCGATTCCGATATCCAATTCGATCATCCGCTCCATGATTGTCTGGTACTCGCTGATGCCCGCTGTGACAAACTTCACAAGATAGTCGTAGCCGCCTGAAACCAGATGGCATTCGATGACAGAATCGACTTTCTGAATAGCGGTGAGAAATCTCGCGAAGTCGTTCTGTTGATGGTGCTTGAGCGTGACTTCGGTGAAGATCGTTAGAGTCTGTCCGAGCTTGGACACATCGATCTGGGCGGAATAGCCGGTGATGAAGCCTTCCGCCTGAAGCTTCTTCACCCGCATCAGGCAAGGGCTCGGCGAAAGGTTGACCAGGTCGGCAAGCTCGACATTCGTGACCCGCCCGTTCTTTTGCAGTTGGGATAAGATCTTGATGTCGATCCTGTCGAGCTTCATTGGAAACCTGTCACAGGTTCGAACCGCGGATCGCCCGACAGACGGCGTCCGTCACCTCCTGCGTGGTCGCTGTCCCTCCTACGTCCGGCGTCAGCACGCCTTCACTCGTCACCGCTTCCACAGCGCTCATCAACCGCACCGCCGCTGCGCTCTCGCCCAGATGTTCGAGCATCTGGGCAGCGGTCCAGAAGGTGGCGACCGGGTTGGCAATACCTTTGCCGGCGATGTCGAATGCCGAGCCGTGAATTGGCTCGAACATCGAGGGATAGCGCCGCTCGGGATCAATGTTGGCGGTCGGTGCAACGCCGAGACTGCCCGCGAGCGCGCCTGCAAGGTCCGACAATATGTCGGCGTGAAGATTGGTGGCGACGATCGTATCGAGGCTCCGAGGTTTCAACGTCATACGCACTGTCATAGCATCGACTAGCATCTTGTCCCACGCGACGTCCGGGAATTCCTGCGCCACCTCGGCTGCGATTTCGTCCCACATTACCATGCCGTGGCGCTGCGCGTTGGATTTCGTAACAACTGTCAGGAGCTTTCGCGGCCGTGACTGCGCCAGCCGGAATGCATATCGCATAATGCGGGTGACGCCGACGCGCGTGAAGATCGCGACCTCGGTTCCGACTTCCTCGGGGAGTCCGCGATGGGCGCGGCCGCCGTGGCCCGAATACTCGCCCTCGGAATTCTCCCGTACGATCACCCAATCCAGATCGCCAGGGCCAACGCCCGCCAGCGGCGAAACAATCCCGGGCAATATCCTGGTCGGCCGCACGTTGGCGTACTGATCAAAGCCTTGGCAGATCGGCAGCCGGAGGCCCCAGAGCGTGATGTCGTCAGGCAGATCGGGGGCGCCCACCGCGCCAAAGAAGATGGCGTCGAAGCGCTTCAGTTGCGCCACCCCATCTTCGGGCATCATCCGACCATGGACCTTGTAATAGTCTGAGCCCCAGTCGAAGTGCTGGAGGCGCAGCTTGAAGTCGCCGCAGCGCTGCTGCAGCGCCTCAAGCGCCTGGAGACCTGCGGCAATCACCTCTGGGCCGATCCCGTCGGCCGGAATGGCGGCAATCTCATATTCGCGCATCGTCACTTCCCTGTTTTTTGGTGCTGGCCGCCTGGTGACCTCAATCTCGTGTGCGATCGATTGTATGTTGGCAAGACGGTCTTCTCAGAATTCAGCGACCTTGCCCCACGCAGCAGTCTTCAGGCGCTCGGGCCTATAAGGACGCGGATCGACGATAGGCTCGCTGCCTGTAATGATGTCGGCGATCATATGCCCCGCGCCGGGGCCGATCCCGAAGCCGTGACCGCTGAATCCCGCCGCCAGGATGAAGCCCGGAATCCCCTCCACTTCGCCGACTGCGGGAATGCCATCGGGTGTACTGTCGATATAACCCGCCCACACATCGGAGATCGCGACGCGTTGGAGTTCGGGGATCAATTCGCAGGCTCTTCGATATGTCAGCCGAATCTGTCCCATGTCGGGCTTCGGGTCGAGAATGCGGTTCCGTTCCATTGGCGTGATCTCGTCCAGGGCCCATTTGCGCAGGCTTTCATGGCCTTGACGCCAGCCCTCTAAGGCGCCCGGGGCGATATTGCGCCAGCGGCGGGCGAACATAGGTACAAACTCGCGGCTGAACCTGAACTGCTGCGGCGTTGGATCGACACGCGCCCGCCCGCTGATCGCCAGCGCGTATTCACCGTTGCTGCGCCGCGTCAGAGAGACGCGCGTGGTATGCAGGGCATCCGGCAGGCTGTTTGCGCCGGGTGCCACGGCCAGAATGGACGAACGCACGGCAGCTTGCGGGAAACGAACACCGAGCTGGTTGCAGAAGGAAGAAGCCCACGCGCCCCCGGCCATGACAACAGTCTTTGTATGGATGGTGCCCGCTTCGGTCACCACAGCGCTCACCCGGCCGGCGCTCAATTCCAGCCCGCGCGCCGCGCAATGCTGATGTACGGTGCCGCCCGCCGCCATGATGCCGCGCGCCGCAACCGGCACTGCCTTGGAAGGATCCGCCGTTCCGTCAGTTGGCGAGAACACGCCACCTTTCCATTTGCGGCCCGTCGCTTTGCCCCGTTCGGTGGCTTCTTCCGCGCTCAGCATGTGCGTGGTGATCCCGACCGTTCTCGCAAAATCGCGCCACTTCGCCCAGCCTGCCAGCTCATTTTCGTCTTGTGAGAGATAGAGGAGCCCGCAGCGGCGAAATCCAGTATCCTCACCAGTCTCCTGTGCCACCTTCTCCCAGAGATCGAGGCTCTTGGTTGCCATTGGCAACTCGCGCGCATCGCGGTTCTGCTGGCGGCACCAGCCCCAGTTGCGGCTGGACTGCTCGGCGGCGATACGCCCCTTCTCGACCAGGGCGACCTTGAGGCCGCGGCGCGCCAGATAATATGCGCTGAACACGCCCACCACGCCGCCGCCGATGACGACGACTTCCGCCTCGCGAGGGAGGGAAGGGCTGCAGTCGATGTGCATGAGCGGCGCGGGCATGGATGGGACTCCGGTAATTTGAAGCATCCTAACCTGCCGCCCGCAAATGCAGGCTGCGGAGTTTGTGCCTGGACGGAATTTCCTGCGTTTAGCAGCCTCCAGGACAGGCAATTATTGTGCGAAAAGCTCGCTGCGAGCCAAGCAGGAGTACACTTCATGCAGTCGCGTCATCTGCGGTATGGGGGGCACACGGCGCAGTTGTCGACCTTGATCGGCAGCGCCTTGGCCGACATTGTGATGGGCCGCACGGTCACCAATCCGCTCGGCGGCATGACCTGCACATGTGCCGATGTACACCGGAAAGCCTTGGTCCTATCCCTCTTGGGCGCGTATTGCCGGATGAAGGATATGGTTGCCTGATCCCGGTTTCCGCGCCGAAACGGGAACAGAGTGAAATGCCGAACTGGATGTTCTTTTCAGAAGTTCCTGCCGCGCGAGGGCCAAGTTTCGAAGACTCTGCGGAAACAGAACAGTCAAACTGGCTGGAAGAACGGAGCAACCCTTCCTTATGGTAGGCAGGCTCCAGAGGACATCCGACAGGCAGGGCTTGCCCCTTCGGAGAGTTCTCCAAGAAAAAAGGGAACAGAGTCCGGTACACGGACCGGATTTCATAAGGGAACCGCCAGGATGAGCAGAACCCGTCTCTCGCAGACTCAGCGCGCGAAGCGCCGAGAAGGCCAGACTGCGGCCGCTACGGTGAGGCGCTTCTGCTCAAAGGGCGATGAAGCGGTCCGCAACAGGGTGGACGCGCTCGGTTGAAAGGGGAGGTGATCTCGATGGTCGCAAGCATCCAGGCTGTAGCCCCCCACGATGTGGCGCTTTCGGTGCGCGACCTCACGGTGAATTTGCCGCAAGGCATGGAACGGACCCATGCTGTCAAGGACATTTCCTTCGATCTGAAACGCGGCCAGATACTCTGCATCATAGGCGAGTCCGGATCGGGTAAGTCGGTCACGGCGAACGCGATCATGGGGCTACTGCCCAAGGTGATCCGCCTCTCATCGGGAATAATCCAGCTGGAGGGGTTGAACATCATCGGCATGTCGCCCGACAAGCTGCGCAACCTGCGTGGACGGGTCGTGTCGATGATCTTTCAGGACCCGCTCTCGGCGCTCAATCCCCTGATGACGGTGGGCGCGCAGATTGACGAGGTCATGGCCGCGCATGGCTTCGGCACGCCACAAACCTGTCGAAACCGCGCTATCGAGCTGCTCACTGAAGTAGGCCTGCCAGATCCCGAACTCATGTATCACCAGTACCCTTTCCGGCTTTCGGGCGGGCAGCGGCAGCGCGTCATGATCGCCATGGCCCTGGCGCTCGAGCCGACGGTGCTGATTGCGGATGAGCCAACCACCGCGCTCGACGTCACCACCCAGGCTCAGATCCTGCAACTGATCCGTGACATTCAGCAGCGCAAGGGCATGAGCGTTATGTTCATCACCCACGATTTCGGCGTGGTGGCCGAGATCGCCGACAGCGTCGTGGTGATGGAAAAGGGCAATGTCGTCGAACAGGGCAGCGCCGAACAGGTGCTGAAGTCGCCCAAGCACCCTTATACCCAGCGCCTGATTGCAGCCGTACCGCATTTGACCGGCGAAGATCGCCCTCGTCCGGAAGCTGCCAGCAAGGAGCCGATCCTGAAGGTTGAGGGTCTGGTGAAGACCTATCGCGGCGGCAGCGCGCTGTTCGGCGCGCAACGAGTTGTGACAGCGGTCAACGAGGTTTCGTTCGAACTGGCGCCCGGCCGCACGCTTGGGGTCGTAGGCGAGAGCGGTTCGGGGAAATCGTCGCTGGGCCGGCTGCTGATCAAGCTGCTGGACAATGACGGCGGCGGGATCTTGTTCGAGGGCTGTGACATAGCCAAGCTTTCCGAAGCGAAGTTCCGCCCGCTTCGACCGCGGATCCAGATGATCTTCCAGGATCCCTTCGCTTCTCTGAACCCACGCTCGACGGTCGGTCACATCATGACGGTGGGCCCGATGGCGCACGGGATGCCTTATGTCCAAGCGCGCGATGAAGCGCGTGCGCTTCTGGCCCATGTCGGTCTCGATGCCGGCGCTTTTGGCCGCTACCCGCACGAGTTCTCGGGTGGGCAACGCCAGCGCATCGGCATCGCTCGTGCGCTGATGTTCAAGCCGAAGCTGTTGATTGCCGACGAGGCGGTCTCCGCACTCGACGTGTCGATCCAGGCGCAGATCCTGCAGCTTCTGGACCAGATCCAGCGCGAGACGGGCGTGTCGATGGTCTTCATCACGCACGACCTGCGCGTCGCCAGCCAGATCTGCGACGAAATCGCGGTGATGCAGAAGGGCCGGATCGTCGAGCGCGGACCGCCCTCGCAAATATTCCTGAACCCGCAAGCAGCCTACACGCGCCAACTGGTAGCGGCAATTCCAGGAGAGCGGCCGGGCAATGCCCGTCCAGTAGCAGCAAACGCATAAGAAATAACAAGAGAGGAACTACCATGACCAAAAATTCATCGACTACGTCCAACTACTCGAGGCGCGAAGCGCTGCGACTGATGGCGATAGGTGGGGCTGCAGGCCTCATCGCGCCCAATCTGTTGGGCAAGCCCGCCTTCGCCAAGACCCCTCCTGCAGGCCCGGCCGGTCGCGTCATCGTCGGCCTCTCCCAAGAGCCGACCGTGTTCAATCCGCTGATGGCGCATATCGAAGTCGATGACGCGGTCCATTTCTCGGTTTTCGACGCGCTGGTCCGCATGGATCCCCAAGGTGGTCTACATCCAAACCTCGCAGCCGAGGTGCCAAGCCAAAAGAACGGCGGCATTTCGGAGGACGGTCTCAACTGGCGCATCCGGTTGCGTGACAATGCCCGCTGGCACGATGGTGAGCCCTTCACGGCCGAGGACGTGAAATTCACCCTTGAACTCATCACGAACCCGAAGTTTCGCGCTTGGCGCACGAGCGGCCATTCGCTCGTGCAGGACATCACAGTGGTTTCGCCCACCGAGATCACATGGCGGATGAAGGAGGCTTTTGCGCCCTATCTTTCGTTCTTGGCCGAAACGTTCATCGTGCCCAAGCACATTCTGGAGAAAGAGGCCGATCCGAATACAGCCGCCTTCAACCAGGCGCCGGTCGGCACCGGCGCATTCAAATGGAGCCAGCGCGTCGCAGGTGATCACATCGAGCTCGTCGCCAATCCTGAGTACGCGGGCGAAGGCCCCTATGTCGAGCAGCTCATCTTCAAATACATCCCCGACATGACGGTGCTCTACACGCAATTCAAGAGCGGCGACGTGGACCTGGTCGATCAGTCGTACATCACCGCCGACCATTATACTGAAGCCCGCGAACTAGCAGACCGCGTGGTGACACTTGAGACCGGGTCATCCCTGGAGTCGATCTACCTCAATTTGGGCCGCCCGCAGTTCAAGGAGTTGGCAGTGCGCCAGGCGCTCTACGCCGCCTTGGATAGGAAAGCGATCGTCGACACGATCTATTACGGCGTGGGCACTCTCACCGAGACCTTCATGCCGAAGGAGTCCTACTACTACGACCCGAACCTGCCGGTTCAGGAGTTCAATCTGGACCGGGCGCGCCAAATCCTTGATGAGGCCGGCTGGGCGCCGGGGCCGGATGGAATCCGCGCCAAGGATGGGGTGCGACTGTCCTTCTCCAACTCGACAACTTCCGGCAACAACCTCCGCGAGCAGACGCAGCAGTTCCTGCAGCAGACGTTTGCCGAGATCGGCGTCGAGATGACGATCTCGAATTTGCCGGCTGCAGTTATGTGGGGCGAGTTCTGGCTGAAGTCGCAATTCGACACCGCCATGGTGGGCGTCACCTATCTGATTGCCGCGGACCCCGACGCCACAAACCGGCTCCATACGAAGGCAATCGCCGCTCAAGGCGGACACGGTTCGAACACCGGGCAATATTCCAACCCTGAGGTCGATGCCCTGCTCGAAAAGGGCGCTCGCAGCTTCGATCCGGAAGAACGACGCGGGATCTATAATCGCGTGCAGGAAGTGGTGCGCCATGATCTGCCCTTCCTGCCGCTGTTCGCGTACACAATCGTCCTCGGGCGCAAGAAGGGGTTGGACGGCTTCGAGCCCAACGCCAACACCCGCACCGCGTCGTGGGATGCCGCAGCCTGGCAGTGGAAGGCCTAATCCACGCAGTTGCCGCCGCCCCGCCGATTCCGCCGCGGCGGCGGCAACAGACTAAAATCATCAACCCACAATGGAGGGACTCGAATGCGCGGCTTCCTGCTCAATCGCCTCTCGCAGAGCCTGGTGCTGCTTGTGATCGTTTCGATCATCGGCTTCGGCATTCTGAACCTCCTTCCCGGCGGCCCGCTGGCGCAATTCGGGCTCGATCCCGGAATGACCCAGCAGGATATCGAGCGTCTCAAGGGGCTGCTGGGCCTCGATCGACCCATATGGATCCAATATCTGGACTGGGCATGGCGGCTGGTGCGGGGCGACTGGGGTCACTCTTTCCGCGACGGAGCGCCGGTATTGGAGGTGATCGGCAGCCATCTCTTTGCCACGCTGCTGCTGATGGGGTCCTCAACCGCAATTGCGATCTCCATTGGCGCCTGGATTGGAATCCGAGGCGCCACGCGCCGCTACTCGCTGTTCGATTATCTTGCAACTGTCGGGGCCATGGTTGCGTTGTCGGTCCCCACCTTCTGGTTCGGACTCGTCGGCATCTACGTCTTTTCCCTGAAGTTGGGTTGGCTGCCTGCGGGTAATATGTCCGAGATCGGCGACGCCTCGATCCTGGGCTACCTCCACCATCTGATCCTGCCAAGTATCGTGCTGTCGCTGGTCCATGTCGCGATCTGGAGCCGCTACATGCGGACGGCCACTCTCGATGCCATTAGCCAGGACTTCGTCAAGACCGCTCGGGCCAAGGGGTTGAGTGAACGCCGGATTCTGATGAAGCATGTCGTCGGCAACGCACTTTTGCCGATGATTACCTTGGCCGGGATGCAGCTTCCCAGTGTCCTCACTGGCGCGCTCGTGACCGAAACCGTCTTTACCTGGCCAGGAATGGGACGGTTGTTCCTCGATAGCCTTGGTTACAGCGACTATCCGGTTGTGATGGGGCTGCTGATGTTCTCCGCCATCCTCGTTCTGCTTGGAAACCTGATCGCCGACATTGTCGTCGCTATTGTCGATCCGCGCATTCGTCTGGCTTGAGCGCGCAACTTCCCCGACAGGAGACAGCCGATATGACCGCTTTCACCGCAAATGCAGCTCCAAGCCGATGGAGAAACAACCGCGCGGCACGTCGTTTCATGCGTCATCGCTTGGCGCTGCTCGGGCTGGCGATGATCATCTTCCTGAGCCTCGCTTGCGTCCTCGGCCCCCATCTCCTGCCTTATGACTCACTGTATATCGATCTGCGGGCCCGCTTTGCCCCTCCGCTGACGGGCTACCACTTTCTAGGTACCGATCCGCTTGGCCGCGACGTGGCGGCAAGGCTTTTGATGGCGGGACGAATCTCGCTGCTGGTGGGTTTCTTTGCCATGGTTTTGTCGACACTCATCGGCACCCTGGTCGGCGTAATTGCCGGCTATCGCGGCGGCTGGGTCGGGGCCACGCTGATGCGCACGGTCGATGGATTCCTGTCATTCCCATCGATCTTTCTGCTGCTGGCGCTGGCTGCCGCACTGAAGCCCAGTCCTGTGATGATCACCGTCATTATCGCCCTCACCAGTTGGATGGAGGTTGCCCGCATAGTCGAAGCGGAAGTCCGCTCGTTACGCGAACGCGAGTTCGTCCTAGCCGGGCGAATGCTGGGATTGAGCGGCACCCACATCATGTTCCGCGAGATACTGCCCAACGCCATGGGGCCGATTATCGTCGCTTCCACCTTGACGGTCGCGCGCGCCATTCTCATGGAAGCCTACATCAGTTTCCTCGGCTACGGGATCCAGCCGCCACTGCCCAGCTGGGGCAACATGCTCAATGGCGCCCAGCAATATCTGGGCAGCGCACCTTGGCTGGCAATCATTCCCGGAGCTGCAATCACCATCGCGGTAACCAGTTTCAATTTCATCGGTGACGGGCTGCGTGATGCGCTCGACGTCCGAGACGACCACATCTGAAAGTTTCACCGACCGTAGATTACCCCTGCAATGCAGCGAGAAGTCAGCCACGTGCAAGAGCCTCATATCGCCGACAAGAACACACCCTACTGGTGGGAAGCAGCGCCCGTCATGCCGCGGCCGCGACAGCCGGTCGCAAAGAACCTTGACGTGGCAATTGTCGGCGCCGGTTATGCCGGGCTTTCGGCCGGGCTTGCGCTGGCGCGCGAAGGGCGCTCGGTCGCAGCCTTTGATGCGATGAATCCGGGCGAGGGTGCTTCCACCCGCAACGGCGGGATTACGAGCGGGACCATCCGGCCGGACTATGCCACGATCACCCGGCGCTTCGGGGAAGAGAAGGCCATGGCGATCGAGGCCGAGGGCAAGGTCGCACGCGAGTTCCTCTACGACTTCATCAAGACCGAAGGGCTCGACTGCGACTTCCGACTGGTTGGCCAGTTCAAAGGCGCTTTCGGATATGAACAGTATGAGAAGATGGCGCGCGGCGCCGAGACGCTGGCGAAGAAACTGCGGATCGAGTCCTACGCGGTTCCGCATGCCGAGCAGCGAAATTATATCGGCACCGACTTCTACCGCGGCGGGACTGTTCGGATGGACATTGGCGGGCTGCACCCCGCAAAATTCCATGCTGAGCTCCTGCGGGTGGCGCTCGCATCCGGGTTGACGGTCCATTCGCATACAGTGGTCAAGTCGATCGAGAGGAACGGTTCGGGGTTCCGCGTCGCGACTTCGGCAGGGACGGTGGATGCACGGCAGGTTCTGGTCTGTACCAACGGCTATACCGACGGCGCCGCTCCCTTCCTGCGCCGCCGCCTGGTTCCGGTTCGCAGCCGGATCATCGTCACCGAAGAACTTGCGCCCGATATCATGGCGCGGCTGATGCCGAAGCTGATGACGATCACCGAGAACCGGCAACTCGGTTTCTATTATCGTCCCTCGCCCGACGGAAAACGTATCCTGCTGGGGGGCCGTGACAGTTCCCGCGTCGGCGATCCGGCGGCGCCGAAACTTCTCCTTCGCAAGGGCCTGGTGAACCTTTTCCCGGAGTTGGAGAACGTGCGCCTTTCGCATTGCTGGTTCGGCAATGTGGCGATGAACCGAGACATGCTGCCCCGCATCTTCGAGAAGGACGGCGTGGTCTATGCAACTGGCTTCTGCGGTTCGGGCGTGGTCTGGGCGCCATGGATTGGCATGCGTGCGGCCCACAAGTTGATGGGGCATGGCGAGCAGTCGCGCACTGCGTTCGACTTTCGACCGCCTTCGGCCGTCCCGCTCTATCGTGGCAATCCGTGGTTCATGCCGGCGATTATCCAGGGCTATCGGTTGCAGGACCGTCTCGCCTTCTGGCGCGCCAGACGCTAGTCGCCGACATCGGGGGCGATCCGTGGTTCATGCGGGCAACCCTTTGGCGCGCCCGCCGCTGACACGACTGCAGGATCGCGCGGGGTCACCTTGTTGCCGGAGAGTGCCGAAAAATCCGTCGGGACTGGGGCCTGGTGCGAAACTGATCAGCGGTGGGACGCCTTTGCGCGGATCAGCGCGTCGGCCATGTAGAGGTCCTGCAGGGAGATGCCGGAACTGTCGAAGACCGTGACCTCATTGTCGAAGCGGCGTCCGAGCGCACGCCTTTCAATAACGTCGCCGATTGGTGTTACCGCAAGCACGCCGGCGTCGATTTCGTCGCGCACGTATTGGAACTCGCCGATCTGGACGGACTGGCAAAGCAGATCACAAAACAGACGTGCCTTGGGAAATAATTCGCTCGGCAATTCGCGTTTACCCGGAGCATCCGACCCGATGCTGACGATATGGGTTCCGGGTCCCACCCAAGCGGCATTGAACAGCGGTTCGCGTGCGGGTGTCGCCGTCACCACGATGTCGGCCGTGCGCACGGCTTCTTCCGGCAAGGCAGCGCGCGCCTTCAGTCCCCTTTCGCCGATCTGATCGACAAAAGCGTCGCGCCGCGGCGAAGGCCGGGCCACGACCAGCACGGTTTCGATTGGGCGGATGCGTGCCAGCGCCATCACTTCGAAGCTCGCCTGGTTGCCGGCCCCGAAGATCGCCAGAACCTTGGCTTGCTTGCGCGCAAGAAGATCGGCCGCAACCGCGTCGGCGGCGGCCGTCCTGTAGGCGTTGACCTTCCCGGCCTCGACTACGGCGCCGAGCCGACCTGTATGCTGATCGAGCAGCACGATGGTCGAGTTGTGGCGGGGAAGGCCACGTGCCGGGTTGCCCGACCAGAAGGAGCCAATTTTCACGCCGGTCAGGTCGCCCGACGAACCGGATTTGATTGAGAAGGTATTGGTCACCTCCTGTGTGCGCCCGAGAACAGCCGGAAAGACCCAGCTCTGCCGCGATGCTGCCGCCACGAGAGCCTCGCGCGCCGCCTCGAAAGCAAGTTCATGCGTGACGAGGGCAGCTGACTCCTCTTCGCTGATGTAGATCATCCAAAATTCCTCCTGGGCATCGCCGATCGGGCAACCACGAAGCGGCGATTCAAGGTGCCAGGTATTCCTCGCCCGATTTGCACGACTTGGCATGCCGAGGAACTGCATAAAACGAATAATACCGCTGATTTGAAGGGGCAAAACAGCAGCGAAATCTGTCCGCCGGGCGCGACTCTAAGATCCGACTTCAATCCGACTCTGGATCAACTGACAGCGTTGCACCTTATGGCCTTTGAGCATGACAGAAATATCGTCAGCGCCCCGATCGAGCTGATGAAATTGGAAACCCGCCATTTGCCGGGCGCACTGAAGCTGTCGCAGGAGATGGCCTGGCCCTACCGTCAGGAGGATTGGGAATTTGCCCTGATGGTCGGCAATGGCCTGATGCTTGAGCGGGCAGGACAGGTGATTGGCACGGCCATGTCCTGGAATTACGGACAGTCCTATGCCTCGGTCGGGATGATCATAGTTACTGGCTCCGCGCAAGGCGGTGGCAACGGCGCCCGGCTCTTTGATGGATTGCTTGAGGCGACACACGGTCGCAACCTGCTGCTCAACTCAACCGAAGAGGGGCTGGCGCTCTACAAGCGACGCGGCTTCACTGCCTGGGGCACGGTGCTTCAGCACCAGGGCTCGCTGGCTGTCGCCGTGACGCGGAGTACCCGCGACGACATCCGTCAAGCGACAGCCTCTGACCTCGCGGCAATTCAGGCCTTCGACGAACGGGCCACGGGCATGCCCCGGCTGCCGATGGTGGCTGCGCTCGCCGATGTGGGCAACGCATTGGTCATTGAGCGCAGGGGACGGATTGCAGGCTACGCTGTCGCGAGGAGGTTTGGCCGCGGCTATGTCGTCGGCCCTTGTGCAGCCGAGAGCGACCACGACGCGCGGCTTCTGATCCTGGCCCAGCTTTCGAAGCTTCACAATCAATTCGTTCGCATCGACGTCTATGCCGAGGATGGATTGGGCGACTGGCTTGCGAGCCTTGGCCTGCAGCGGTCCGGCACTGCGACCGCCATGGTCAAAGGACAACGACCCGTCGCCGAGGGGCCAGCCCATATGTATGCGTTGGCAAACCAGTCGTTCACTTAGGAAACGAGTCTATGAATAAGATGGCGGCAAGCCTGGCGGTGAGCGAGACGGCTAGGACGATCGACGCCTTGGTCACCCCGACGCTGCTTCTCGACCGTGGCCGGCTCGAGCACAACATCAAGGGTCTGGCTGAGCGCGCCAGGAAGCTTGGCGTGGTGCTGCGCCCGCATATGAAGACGGCCAAGAGCATCGATGTCGCCCGATACGCGTTCCATCGCGAACGCGGTCCGATCACGGTCTCGACCATCGCCGAGGCGGAGTATTTCGCGGGCCATGGCTTTCGAGACATCACCTACGCGGTCGGCATCTCGCCGGCCTCGGCCAAGCGGGCCATGGAGCTTTGTCGCCGCACCGGCGCTGATGTGAAGCTGTTGCTCGATTCGGTCGGGCAGGCCGATGCCCTGGCCGGCGTCCGCGAAGCCACCGGTATGACCCCATCTGTTTTCATCGAACTGGACTGCGATGACCATCGCGGTGGTTTGAGGCCGGACGACCCGAAGTTGCTCGACGTGGCCGGCAGTGTCGTCGCGGCCAGTGCCAAACTCGTCGGCGTTCTCGCCCATGCAGGCGAATCCTATGGCTTGAACACGCCCGATGCGCTGGTCAAGGCAGGCGAGAACGAGCGTTCAGCCACGGTGCGCGCCGCTGAAGTCCTGCGCGCCCATGGCCATGCCTGCCCGATCGTCAGCGTCGGCTCAACGCCGACAGCGCATTTCGTCGACAACCTTGAGGGGGTCACGGAGCTGCGCGCCGGGGTCTACATGTTCTTCGACCTGGTCCAGCACGGCGTTGGGGCGTGCGAACTCGACGACATCGCGATTTCCGTATTGGCCACGGTGATCGGGTCCAAGCCGGAAAAGGGATGGGTGCTGGTTGACGCTGGATGGATGGCGCTTTCGCGCGACCGGGGAACCGCAAACCAGCAGATCGACCAGGGTTACGGCGTGGTCTGCGACGAAAAGGGGAGGGTGCTTGAAGATGTGATCGTGGCCCAGGCCAGCCAGGAACACGGTATCCTCGCCATTCGTGCCGGCTCTGGAAAGTCCATGCCCGAGCTGCCGCTCGGGACTCGGGTCCGGATTGTGCCCAACCATGCGTGTGCGATGGCCGCCCAGCATGATTTCTACAGCGTTGTCAACGGGGACAGCCCCAAGATTGAAGCGCGTTGGGAGCGGATGCGCGGCTGGTAGGCGCGCGACTACGCTCGGATGTCGCCCCACTCAAATCAACACTGGTGGTCAAGAAAATGAAGTTTACCTCTTACTGGCTGGATACGTCTCAGCCGTTCAATGAAGGGTCGCCCAAACCGCTCGAAGGCCACTACGACGTGGCGATTGTGGGCGGCGGCTTGACCGGCTCCTCCGCCGCGCTGGCCCTTGCCAAAAAGGGCGCCCGGGTTGCCCTGTTGGATGCCGAAACGATCGGCAATGCCGCGTCCGGCCGCAATGGCGGCATGTGCAACAACGGCTTTGCCCAGAACTATGCAATCATGGCTGCCAAGCACGGCAAGCCGGCCGCAAATGCGCTCTACAAGGCTTTTGACGCCGGCGTCGATATGGTCGAGCGGTTGGTGCAGGAAGAGAAGATCGACTGCAGCTTCTCCCGCGTCGGCAAGCTCAAGCTTGCCGCCAAGCCCGAGCACTACGACATGCTGGCGCGCAGCCAGGAACTACTGGCTGCCAATGTCGATCCCGACACCAGGATGATCGCGCGCGAGGACCTGCGAACCGAAGTCGGCACCAGCCGCTACCATGGCGGGCTGCTCTTTCCCAAGAGCGCGGGCATGCATGTCGGCCGGTTCGTCCGGGGCCTCGCGACCGCTGCTGCCCGGCGTGGCGCAGAGGTCCATGAACGCTCGCCCGTCATTGCGATGCGCAAGGTTTCAGGCGGGCATGAGGTAACGACGCCAAAGGGCAAGATCGTCGCGCGGCAGGTCCTGTTGGCAAGCGGCATTTCCCAGGTTGGCCCGCTCGGCTGGATCCGCCGGCGCATGATCCCGGTCGGCGCATTTCTGATCGTGACCGAGCCGCTGTCGCCCGACCACCTTAGGCGTCTCATGCCGACTGGGCGCATGGTCGTCGACACGCGCAATCTCGTTGTCTACTGGCGGCTCACGCCGGACAATCGCCTTCTGTTCGGCGGGAGGGCGCGCTTTGCCGTGTCCAACCCTCAATCCGACGAAAAAAGCGGCCGGATACTCAAGGCGGCGATGGTCGAGGTCTTTCCGGAACTGGCCGGCACCCGCATCGACTACTGCTGGGGCGGCATGGTCGATATGACCCGCGATCGCCTGCCGCGCGCCGGAGAGCGCGATGGCATCTATTACTCGATGGGCTATAGCGGACACGGGACCCAGATGTCGACGTTGATGGGCACCATCATGGCCGACGTCATGGACGGGCGCCCCGAGCTCAATCCCTGGAAGGATTTCGACTGGCCAGCGATCCCCGGTTATTTCGGGCGCCCCTGGTTCCTGCCGATTCTCGGCGCCTATTACCGCATGAAGGACCTTGTAGGGTGATGACGCCCCTCGAACACCTGGCCCGCAACGGCCACCTGGACAAGTTCTTCATCGACGGTCAATGGGTTGAGCCGAGCGGCACCGCGACGGGCGTCGTCGTCAATCCCGCCACAGAAGAGGTTGTGAGCCAGTTTCCGCTTGGAAATGGCGAGGACGTTGACGCGGCCGTTGCAGCGGCTCGCCGGGCATTCGCCTCCTGGAGTCGGACCACGCCAGAAGACCGCGCGGGTCTGCTCGATCGCCTGCAAGCGCTGCTCGAGGCGCGCGGCGAACTGCTGGCTCAATGCCTGAGCCTCGAAATGGGCGCGGCGATCGGCTATGCGCGCAGCGCCCAGGTGCCGCTGGCGATCACGCATGTTAAGGTCGCTCGCGATGTGCTGACAGACTTTCGCTTCGTCAAGCAACGGGGGCAAACCGCCGTCACCCACGAACCGATCGGTGTCTGCGCCTTGATCACTCCGTGGAACTGGCCACTTTACCAGATCACCGCCAAGGTTTCGCCGGCGCTCGCTGCAGGCTGCACGATCGTGCTGAAGCCGAGTGAGCTTTCTCCCTTGGACGCCCTGCTGTTCGCCGAGGCAATCGAGGAAGCCGGCTTCCCTGCCGGGGTTTTCAACCTCCTGCAAGGTGATGGTCCAGGCGTCGGTATGGGTCTCGCCTCCCATCCGGATGTCGACATGATCTCCATTACCGGGTCCACCCGCGCGGGCATTGCGGTGGCCCAGGCGGCGGCGACCACGGTCAAGCGTGTCGCGCAGGAGCTCGGCGGCAAGTCGCCGAACGTGATCCTGCCGGACGCAGATCTCGATCGCGCCGTTTCTCTGGGCGTAGCCGCCGCCTTCCGCAATCTCGGCCAGTCATGCAGCGCCCCGACGCGCATGATCGTGCCACGCGCGCTGCTCTCCGAGATCGAGGCAATCGCCAAAAGGGCCGCAGCCCAGATCGTCATTGGCGATCCGCTTTGCGAAGCCACAACTCATGGTGCAATCGCAAACCGTGCCCAATTCGACCGCATCCAAACCATGATCGGCGTCGGCATTTCTGAGGGCGCCAGGCTCCTCACCGGCGGACCGGGCCGTGCGCACGATCTGAACGTCGGGTTCTATGTGAGGCCGACCATCTTTTCCGACGTGCGCACGACCATGCGTATTGCCCAGGAAGAGGTCTTCGGGCCAGTTCTCTGCATCATCCCCTACGACACAATCGAGGAGGCCGTCACCATCGCCAACGACACGGTCTACGGTCTGGGGGCCCATGTGCAGGGCCAGGATGTGGACGCCGTCAGGGACGTGGCCTCGCGGATCCGCTCCGGTCAGGTGCATCTCAACTACCCGGCCTGGGATCCGCACGCCCCGTTTGGCGGTTTCAAGCAGTCCGGAAACGGACGCGAATATGGGATCGAGGGCATGTTGGAGTATCTCGAGGTAAAATCCATACTCGGCTATTTCTAGGCCCTGGGCCTGTCCGTGGCTTTCGACGGTCGGGAATAGCCGTCGGCTCACAAGTTCTTGCTCGGTACCCTGTCGCGCTTGCTGCGAGCCCACGCGATGACGCGTGCGTGCTCGTCCGCCATAGCCGCGTCGAAGCGGCTGTCGCCACTGAAAGCCAGGGCAAGTGCATTTGCGCAGAGTTCGGCGTCCCGGAAGCATCGCCGATGCCTGCGCAGTGAGTGCGTCCTTGTTATAGCCAGCATCGCCAACAATCGCCCAGCCTGGCCCGTATGGCTTGCTGGGCAACGCTGCGCCAGCGAGTGGCCTCTCGCGCCTTGCTGCGCCAAGACGGTCGGCGAAGGCAGGCCATCCCGGCTCCGATCAAGAGCCCCGCGCGCCAGCCGGCCCACCAAGGTTGCCGCGATCACCCTTGATGTCGTAGAGCCTACGGTCGGCGGTAATTGGTGGAGAAGAATATATGCCAGAGCACCCGAAACTCGTCTCGACTGCCAAGTCGCATGGCGGCGCCCAGCATGTTTACTCTCATCTTTCGACGAGCTGCTCGTGCGAAATGACGTTTGCCATTT
This sequence comes from Mesorhizobium sp. M0633, assembly GCF_040320645.1. Taxonomy (NCBI): domain Bacteria; kingdom Pseudomonadati; phylum Pseudomonadota; class Alphaproteobacteria; order Hyphomicrobiales; family Phyllobacteriaceae; genus Mesorhizobium; species Mesorhizobium sp. M0633. The sequence continues at coordinate 65,575 of NZ_JAMYQC010000028.1, forward strand.
TCGTGCCTCCGCAGGCACGGGAAAGCCGTTGCCCCGTGGTGTGGTACCTCTCCGGGCTCAGCTGCACCCATGCGAATGTAATGGAAAAAGGCGAATACAGACGTATTGCCGCCGAACTCGGCTTGATCGTTGTCTGTCCCGACACCAGCCCGCGTGGTGCCGACATTCCGGATGAAAAGGACAATTGGCAGTTCGGCAGCGGCGCCGGTTTCTACCTCGACGCGACGCAAGAGCCGTATGCCAAGAACTATCGCATGTATTCCTATATCGTCGAGGAGCTGCCAGCCGTGATCGGGCGCGAATTTCCCGCCGATATGGCGCGCCAGTCGATCTTCGGCCATTCGATGGGCGGGCATGGCGCGCTGACGATCGCACTGAACAATCCCGCGCGTTTCAGAAGTTGCTCGGCCTTTGCGCCGATCGTGCAGCCAAGCACAGCCGGCTGGTCGAAGCCGGCTTTCGAAAAATATCTCGGCCTGGATAAGGCCTCGTGGCGGCGCTACGATGCCACTTCGCTCATCGAAGATGGACACCGTTTCCCGGAATTCCTGGTCGATCAGGGAACGTCAGACGGTTTCCTCCAGGAGGGCCTCAGGCCCTGGCTGCTCGAAGACGCCTGCTCCAAGGCAGGCATTCCATTGAAATTGCGGATGCAGGACGAATACGATCACTCCTATTTTTTCATTTCGACATTCATGCATGACCATATGACGTGGCATGCCGAACGGCTTTCACGAGGGTAGGCCGTAGGAATAGGTCGGCAGTCAGGCGGGCTCGGTGACGACGCCAATGCGCCGGTAGACGAATGGTTCGTCCTTCGAAGGAACCGTCGCAGCGCGCTGGGCCTCGTCGATCAGCATTGCCATGCGCGCATGGATCGGCGATTTCGCGCAAGCCGGGTCCGTCGCGGCGGCATCGCCGGCGATTGCCATCGCCTGGCAGCGACAGCCGCCCCAGTCGATCTCGCGCCGCTCACAGTTGCGGCAGGGCTCCTGCATCCAGTCCGTGCCTCGAAAGGCATTAAATGCCGGGGAATCGGTCCAGATCGCGGCCAGGCTGCGTGATCCAAAACGCTCGAAGCCGAGCGACGGGATGGTCTGGGCGGCATGGCATGGCAGTACGGTGCCGTCCGGCGTCACCATGAAGGCGTCGCGCGCCCAGCCGCCCATGCACGGCTTGGGATAGATGGCGAAATAATCCGGCGTGACGAAATCGATGTTCATGTTGCCGGTGAGCCGTTCGCGCGCCGCCGCGACGATCTCCGCCTGCCGGTCGACGGCAGCACGCTCGGGCATCAGTTGATCGCGATTGGTCAGCGCCCAGCCGGCGTACTGCACGTTGGCGATCTCGAGACGCTCCGCACCCAGCGAAAGGGCCAGATCGATGAATTCCGGTACCTCCTCGATATTGTGGCGATGGATCGGCGCGTTGATGGTAAGCGGCAAGCCGGCCGCGCGAGCGCGGCGTGCCGTTTCCAGCTTCTTTTCGTGGCTGCCCCTGTGATTGCCGATGCGCTCGGTGGTCGCCGGCCGTGCACCTTGAAAGCTCAGTTGCAGATGGTCGAGCCCGGCTTCGGCAAATGCCTCGATGCGGCCATCCGCAATGCCGACACCGGCGGTGATCAGGTTGGTGTAGACGCCGCGCGCCGAAAGCCCGGCGATCAATTGCTCGAGATCGCGACGCAGCGTCGGTTCACCGCCGGACAGATGCACCTGGAGAACGCCAAGATCGGCGGCCTGCGAGAATAGGTCGAGCCAGCTCTGCGTGTCGAGTTCGCGATTGGCCTTCAGCAATTCGAGTGGATTGGAGCAATAGGGGCATTGCAGCGGGCAGCGATGCGTCAGTTCCGCCAGCATGCCGATCGGAGGGAGAATGGGCTCGCTCATAGCTTCACCAGCAGCTTGTCCGACCATTCCTGCAGGAAGGCGATGACGTCGGCCGCCACGGCCTCCTGTTCGGCATCATAATCCGCGGCAAGGCCGGCAATGATGTGGCCGACCGTGGACCGCCCATCGCAGCGGCGCAATATGTCGAGGCTGATGTGGTTCGGCCAGAACACCTTTTCGGGCGAAAGCACCGCGAACGCCTGGCGCACGGAGTCATACTGTATGCGCACGTGCTTCGGCAGCGATGGAACCGACTGCGGCGACACCATGGCTCTTTCGCGCAGTGCCATCATTGGGCTGCCTCCGGACGGAAGGCGCCGGGCGGGATACTGCCCGGCTCGCCATAGGCGTGTTGAAGCGCGTCGAGCATGGCCCAGAGTATATCGCATTTGAACACCAGTGCATCGATCACCTGCTGCTGACGTTCCGCCGTGTCGGCATGTTCGAGCACATAGGCGAGCGCGAAGTCGGCGTCGCGCGAGGCCTGTTCGGGCCGTCGGCTGAAATAGGCCAGCGTGTCCTCGGTGATATAATCGTATCTGGCCAGCATCGCGGGTACCCGCTCGCCGATGATGAGCGGCGAGAACATCTCGGTCAGCGACGACGCGACCGCCTCCAGCAGGGTCCGGTTCGTGCAAAAGGAGAGGTAAGCGCCAACCGCAAAACGGGTCGCCGGCAGGGCCAGCCTTTCGCTCTTCACCGCGTCGGCATCGAGACCGAGCGAGGTCGCCAGGTGCAACCAGCGCGCAATACCGCCGCTCCAGCCGTCCTCGCCGTCATGATCCTCGATGCGTTTGCGCCAGGCGGCACGAAACGCCGGATCCTCGGCATGAGCGAGGATCATGGCGTCCTTGCGCGGAATGACCGCCTGATAGCAATAGCGGTTCAGCGCCCAGGCCTGCATCTCGGTCCGCGACAGCGCACCGCTGGTCATCCTGTGATGGAAAGGATGGCGGTTGTGATAGCGCTCGGCACCGACCTGCCGCAGCACGGCTTCGAGCTCGCTTGAGGACAGGCCGTTGCTGGCTGCGTCGTGGAAATCACTCAAAGGTCCATCTCCATCCCGTCGCGGGCCACTTCCCAGCCAGCCGCTTTGACTGCTGCCTGCTCGGCAGAATTCTCGTCCAGAACAGGATTGGTGTTGTTGATGTGGACGAAGACACGGCGGCCGATCCTCACATCGGCCAAGCTGGCGATCGACCCTGCGTCTCCCGACATTGCCAGATGCCCCATGCGCGCACCGGTCTTTTGGCCGACGCCGGCAGCAATCATCTCGTCGTCGGTGAAGACCGTGCCGTCGAACAGAAGGCATGCGGCATCGGCTAGACGCGTGCGCAGGGTCGCATCGATGCGGGCGCAGCCGGGGATGTAGAAGATGGAGCCGCGACTGCCGGCACCGGCGATACGGACGCCGATCGTGTCGCCGGCATCGGAGCTGAAATTGGCATCCGGCTGGCCTCTTTCTTCGAGATAGAGGGCTATCTTCCCGGGCACGGGAAAGCTCTCGACAGCCACCCCGGTGTCGTGGCCGTCTGCGTCGCAGATCGACAGTTCTTGCGCCGGCGGCAAGATGCGTCGCGGCACGAGCGCCGGATCGAGGACATTGAAAATCGAATTCGCCTTCAGCGTCGCCAGAACCTGTGTCGTTGCATAGATAGCGAAAGGCTGCCGCTCACGCAGGCTGAGCAGGCCGGCCACATGATCGACATCGGCATTGGTCAGCACCACCGCGCGAATGGGCGTCGAGCGCAGCGGCGCATCGTGCGCGGGCTGCAATTCAGGCGTTGCCGCGATCTGCTGGCGAATGTCGGGTGACGCGTTGAACAGAACCCAGCCGAGCCCATCCGCCGACGCGGCGACACTTGATTGGGTTCGTGAATGCACGCCAGCCATCCCGGTGCGAGCCGCACGGCTCAGACGATAATTGCAGTTCCATTGCGGAAAGCCGCCGCCGGCCGCCGATCCAATGATTCTCAAGCGCATGAAAACGCCCGCCCCGCGGCTTCTCTGACCAGCAGCCAATTTGCAGCCGCAAAAAACGGCCCGCCCGCTTTGCGTGCCTCAAAATCTTTCACGAAAATCCCATGCGGCAAGGGGATGCGTGCCCCTGTTGCCAGGGACACGCACCTCTGCGGCCTACTTCTTGGGAGTAATTTCAGCAGGCAGATACCGCGAAATTTCAAAGCCCGCAGCAACCTGACACATGGTCGGTTTTGTCCAGCTCTTCTTCATAACATTTCTCCTCTTCTACCAGCCCGAAGGGGCCGATCCGGTGGTTAGCCAACCATTGCAGGGCACCGAAGCAATGGCTCGTCCATCACGTTCTCAAATGGACAAATGAAACACAAGGTTTTGAAAGGCCCGAAAAACAAAACTATCGAAAGTAGCTGTAGTTTTCTCTTCAATTGTTCATCGCCTGGGTTTTTCCTCCTCCTGACCCATCCCAACTATTGCGTGATCGGATTGTCGTGCTCGTCGATCAGCGGCACATTGTAACCCAGCAGGAGCTTGGTCATCTCCGGCTGGTTTTCCCTGATCACCCGGTTGAGCGTTCGTTTCCATTCCTGGTCGGACGGACGTACGCCCATGGTGATGCGGTAGGACATGCGCGAGCCGGTTTTTTCCTTCAACAGCGGAACAATGGTGACATCGGCTCCGAGTTCCTTGGCATAGTAACCTGCCATCGGCCCCCACAGGACCGCCGCGTCGATCTTGCCGGCGAGCATGTCCTTGATCATGACCTCCCCCATGGACGGAGTGATGCGCGTATCCACCGCGAGTGGATAGATCTTGGCGGTCCGCAGAAGCTTGTTGGCGGCCATGTTGGCGGTTGGCGGCGTGCTTTCGACGACGCCGATTCTCTTGCCGGAAAGTTTCGGGTCTTCGATCGTCTCGATGCCTTCCATGCCGTTGCCTTTGGGGTATACGAGCACATAGGCGGAGCGGTAGTAGGCATTGGTGTTCTGCACCAGTTCATCGCCTTGGGCGTAGCCCATGATGATGTCGCATCGGTTGGCCCCCAGCGTGTTTCGCACAAAGCCGGTGACAGTGGGAAACCACGTGTAAGCGACTGATTTCCGCCCCGTCTTCTTGGCAACCAGTTCAGCCAGCTTGTTTTCGAAGCCTTGGCCGTTCTTGTCGGTAAAGGGCATATTCGAGGGATCGGCGCAGACGCGCAGAATGTCGGGATCGACCAGTTCGCCCGCAGCGCCAAGCCCGGCATTTTGCGCCAGAACGTTCGACGGCAGCAAGGCGAGGGCGCCGAGGATCGGCAGAACGACGCGCAGCTTCGATGCAGTGCAGCCGATCATATCATCCACCCATGCAGGATGCTTCGGCATCCTTGGCTGCCTGAGCCTTGTTTTCGTGCTTGGGCGGCCTGCCGCGGGGTGCCGCGCCATCGGCGCGCGCGCGCAGATAGACGTAGAGATCGTCCAGGTAACAATAGACGTTCTTGTTGTCGCCAAAGGCAGGCATGACGTTTTCCTTGCCGCCGCCGACATTCTTGCGGCCCTCGGCGACGATCGACAGGAACGTGGCGTAATCCATGGTTTTTAGACTATTGACCAGGGCAGGCGCATAGCTCGAACCTGTTGCGTCCTGTCCGTGACAGACATGGCAATCGGAGTGATACCGGCGGTACCCGCTGAACGTGTACCAATCGACGGTTCCGTTTTCGATCTTGTAGGTCGGATTTCCGTCCGCATCTACATATTTGCCTCCTTCTTGCTTCACCGCCTTGGCTTTTTCCATGCTGTCTTCGGCCCGTGCCAGACTTGAGCTGGCCAGAGGCAGCAGGACCAGGGCGAGAGCGGAAACTGCAATGCGGACGATCATTCAGACTCTTCCTTCATTTGCCAGGGACACTGGCTGCCGTCGTGCAGCGGCATTGATCGGTGTTTGGGTGGGCGCGCAATCGAGAGCCCAGTTCCCGGCTTCGGGTGACCCGGGCTCTCGTTTTCGAACCTAGTCGTAAGGCTCTTCCCGGTTATCAGTCCGGGAGGCCGAAGACGGTGAGCTGACCACCCAGCGTCGTATAGTCGGCAAGTGCCGCGTAACCGCCGACGGCACCCAGACCAGCGGTTCCAACGACCGCGGTCTCGTCGCCCTGCGCACGGCCCTGATCGACGGCGCCATGCCAGGCAGCGGCGTTATCGGGCGAAAGCAGGCCACCTGCCAGACCGATACCGGCCCATCCACCGACGCCGGACAGAACGGCGACGTACTGCTTGCCGTCATGCTCATAGGTCGTGATGTTGCCGATGATGCCGGACGGGGTCTTGAACTTGTAAAGTTCCTTGCCGTCCTTATCGACCGCCTTGATGTAGCCTTCGAGGGTACCGTAGAAGACGACGTCGCCATCTGTCGCCAATGCGCCCGACCACACCGAGAACTGCTCGGGCTTCGACCAGACGATCTCACCCTTGGCTGCATCCCAGGCAATGAAGTTGCCCATGTTGCCGTCACCGCCGGGCGCCGCATACATCGACACGGTGGCGCCCACATAGGGCTGACCGGCGGTGTAGCTCACTTTGTAAGGCTCATAGTCCATGCAGACATGGTTGGTCGGCACGTAGAACAACCCGGTCTTCGGCGAGTAGGCGGCCGGCTGCTGGTCCTTGGTTCCAAGCGCGGCCGGGCAGATACCGGTCGAGTTGGTGTCTTCGCCGTTCTGCTGGGTCGAATACTTGGCGACGACCTGCGGGCGGCCATACTGGTCGCTCTTGGGATCCATGTTGACTTCCGTCGCCCAGTTCACTGCCGGATCGTATTTTTTGGCGACGAGAAGTTCGCCGGTGGCGCGATCCATTGTGTAGGCAAAGCCGTTGCGGTCGAAATGCACCAGCACGTCGTGCTTGGCGCCGTTGACTTCCATGCCATCGACGAGAATCATCTCGTTGATGCCGTCATAGTCCCACTCATCATGCGGGGTCATCTGGTAGAGCCATTTGGCAACACCGGTATCCGCATCGCGAGCCATGATTGTCATGGACCAGCGATTATCGCCTGGGCGCTGGACCGGATTCCACGTCGAGGGATTGCCAGTGCCGTAATAAACCAGGTTCAGCTTGGGATCATAGGAATACCATCCCCATGTCGTGCCGCCGCCCGTCTTCCACTGTTCGCCTTCCCAGGTGTTCGTGCCGGAATCCTTTCCGACAGGCTTGCCGAGATGAGTCGTCTTCTCGGGATCGAGAAGGGTGTCTGCATCAGGACCTTCCGAATAGGCTTTCCAGGCGAGCTTGCCGTCTTTCAGATTGTAGGCGGCCAGCCAGCCGCGAACACCGAATTCAGCACCGGAGACGCCCACGAGCACCTTGTCCTTGATGACTACGGGTGCCGACGTGCCGGATTCGCCTTTTCCGCCGTCGGTCTGGTCGCCGTTCTTGACAGACCAGACGACCTTGCCGGTCTTGGCATCGAGCGCGACGACGGTGGTGTCGGCCTGGTTGAGAATGATCTTGCCGTCGCCATAGGCGACACCGCGATTGACCGTGTCGCAGCACATGATCGGAATGACGTTCGAGTCCTGCTTGGGCTCGTATTTCCACAGGATCTTGCCGTCATTCTTGAGGTCGAGAGCAAAGACGTTGTTTGGGAAAGGCGTATGGACATACATCACGTCGCCGATGATCAGCGGCCCGCCTTCGTGACCACGCAGCACGCCGGTGGAAAAGCTCCATTTGACCTGCAGGTTCTTCACATTGTCCGCAGTGATCTGGTTGAGTTTGGAATAGCGGGTGTTGGCGTAGTCACCCGTCTGCATCGCCCAGTTCTTCGCATCCGATGCGAGCTTTGCAAGGTCTTCATTGGCCGAAGCCGTATAGGCAGCGCCGAGCGATAAAAACGCCGCGGTCGTCAGTATGTAGGTAGTTTTCGCAAGTACACGCATCCAAAATCCTCCCGGGTTCACAGTGAAGAATCGACCGTCAAGCCCCACAGGGGCCTGCCCAAGCAATTCATGTTGGGAAGTTATTTTCCGGCAGCTGTCACGACCTACCCCGAAGCAGAGGGCACCGTTACCGCCCGCCCCCCTTGGTCTTCGAAAGACTGCCGCCGCTCCCTGATGACGGTGGCGCTCTTGAAGCCGGAAACAGGGAAAAGCTATGTCATCGTAAAAGACCAGGCAAGCAAAAACCTACAATGCGTCGTTGCGCTGCAATATCGATTATGGTGCGATGCAATATTTAGAAACAAGTAAAATAAGCATCGGGTGAAAAACTAATAAGAGGATGGCCGCCAGCTGCGACACATATAGCAGCCATATTGTTCCCGTATTCTCAAGGTGATCCACATTTGACTTTATTTCGATATATTCCACGAGGCACATCGGAGTAAGTATGCGTGCATCTCGCTGGCTGCCGATAGTGAGCGACGCATGAAATGAACGCGTGAAAGAGGGTGCGCAGGGGGTCATGAAGCTGGCTCTTGTCGGTCGATAGGGCATTCCTCCTTTGGTCGTATACGCAGGCCATGGGAGCTTGACTGGCTTTGCGGCACGTCGCCAATTGGAGCGATGATCCCGTCTGGATGCATGGTGTCCAGGCCAACTGGAGGTTCCTCATGATAAGGTCTGTTGGATCTCTCACCTTGCCGGTGGCCTTTGCGGCGACGCTGGCCTTTGCGAACTTGGCCAGCGCCGCGGGAGACTACCCGACGGCAACGATTGCCGACTACGTGCTCGGCTGCATGCAAACAAATGGCCAGACACGTCAGGCGCTTGAAAGCTGTTCCTGCTCGATCGATGTTATCGCCTCGATCCTTCCTTACGATCACTATGAGAGGGCGGAGACCTTCAAAAGCATGTCGCTGACGACAGGGGAGGCCGCAGGGTTGTTTCGCGAAAGCGCGCCAGCGAAGGCGGCGCGCACGGAACTGAAACGCGCGCAGGCTGAAGCCGACGTACGTTGCTTTTAATCAGGCGAAACAGGCGCGCGTGGCGGTGCCTCACAGTCTCGCCGTTTTATTGGCCATTGGCTGCGAAATACGTTGCAATCCGCATTCGAGCCGTAAGGCGATCAGGCCACGCCCGGAAATTTTTGCTGGAACGACAGCAAAAGGTCGCTCATCACCTGTGGGTTGCGATGTTGCCGCGGCAAGCCTACGTCGAACATGCCGAGCACATGGGCAGGGCGCTGCGCAAGCACGATGATGCGGTCCGACAGCATCAGTGCCTCGCGCAGATTGTGGGTTACCATCAAGGCGGTCGTAGGCCGCGCTGACCAGACGGTCAAAAGCAATTGCCGAAGCCGCTCGGCGGTCTGTTCGTCGATGGAGGCAAAGGGTTCGTCCAGGAAAAGTACCGCCGGTTCGGTGGCGAAGGCCCTGGCAAGCGCTGCCCTGCGCGCAAGGCCGAGCGAAAGCTCCGCCGGATAGAGCGAGCGCATGCCGGCGAGGCCGAGAGTGTCAAACAGCTCGTCGAGACTCTTCGCTCTTAGGCTTTTCGGCAGCGCCAGCCTGACATTCTGCTCCACCGTCCGCCATGGCAGCAAAGTAGGCTCCTGGAACACGGCGGCGATGCGGTTCGAGCCGCCTTGCGGCAGTTGGAAAGAGCCGGAAAAGTCTTTGTCCAGTCCAAGCAGGATCCGCAACGTCGTGGTCTTGCCGCAGCCCGACGGCCCAAACAGGCAAGCGAATTCGCCCGGCCGGACCTCGAAGGACAGACCCTGAAGCGCCGTGATCGACACACCTTGCGCGGACCTGAAGGTCTTTTCGGCGATGTCGACCCTAAGCGGGACGGCGGCGCCAACGGGTTGCATGTCGTTCAATGGGCTGCACCAGGAGAAGTTCGATGACAAGCATCACCGCCACGAAAGCCAGCGTGTACGCGAGAATGGCGGCGACGTCGAAGAGCTGGAAATAGAGATAGATCTGGAAACCGACGCCATTGGAGCGGCCGAGCAGTTCGACCACCAGGACGATCTTCCATATGAGGGCGATGCCGGACCGCGAGGCCGCGGCAAAATAGGGCTGCAGTTGCGGCAGCAGGACATGGCGGATGCGCTCGAGTGGGGCGAAGCGGTAGACGGCGGCCATTTCGGCATAACGCGGATCAAACGCCCTGGCGCCTTCGCGCATCGTCACCACGACATTGGGGATCTTGTTCACGGCAACTGCGCCAATCGCCGCCGCCTCGTTGAGGCCGAACCAGATATAGGCGAGCACGATGACCACCAGCGCGGGAATGTTGAGAAACAGGACCACCCACGGACTGAAGAACCGGTCCGCACCGCGGTAGCTGCCGAGGATGACGCCGATGACCGAGCCGATAATCATTGCGGCGACGTACGCCGCAGCAACCCGTCCGAGCGTGGCGCCAAGATGATAAAAAAGGTCACCGCTCGCCGCTTCCCTGAGCAGTACCTGCCAGACCTGCCCTGGTGGGGGGAAAGCACGGCTTTGCCACAGATGAGCCGCGAGGCCCCACAGCAGGCAAAGTCCAATCAGGGAAACCGTTACCGTCAGCGCTGGTGTCAGCGGCGTCGCAAAGCCGGATCGACCCGACTTGTCTTCCGTTGCGGTCATTTCGCGAGTTCCGGCCAGAACGTGCCGGGCGCCATCTCGGGCGCCCTGCCAACCAGCTTCTCGCCGCCTATCGCGGCCAGCACGTGATAGAGTTTGCCCGCATCGACCGCTTCTTCGGCGACCGGCCGTCTGGGGATGCCCTGGCGATAGCGGTCGCGCAGTTTTTCCAGCTCCTTGCCTTCTGCGCGAATGAGCGGCGCCAGGCGCAGCCATTCTTCATCGGATCTGGCCAGCAACTCCTTGGCCTGCTTGGAGGCCTTGACGAAGCCCCGGGCGGCATCCGGATTGTCGTTCGCCCATTGGTCGTGGAAGACGTAGCCGAGCGCCGATACGGGGCCCGAGGCACCAAGCGCTTTCGCCGCATCATCCGCGCCGATCAACCGACGAAAGCCGTTGGCCTCGAGCCGGGCGCAGAAATGCCAGAAATTGAGCACGGCATCGAGTTCGCCTTGCATCGCCTTTTCAGAAATCAGCGGCGGCGCGCCAAAGACGACGTCACAGGCTGTCGGCAGGTCGAGGCCGTGATCGCGTCTGGCCAGCGCCTGGACCAGTAGCCAGCTCTTGTCGAGCGGGCCGCCGGCGACACCGATTTTCTTTTCCTTGAGGTCGGCGAGCGTCCGGATCGGCGATTCCTCGTTCACCATGATTGCCCCTACGGCGGTCGAATAAGGGGCCAATGTAAGGTCGCCGCCCTCGGAGCGCTGGCGCGAGACCCACAGCCAGTCGGTCACGATCATGTCAATCGCGCCGGCCAGCAGCGCGACGTTGGTCGCATCCTCCCCGGCGAAGTAGACGATTTCCAGATCGATCCTGTTGGCCTCGTCGAGCTTGTGGCGTTTCAACGTATCGAGTTCCCAGCTCACGGTGCCGAACTTCAGGACACCAATTCGGACCTTAGCTTTCGCAAAGACGGCAACCGGCTTTGAGGCGAGGATGGCCCCCAGAGCCGCCAAGCGCAGCGTCGTGCGCCGCGAAATCATCATGGCGTCTCCTCTTGTAGGGTCGTCGACGAACCAGGAATGTCGATCAAATCGCTCGTTCCTTGCTCGGAACGGCACATTTCCAGCGCACGACCTTGAGACTCGGATGTTCCTGAGACCATTTTGCGATCTCGGCGGGCGCCAGGAACATGCATTGGAACAGAGAGCCGCGGCTCTCGAAATAGAGATGTTCATCTCGGCAATTGCCCGGATTGGCGCTAAGGCACACCGTTAATATGAGATCGACCATGTCCATTTGGCACTTATCGTCGCCTGCGCGGCGAACTCTCCAGAGTTCGTGCTTTGGAGTTGCGCGGATTCCTGAAGGTGCCCAAACAGCAAACCGGTTGGAGTGAGGCTACGCGTTCGGCCAACAGGCGTCAATGATGTGGACCGCGTGTCGCTACACACTTCCCTTCGCGCAGTCGGGAAACGAAACAGGACCTTTGTACGATTGACTTCCTTCATCGGCAGTCTAGCTTTTCGAGGCGTGCAGGTGCTGCCAGTCCGGGGAGGAAGGACGAATAGTTCGCTCTCCCGCTTTAAAACGAATGCCGGCGATCAAGGCATCGACACGCGTAAAGTGTCCCGGGCACTCACACGATCAATGAGGAAATGCCATGCGCGCAGTCGCATTTTTCGCCGCCGTGTCCGTCGCCACCTTTGTCACTACCCAGTCTCAGGCACAGGATGCCGCGGCGGGTGAGAAGGTCTTCGCCAAATGCAAGGTCTGCCACGTCGCAGACAAGGACCAGAACAAGGTCGGTCCGTCCTTGAACGGCGTTATCGGCCGAACGGCCGGGACGCATCCGGGGTTCAGCTATTCCAAGGCCATGACCGAGGCCGGCAAGTCCGGCGTCAAATGGGATGAGGCCACGCTGACGACCTACCTTCGCGATCCCAAGGCGATGGTCAAAGGAACCAAGATGGCGTTTGTCGGCCTCAAGAAAGACGAGGACATCGCCAACGTCATTGCTTATCTGAAGCAATTCTCAAAATAACGCGGTACCGCCGGCCGTTGGACTGCGCTCGGCCGGCGTTGGCTCGGCTTTGCGCATGGGTCACGCAGCGTCTTGCAGCCTCTGCATCGCTGACGGCAGATCGAACAGGCTGTCGCAAACGAGGTCGGCGCAAAGCTCTTCAACGGGAATTTGGCTGTATCCGCCACGCAGCAGAATGACGGCCATGCCGGCGGCGCGGGCGGCGGCCACGTCGGCGCTACTGTCTCCGACCATCAGCGTGTCACGAGGTTCGACCTGAAGCAGGTCGAGCGCCAGCAACAGCGCGTCTGGCGCCGGCTTCAAGTATGTCACCGCGTCTCCGCCGACGATCGCGCCGAGATAGTCCGTCAGCCGAAAATGCAGCAGGATTTCGCGAGCTGCCAGCTGCGGCTTGTTGGTCACCACGGCCATGGCTATTCCGCTCAAATGCAAGTGCGTGAGAACCTCCCTGACGCCAGGCATCAGCCTCGTGCGGCCGGTCAGATGCCTGCGATAGATCGCCGCCATGACGCGGTTGGCCTCATCGAGTGCAGTGCCGAGGAGCGGCGTGCCGGAAGCCGCGAAGGCTCGTTCGACCAGTTTCCTGATGCCGCCGCCGATCATGGCCTTGACCTGATCCAGCCGCAGCGGCGGCAGATCGTGTCCGGCCAGCAATTCGTTGACGGCGGCCGCTATATCAGGCGCCGAATCGACCAGCGTGCCGTCGAGATCGAACAGGATCGCCTTGGGCGATCGAAACGGCCTGCCTGCGCCGACGTTCATGCAGCATCCTTCCACTTGATCGAACAGCCGATCGAAGCGATCTGGTCCAGCGGTCCGTCGCCGGTTCGGGCAACCTGCTTCATCGCCTCGAACAGGTCGCGCCTCAGTCCGGGCGATTCGGCGTCGCGTCGCGACGCGTCAAGCCGGCCGCGGTATTGCAGCGTCAACTCGCTGTTGAGCCCGAAGAAATCCGGGGTGCAAACGGCTCCGTAGGCACGCGCCACCGTCTGGTGCTCGTCATGGAGATAGGGGAAAGTGAAGCCGTTCGTCCTGGCAAAGAGCTTCATCTTGTCGAAAGAATCATCTGGATAGGCGTCGCTATCGTTGGAGTTGATCGCGACAAAGCCGATGCCTTCGGCCTTGAGGTCATTGGCATCGTGCACCATCCGTGAAATCACCGCCTTCACATAGGGGCAGTGGTTGCAGATGAAGGCCACCACCAGCCCGTTCGGGCCGGCGTGGCTTAAGATCCAATGCGATGTGCCGTCGACGCCGGGCAAAACGGCGTCGATGGCTCGCCAGCCGAAATCGCAGACAGGTGGGATTGCCGCCAAGATTTCCTCCGATGAAATGGTTTACGCCGCTTTCCGGATCGCCCCGTCGGCCGCCTGCCTGATGGTGCCGATATTGGCGCGATAGGCAGCCTCGGTGCCGCCCTTAAAGATGGCCGAGCCGGCGACCAGCACATTGGCGCCGGCCGCGGTGACCAGCGGAGCGGTCTCGGGCGAGACGCCGCCGTCGATCTCGATGTCGATCGGACGATGGCCGACCAGCGCCTTGACCCGCCTGACCTTGTCGACGACCGCCGCAATGAAGGCCTGGCCGCCGAAGCCCGGATTGACCGTCATCAGAAGCACCAGATCGAGCCGGTCAAGTACATATTCGATGACGCTTTCCGGCGTTGACGGGTTCAGCGACACGCCGGCCTTCTTGCCGAGATTTCTGATTGCCTGCAGCGAACGGTCGAGATGCGGTCCGGCCTCGGCATGCACCGTAATGATGTCGCAGCCGGCATCGGCGAAGGCGCCGAGATAGGCGTCGGCCGGCGCGATCATCAGGTGGCAGTCGAAGACCTTGTCCGTTCGATTACGGATCGCCTTGACCACCGGCGGACCGAAGGTGATGTTGGGCACGAAATGGCCATCCATCACATCGAGATGGATCCAATCGGCACCCGCCCGGACGACCGCTTCGACCTCGTCGCCGAGCCGCGAGAAGTCCGCGGAAAGCACCGAGGGCGCGATGATTGTCTTGGTATCCATGATCGTCGGCTCCCATTCTGTCGTCCGTTTCCGGTCGCTGCACACCAACCGGCGTCATTTTGTCAGCGCGCCTTCGTGTCCGGTTCGCCTTCGAGCTTGCCTTCCGCCAACACGCGGCTGCCGCGAATATCGGATTCCTCGATGGTGATAAGATCGATTTTCGTCAACGCCCGGTCGCGCGATGCGAAAAGCCGGCTGGCCTGGCGAAGCCGCGCCCGGTCGAGGCTATTGCGAACGGAGCGGGCATTGGAGAAATGCGGCAGCCGCATGCGGATCGGGAGATACTCTTCGAGCGCCTTGGACGCCGCCTCGCTGAGCCGGTAATTCTGTTCCGCCAGCATGATCTCGGCGATCGATTTGAGTTCGCTGACGCCGTAGTCGGGAAAGTCGAGGTGGTGGGCGATGCGCGAGCGCATGCCGGGATTGCTGTCGAAGAAGCGGTCCATCTTGTCCTTGTAGCCGGCAAGAATCACAACCAGATCGTCACGGTTGTTTTCCATGCACTGCAGCAGGATTTCGATCGATTCCTGGCCGTAGTCGCGTTCGTTCTCGGGCTTGTAGAGATAGTAGGCCTCGTCGATGAAAAGCACCCCGCCCATGGCGCGCTTGATCACTTCGCGGGTTTTGGGCGCGGTGTGGCCCACATACTGGCCGACGAGATCGTCGCGCGTCACCGCGACCATATGCCCTTCGCGGACATAGCCAAGACGATGCAGGATTTCGGCCATTCTGAGCGCCACGGTGGTCTTTCCGGTACCGGGATTTCCCGTAAAGTTCATGTGCAGCGTTGGTGCGCCAGAGATCAGCCCGAACTTGCGGCGAAGCCGGTCGACCAGGAGCAGCGCAGCGATCTCGCGGATGCGGTTCTTGATGGGCTTCAGGCCGACGAGTTCGCGGTCGAGCTTGTCCATCACCTCGTCGATGTTGGACGCCTCGAACTCGGCCTGTAGATCAACCGATTCGCCCTGCGCGGCAGCGCTCTTTGCTATCGCGTCCAGCATGGTTCGCCTAGCTCCGTTCGCCTTCGGGCCTGTCGGTCGCATAAGGCACGATCGAATAGCTCTGACTGCGGCCGTCACGTTCCTGGCGCAGCAGCCGGAACCCGGGTTCATTGGGTGGCCGGTTGACGATGAATGACATGCGCGGTGCTTCCCAGCCCTTGGTCGAATCGAAGGCGGTGACCCGGACATACATGTTGGGCATGGCTTTCCGGCAATTGTTGACTTCAAGCAGGATGCCCGCCGGGTCCCTCAGGTCGAACATCGGGTTGCCGTACATTTCCCAATAGGTGTTTCGCGGATGCGGATCGTCCGTGTATTCGACGCTGACCGCCCAGTGGTTTTTCAGCGCGTATTTGATCTGCGCCGAAATCTGCTCATCGGTTAGCTCGGGCAGGAACGAAAACTGTCCCTGCGTGACCTTGTTTCCGGGATTGGTCATCATGGCGACGGTTCCTTTCGTCTAGAAGCTCGGCGTTGCGGTTGGCACAAAGTCGGCCGTGTCGGTCGATTCGTAGTTGAAGGTGACGTCCTTCCACGTCTCCAGGGCCGCCTTGAGCGGCGTGCACCATCTGGCCGCCTGTTCGAGGATTTTGGTCCCTTCGCGCAGATAGTCGCGGCCCTCGTTGCGGGCGAGGATCATCGCCTCCAACGCGACGCGATTGGCCGTCGCGCCGGCCTGGATGCCGTCCGGATGGCCGATCGTGCCGCCGCCGAACTGCAGGATGACGTCCTCGCCGAGATAATGGATCAACTGGTGCATCTGGCCGGCATGGATGCCACCGGAGGCGACGGGCATCACCTTGTTGAGCGAGGCCCAGTCCTGATCGAAGAACAGCCCGGTTTCGAGGTTCTTCGGCGTGCGCTCCTCGCGCAGCGTGTCGTAAAACCCCTTGATCATCAGCGGGTCGCCTTCCAGCTTGCCGACCACCGTGCCGGCATGGATGTGATCGACGCCGGCCATCCGCATCCATTTGCAGATGACGCGAAAATTCATGCCGTGGTTCTTCTGGCGCGAATAGGTCGAGTTGCCGGCCCGGTGCAGGTGCAGGATCATGTCGTTGCGGCGTGCCCACTTGGCCATCGACTGGATTGCCGTGTAACCAATGACGAGGTCGATCATGACGATGCAGGAGCCAAGCTGTTTTGCAAATTCGGCGCGCTCGTACATGTCCTCCATCGTGCCGGCGGTGACGTTGAGATAATGGCCCTTGACTTCGCCGGTGGCGGCCGACGCCTTGTTCACAGCCTCCATGCAGTAGAGGAAGCGGTCGCGCCAATGCATGAAGGGCTGTGAGTTGATGTTCTCGTCATCCTTGACGAAGTCGAGGCCACCCTTCAGCGCCTCGTAGACGACGCGGCCGTAGTTGCGGCCGGACAGGCCAAGCTTCGGCTTCGTCGTTGCGCCGAGCAGCGGCCGGCCGAACTTGTCGAGCCGCTCGCGTTCCACCACGATGCCGGTCGCCGGGCCCTGGAAGGTCTTGAGGTAAGCCACCGGGATGCGCATGTCCTCGAGCCGCAAGGCCTTGACGGCCTTGAAGCCGAACACGTTGCCGATGATCGATGCAGTCAGGTTGGCGATGGAGCCGGGCTCGAACAGGTCGAGGTCGTAGGCGATATAGGCGAAGTACTGTTGCTCGATCCTGGTGCCTGGACCTGTGTTCGGGACCGGCTCGGATTTGAATGCCTTGGCGCGGTAGAGCTCGCAGGCGGTCAGCCTGTCGGTCCACACCACGGTCCATGTCGCGGTAGAGGATTCACCGGCGATGGCTGCGGCTGCTTCCTCGTGGTCGACGCCGGGCTGCGGCGTGATCCGAAACATGGCGATCAGGTCGGTCTCCTTGGGCCGGTAGTCCGGCTCCCAGTAGCCCATCTTCTTGTAGGGGATGACGCCCGACCTGTAGCGTTCCTTGCCTTCCTTGAGCGTGCCTGCTGAGGGCATGTCGATCTTGTTCATGGCAGGTCTCCTGTTTGCCGCTCAGGCGGCTTTCGCGGTTGCGATTTGGGGGTCGAGCTTTCCTGCGGCGTAACGTTTCGCCATCTCATCCATGGCGATCACCCTGATCTTCGACGCGTGGCCTGCGGTGCCGAAGCGTTCGAAGCGATCGCGGCAAAGGTCGCGCAGGGCGTCCATGGCGGGTTTCAGGAATTTACGCGGATCGAATTCGCGCGGGTCCTCCGTCGCAACGCGGCGGAACTGCCCGGCCATGGCCATTCGGCAATCGGTGTCGATGTTGACCTTGCGCACGCCGTAGCGGATGCCGCGCTCGATTTCCTCGACCGGGACGCCAAAGGTCTGGGGCATCTCGCCGCCATAGTTGTTGATGATGTCCTGCAGTTCCTGCGGCACGGAGGAAGACCCGTGCATGACCAGATGCGTGTTGGGCAGCTTTTCGTGGATCGCCTCGATCACCTGCATGGCCAGGATACCGCCGTCAGGCTTGCGGCTGAATTTATAGGCGCCGTGCGAGGTACCGCAGGCGATCGCCAGCGCGTCGACCCGGGTAGCCGTCACGAAGTCGACCGCCTGATCGGGATCGGTCAAAAGCTGGTCATGGGAAAGCGCACCTTCGGCGCCGTGCCCGTCCTCGGCCTCGCCCTGGCCGGTTTCCAGCGAGCCGAGCACGCCGAGCTCGCCTTCGACCGAAGCGCCGACCCAATGTGCCATGCGTGCGACACGTTCGGTGATGGCGACGTTGTAATCGTAGCTCGCCGGTGTCTTGGCATCCGCCATCAGCGATCCGTCCATCATCACCGAGGTGAAGCCGTGGCGGATCGCCGATAGGCAGGTGGCCTCGTTGTTGCCGTGATCCTGATGGATGCATAGCGGAACGGCCGGATGGATTTCGGTCAACGCCTCCATCATCTTGGCCAGCATGATGTCATTGGCATAGGAACGGGCGCCGCGCGAGGCCTGGATGATAACCGGCGCATCGCAGGCCCTGGCGGCCTCCATGATGGCGAGGCCCTGTTCCATGTTGTTGATGTTGAATGCCGGCACCCCGTAGCCGTGCTCGGCGGCATGGTCGAGAAGCTGGCGAAGGGTGATGCGGGCCATGGTCGTCCTCCTAGATGATGAGCTTCAGCGCCGCTGCCGCGACGGCTTCGGGCGTGATGTCGAAATGCCGGTAAAGGTCCGGGGCAGGGGCGCTGGCGCCGAAACCGGCCATGCCGACGAAAGTGCCCGTGTCGCCGATCCAGCGGTCCCAGCCGAGCCGTGCTGCGGCTTCGATGGCAATGCGGGGCGCCGAGCCGAGGACGGCCTCGCGGGTGCCGGCGTCCTGCTCCTCGAAAAGCTCCCAGCACGGCATCGAGACAATCGCGGCGGCGACGCCGTGCTCGGTCTCCAGCCGTAGGGCGGCGGCAACCGCGATTTCGACCTCCGAGCCGGTGGCGATCAGCGTCACCGCGCGGTGCCCGGCTGGCTCGCGCAGGATGTAGGCGCCCCGGCTCGACCGGTTCTCGTCGCTGTGTGGCTCGTCGCTAGGTGCTTGGCGCAGCATCGGCAGGTTCTGGCGCGAGAGCACCAGCACGCTTGGCCGCTTCTCGCTCTTCAGCGCCAGTTCCCAGCACTCCGCCGTTTCGATGATGTCGGCCGGACGGAAGACGTTGAGGTTTGGCGTCGCCCGCAGCATCGCCAGGTGCTCGACCGGCTGGTGGGTCGGGCCGTCCTCGCCGAGACCAATGGAATCATGCGTCATCACATAGATGACGCGCTGGCCCATGAGCGCCGAGAGCCGCATCGCGCCGCGCGCGTAGTCGGCGAAGCACAGGAACGTGCCGCCATAAGGCACGAAGCCGCCATGCAGTGCGATGCCGTTCATGGCTGCGGCCATGCCGTGCTCGCGGATTCCGTAGTGGATGTACCGGCCGGCGTAGTCACCCGGCGCGATGCGGTTCATACCCTTGGTGATCGTCAGGTTCGAATGCGTCAGATCGGCGGAGCCGCCGACGGTCAGTTCGGTTGCGCCATTGATCGCAGCGAGTGCCATTTCCGAGGCTTTTCGCGTTGCAACCTTGGTGGCCTTCCCGACATGTTCCTTGCGGAAGGCGCCGAGCGCTTCGAAGACCGCGTCGGGCAGGGCGCCGGCGACCGCGGCCTCGAAGGCCTGGCGCCGCGGCGAGGCGGCAAGCCGCTGCTCCCAGGCGCGGCGTGCCGCTTGACCGCGGCCGGCAATCTCGCGCCAGGCGAAAAGGATATCGTCCGGCACCTCGAACGGCGCGAAGGCCCAGCCGATGTTTTCGCGCGTCGCGGCGATCTCCGCATCGCCCAGCGGCGCGCCATGCGTCTTTTCCGAACCGCCCAGATTGGGCGCTCCCTTGCCGATCACCGTGCGGCAGGCGATCAGAGACGGCTGGTCCGATTGCTGCGCCGCTTCGATTGCCGCCGCAACGGTTTCGGTGTCGTGGCCGTTCACCGACTGGACATGCCATCCAGCGGCTTTGAACCGCGCCGGCTGGTCCATCGATGTCGACAGGGAAGTGGGCCCGTCGATCGAGATCGCATTGTCGTCCCAAAAGACGATCAGCCGGGAGAGCTTCAGGTGACCGGCAAGATCGATCGCCTCGTGGCTGATGCCTTCCTGCAGGCAGCCGTCGCCGGCGATCGCGTAGGTGAAATGGTCGACGAGATCGGCGCCGTGGCGGGCCGCCAGCATGCGCTCCGCCAGCGCCATGCCGACAGCGGTCGAAATGCCTTGTCCAAGCGGGCCGGTCGTCGTCTCGATGCCAAGCGCATGGCCATATTCCGGATGTCCGGCGGTGCGGCTGCCCAGCTGGCGAAACCGCTGCAATTCTTCGATCGGCATGTCTTCAAAGCCTAGCAGGTAATGCAGCGCATACTGCAGCATCGAGCCGTGCCCGGCCGACAGCACGAAGCGGTCACGATCGGGCCAGTTGGGGGCCGACGGATCGATATTGATGAAGCGGCTGAACAGCACCGTTGCGACATCGGCCATGCCCATCGGCATGCCCGGATGACCGGAATTGGCCTTTTGGACGCTGTCCATCGCCAGTGCGCGAATGGCGTTGGCCATGTCGCGTTCCGAGACGGCGGCGACGGGCTTCAATGCTGCTGCCTGGCTGTTCATGGCGTCCTCCTCACGACACACGGTTCTTGCGTTCGATCAATTGCAGGATGAGCGGCGTCAGGATCAGCTGCATGGCAAGGTCGAGCTTGTTGCCGGGCACCACTATGGAATTCGGCCGCGACATGAACGAGTCGTGGATCATCGAAAGCAGGTAGGGGAAATCGATGCCGCGGGGATTGGCGAAGCGGATAACCAGCATCGATTCGTCGGGCGTCGGAATCCAGCGCGCAATGAATGGATTGGACGTGTCGACGATCGGCACGCGCTGGAAGTTGATGGCGGTCTGCGAAAACTGCGGGACGATGTAGCGGACATAGTCCGGCATGCGACGCAGGATCACGTCCATCACCGCCTCGGTGGAATAGCCGCGCGTTGCCCGGTCGCGATGGATCTTCTGGATCCATTCGAGATTTATGACCGGCACCACGCCGATCTTGAGGTCCGCGTGCCTGGCCAGGTTGATCTTGTCGGTGACGACGCAGCCATGCAGGCCCTCGTAGAAGAGCAGGTCGCTCGGCGGAAATTCGCGCCATTCGGTGAAATGTCCCGGCCGCGTGCCGTACTGCTTCTCCTCGTCTTCGTCATGGATGTAGGTGCGGGTCTTTCCGGTTCCCCGGCGGCCATATTCCTCGAATACCTCTTCGAGGATTGCCAGCTCATTGGCCTCGGCATGAAAGTGGGTGAAGTTCGGATTGCCCGCCTTTTCCTCCTCGGCCACCTTCGCCTTCATCGTGGCGCGGTCGTAGCGATGGAAAGCATCGCCTTCGATGAAGGCGGCCCCGATGTTCTCGCGCCGGAAGATCAGTTCGAAGATGCGCTTGACAGAGGTAGTGCCTGCGCCCGACGACCCGGTGATGGTAATGATGGGGTGCTTTGCCGACATGGTCTTCAGGCCCTGAAAAGGCCGCGGCGGCTGAAAAGCGGCGCGCGTTCGCCGATGGCGCTCGGTTCGGTGTGGTAGCGGGTGATGCGCGCGACTTCGCGCGCCGATCCGAAAACCATGGGCACGCGCTGGTGCAGGTTCTCTGGTTCGATTTCGAGGATGCGGGTGATCGTATCGGTGGCGGCACCGCCCGCCTGTTCGACGAGATAGGCGATCGGGTTTGCCTCATAGACGAGGCGAAGTCGCCCCTGCCTGTAGCCCTTGCGCTTGTCGCCTGGATACAGGAATACGCCGCCGCGCATCAATATGCGGTAACAGTCCGCGACCAGGGAGGCGATCCAGCGCATGTTGAAGTCCTTCTCACGTGGGCCTTCGGTGCCTTCAAGGCAGTCGTCTATGTAGAGCCGCACCGCCTCGTCCCAATGCCGGTAGTTGGCGGCGTTGATGGCGAACTCCTGGGTTCGCTGTGGGATGATCCGGCTCTCGTAGGCCTGGACGAAGGTGCCGAGCCGGGTCGAGAGAACGAAGACATGCGTACCGCTGCCGAGCGACAGAACCAGCGCCAGCTGCGGGCCGTAGATGAAGAAACCGGCGCCCAGCTGGTTCACGCCTGCCTGCAAAAAGGAGGCGGCCGGATTCCCATCCGGCGCACCAATTGCAGGGAGGAGCGAGAAGACCGTTCCGATCGACACGTTGGTGTCGATGTTGGATGAGCCGTCGAGCGGGTCGATGGCGATGGCAAGAGGCGCTTGCCTGTCGAGCAGCACCGGCTGCTCCAGTTCCTCGGAAGCGTAGAGCGCGATCGGAGCGTGGCGCATGGCATCGAGGAAGATGTCATCGGCGAAGACATCGAGATCCTTCTGGATGTCGCCGTCAGCATTGGCGCCGCGGGTTCCCGCAAAGGCCGTGCCGAGCACCCCTTGATTGATGGTGTTGCGGATCGTGGTGGCCGCCTGCGTCAGCTGACGGATGGTCGCTACGACGGCGGAGCGCAGTTCGTCCGGCTCGCCAAGATAGGAGTTCAGAAAAGCGTCGAGCGTTGCCGCTGGCATCGTAACCTCCCGATCCAGCCGCCTCTCCTCGGGTCGGCCGGATTGGGAAAGGAGAACAAACGACGCTGGATAAGTAAAATTCAATAACTTTACTTAGGCAGTAAAAAAATTTTAGTATGCCATATGAGAAACCTCACGCTCAAGCAGTTCAAGACCGTTCAGGCGATCATTAGCCACGGAAAAATCGTCAGCGCGGCCAAGGTGTTAGGCCTGTCTCCTCCAGCGGTAACGATCCAGTTGCGGCAGGTGGAGGAGGAGTTCCAACTGGCCTTGTTCGACCGGACGTCGGACGGCATGCGTCCCACTGCCGCAGGTCTGGCCTTCGTCGAGACGGCACAGGCCATCGAGGAGCGGCTTCGTCTGCTCGAAGACAAGATGGATGCAATCAAGGGCGTGCGCGCCGGCAGCTTGCGGCTCGGCGTCGTTTCCACGGCCAAATATTTCGCACCGCGGCTGATGGCCGCCTTCATGAAGGAACATCCCGATATCGACATGCGCCTTGCCATCGGCAACCGCGCCGAGACGATCGACAATCTGAAGAACCACGACATCGATATCGCGCTGATGGGACGCCCGGCCAAGGAAGTCCCGGTGCGTGCTTCGGTCTTCGGCGATCACCCGCTGGTCATCATCGCACCGCCCGACCACCCGCTGGCGTCGGCACGCGACATTTCCAAGGAGCGGATCGCCGAGGAGCATTTCCTCATTCGCGAGCCCGGCTCCGGAACGCGCATCTCACTGGAAATATTCCTGAGCGACGTCCCCGGCCGCATCGACGATCTCGGCGTCGAGATGGACTCGAACGAGACCATCAAGCAGGCGGTGATGGCCGGGCTCGGTATCGCATTCATCTCTGCCCACACCATCGCTGCCGAAACCGAAGCCGGCCGGCTGGTTATCCTCGACGTTGTCGGCATGCCGATCCGCCGGCAATGGTTTTCAGTGATGCGCAGCGATCACGCGATCTCGCCGGCGATGGCGACCTTCCACGATTTTCTGATGCGCAAGGGCGCGATGTACCTGCCACTGTTCGGCAAGCTCTATCCGCACGAGGAGCCGAACACCAAACGTGGCGCGACTTAGGGCGCGCGGTCCAGGCGAACGCTTCAGACAAACGATGGTGCATATCAGTGGCTGATCGGCTTTGATCTCCAGACCGATGTCCACGCGCCGAGGATAGGGAGACATCGCTGGTGGCACGCATTTGCGGAGCCGAGGCGACCGCCCTCCAAGCGCTGGGCCACGCGGTAGCGCCCCCGCGTTCACGGAACGGGTGGGCTTTGACTGAGCGTCTGCTAGCCTACAATTGGTTCGGCGACGGCTTCTTCGAGGCCAGCTGCCGCTTGGGCGGCAAGACCGCGGGCCGCTGCTTGTGAATCGTAAAATTCCTCAAGTGCATAGACTCTGCCCCACCGCAGGGTGAACACGTGGAGACCACGGTTGACGTACGACGCGTCGCCATTGAGCAGTGTTGCGGTGCCGTCCCACTGGACAAACACGGTGGTATGCCACGGCCAGCCCTTCACCCAGATGTGGTTGACCGTGAGATGAAGATTGGGCAGGACGCGGCCGAGGCGCTCAAACCAGCGGCGCATGGCTTCTTTGTCGTGGCGCTCACCACCAAGCGCGTGGGCGCCGGAAACGCGGTGATGGACATGCAGCGCGAGTGCCTTCACCGCCTCATCCCAGCGATGGTTGTTGACGTGGTCGAAGCTCTCTCGGATCGATTTCTCGACAAAATAACTGTATAGCATTTGACCTCTCCCCAAACTTATTCGATGGCGTGATCGAGGCACCGTGTGGCGAGCCGAGCGGACGCGAGAGTCCACGGCCAGCAGCACGCCGGCTGCGGTCTGAACTTCGGCTCAGCGTATTGTCGCGTCGGCTCGCAGATGCATGTCAGTCTCGGTCGACACCGTCACCTCATCCCCGGACCTTGAGAACGCGTAGAGCGCGTCCTGGTGGCCCGGCATGGAAAATGCCACGGAGTCGTCGTCGGCGAGGCCCATGACGACGCGCAGCGGATCGCCCCCGGTCTTCGGCGCGAAGGTGGCGGTGACCTCCAGGAGGCCGCCGTCGACCGGAACGTAGTAGACAACCATGTCAAGGTGTCCCTCGTGCAGGCTGCCGCCCTCGATCGGGCGTCCGATGGTGGCTCCCTCGGCAAAAGCCGGGGTCGCAAGAAACAGCGCGGCCAGGAGCGATGCGCTCAGGGTTTTGCGGATCATTTCGCATCTCCTTTTTAGATTGCGTTCGAACTCTATATAGGCTATAGATTACGAACGCAATCTAAAAAAGAGGTCAACAATGCGCGTAAGTCGTACTCAGGCAGCGGAAAACCGAGAAACCGTCATCAACGTGGCAAGCCGCCTTTTTCGGGAGCGCGGCTTTGATGGTATCGGCCTTAAGGATCTGATGAAGGGTGCCGGACTGACCCAAGGCGCGTTTTACAAGCAGTTCGCATCCAAGGACGACCTGGCGGCGCAGGCGTCCAGGCGGGCGATGGAGAGCGCCACCCGTCGATGGTCGGCCGCGACTGCGGCAAACCCTGATGATCCGCTTGGCGCGGTGATCGCGTTCTACCTCAGTATGGATCATCGCGGAGAAAAGATGGACGGCTGCCCGATCGTGGCGCTCGGCTCGGATGCCGCCAGACAGGGCAAGGACGTGAAAGCGCCGTTCGAAGCCGGGATCAAGGAGCATCTCGAGATCCTCGGCCGTTTCATTGCTGAGACCAGTGGCGGGGAGTTCGATGGCAGGGCCATGGCCATTCTCTCGACGATGGTCGGTGCGCTGATGTTATCCCGCGTCATCAACGATCCTGACCTCGCGCAGGCCTTTCTGGATGCGGCGGCCAATCAGGTTCGTGAATCAGCCGGCGCTTGAACGGCGTGGCGGCGCGCCCGAACTGACAGGAAAATAGATGCGACGGATTGTTGTTACGGGCATGGGAGCGGTTACGCCCCTTGCTGCCGATGTTGAAACGTCCTGGTCGCGTCTCCTGGCCGGCCGCTCGGGCATCCGGAGGCTTGCGGATGATGTGGTGTGCGACCTGCCGGCGAAGGTCGGCGGGGTGGTGCCCTCCACAGAAGAAGATCCGGACGCTGGTTTCGATCCGGAAGCCATCCTTCCGCCGAAGGATCAGCGCAAGGTAGACCGGTTCATTCTCTTTGCGCTGGCCGCGGCACAAGAGGCGCTCGCCCAAGCAAGATGGGCCCCCGTCTCGGAAGCGGATCGCTTGCGCACGGCCACGATCATCGCCTCGGGCGTCGGCGGGTTCCCGGCCATAACCGAGGCGGTGCGCACGGTCGACCGGCGCGGCGTCCGCCGTCTATCACCTTTTACGGTGCCGTCCTTCCTGGTGAACCTCGCGGCAGGCCACGTCTCGATCCGCTATGGCTTCAAAGGTCCGCTCGGTGCACCCGTGACGGCGTGCGCGGCCGGCATTCAGGCGATCGGCGATGCGGCTCGCCTAATCCGCGCCAACGAGACCGATATTGCCGTGTGCGGCGGGACGGAAGCATGCATGAATCTTGTCAGCCTCGGTGGGTTTGCCGCGGCACGCTCTCTTTCGACGTCCTTTAATCACCGTCCTGATGAGGCCTCCCGACCGTTCGACAAGTCGCGGGACGGCTTCGTCATGGGCGAAGGAGCCGGCATGCTGGTCATCGAGGAATTGAGCCACGCGCTGGCGCGCGGCGCAAGACCGCTGGCCGAGCTTGTCGGCTACGGCACGACGGCGGATGCTCATCACGTCACCTCCGGTCCCGAGGACGGCGACGGTGCGCGCCGGGCCATGGAGATCGCAATCGCCCAAGCAGGGATTTCGCCCCGCGAGGTTCGTCATCTCAATGCCCATGCGACCTCCACGCCGGTGGGCGACCTGGGTGAGATCGAAGCGATCAAGAGCGTGTTCGGGCGCGATTTCGCGATAGCTGTCAGTGCAACGAAATCGGCGACCGGACACCTGCTCGGAGCCGCCGGCGGGCTCGGAGCAATCTTCGCAATCCTGGCGCTCAGGGATCAGATGGCACCGCCGACCCTCAATCTGAGCGCTCCCGATCCGGCCGGCGACGGGATCGACTTCGTCGCAAACCGGGCCCGGCCGATGGCGATGGGCTATGCAATCTCCAATGGCTTCGGCTTCGGAGGCGTTAATGCCAGCGCTCTGTTCCGGCGCTGGACGGATGATCTGGCCGGCGCGAGTACCAGAGGCGCTCATGATTGACGCCTTTCGCTCCGACCTGTCGTGCTTCTCCCACGCCAATCCAAAACGAAGAAAGAAGTGATCTCCATGAACAAGACCAATCTAGGCGTCGCCCTGGTGACAGGGGCATCCAGCGGTATCGGGCACACAACGGCCAAAGCCCTGCAGAACGCGGGCTTTCGCGTGTTCGGAACCAGCCGTCGCGCGGTCGTCGACCGATCCGATGGCGTTACCATGCTGGCCTGTGACGTGACAGATGACACGTCCGTGGCGAAACTTGTCCAGGACGTGCTGGCCGAGACCGGGCGCATCGACCTGCTTGTCAATAATGCCGGCGTTGGCCTGCTTGGTGGCGCGGAGGAGTCCTCGATGGCCCAGGCCAGGTCGTTGTTTGACGTGAACGTCTTTGGCGTTATGCGAGTAACCAAAGCGGTGTTGCCGACAATGCGCCGCCAAGGCAAGGGCAGAATCGTCAATTTGAGCTCGGTGCAGGGGTTTATTCCAGCTCCCTATTTCGCGCTTTATTCGTCGACCAAGCATGCCGTTGAGGGCTACTCCGAATCGCTCGACCACGAACTGCGTACTTTCGGAATTCGCGTCGTGTTGGTGGAGCCCGCCTATACCCGCACCTCATTTGAAGAAAATCTCGCCAGGCCGGATCAGTTGCTTGACATCTATGGCTCTGCTCGCGCTGGCATGAATGCAGCTGTGCGGAAAGCGATGGAAAAAGGCGATACGCCGGAAGTGGTGGCCAGGACCGTTTTGGCGGCTGCGACCGATCCCGCTCCGAAGGGGCGCTATGCGGCTGGAAAAATGGCGCGCCAGGTCAGTTTCCTGCGCCGTTTCGTCCCCGCATCCGCATTCGACAAAAGCCTGCGAAAGCAACTCGGGCTCCCGGTTTGATGACATCGACGAACACCCGTGAAGATCGGAATCATCGACGCTGGAAACATCGGCACCACGGTGGCGCGGCGCAACCTGACGCGATTGCTCTGGAGAACGCCCTGCGGTCGTTGGCGTTAGATTAGCGCCATGTTATATTGCGGCGCGAAAGAGCGGGGGCCACGTTCCTTTCACACCGTAAGTGATCCGTATGTGCGATCCCTGCAGACTGGTCGGTATCACGGAAACTCCCGGGCATGGGGTTCGGGAATCGATGGGGACAAGGGGTAATGCTCTACACGCTCGTTATGATGGTCTGCCTGACGGATGTGCCGCAGACCTGTGAACAACGCGAACAGATGGTGGACGGCCTGGCGATGAATCCCGGGACCGCCTTCATGCAGGCGCAATCGCTGGTAGCCCAGTGGATCGAGACGCATCCCGGTTATTTCGTTCAGCGCTGGCGCGTGCTGCCCGGCCGTGGATCGTGATATCCGCCGCGAAGATCGAATGAGGTTCTATTTCTTCGCGGCGAGCGTTTCCGAGACGGCCTTGGACAATTGATAAAGCCGCTGCTCGATTAGCGTCGGCACTTCACAGACGTAGGTCAGTGATTGGACGCGTTCATTGAAAATTCGCGTTGCGAATTTCAGCTGTTCGGTTCGCCGATCGATCTCTTCGGGATCTGCATCCGGCGTTGCCCGCAATGCATCGACCTCGGACGCTTCCTTGCGCAACGCGGCGGCCATTTCGAGCTGCTTGTGGGCGTAGCGGGAAATGCCGGAGATCACCTGCGAGCGCTCGGCGTCCAGGTGGTCGAACATGCCTTGCACCATCATCGTCATTTTGGGTGCAAGTTGCTCGGCCGGCAAGGAGGCGGCGAAATCCCTGATCTTCTTTTGAGCTTCCGCAATCGGCATCCGGCGAGCTGCCACTTCCTCGATCAGGGCGGAGATGGTGGGGTCCTTCGACCAGTCCTTCGCGGCTGAAGGAAGGTCCGGTCCGCTCCAGATCTGGCCGAGCGAGAGTTGCGGCACCTTGCGCTGCATGCAGGGCCAGTCTGGATCGGGGTCGGCTGCCATGGCGTTGACGCCCGGCGCGAGCATGGCGACCAGAGCCAGACCGCGAACATGGATCATTCGCGCCATCAGGCATTTCCTCCCGTGTCCTGTTTGCGGGTCATCAGGCCGCGCGAAGGGTCGTAGGCGATGATGGCGGCGGCAAGGAACAGCAGCGTGCAGCCGGCAACGACGCCCAGCGACAGCCAGTCAACCTGGCCGTAGAAGGCGAAGCGGATCAGTTCGACGGCGTAAGTAAATGGATTGGCGAGGCAGATTTTGTAGAGCAGGGGGCTAGCCTCCTGGATACGCCACAAGGGATAGAGTGCCGGAGAAGCGAAATAGCCGGGAAAGATGACGAAGTTCATGATGCCAGCGAAGTTTTCGAGCTGCTTGATCATTGAGGACAGAAGCATGCCGAGCGCGCACAGCATCATGCCTGACAGGAACAGCGCCGGCAGCACGGTGAGATAGCCAAGCGGCGGGGCCTTGACGCCCCAGAACCAGGCAACGATCAGGAACGCGTAAACCTGCGCGATCGACACGGCGACACCGGCGAACATCTTCGAGATCAGTAAAAACCAACGCGGGAAGGGGCTGACCAGCAGGGTGCGCATGTTGCCCATTTCGCGATCATAGACCATCGACAGCGAAGACTGCATGCCCGAAAACAGCAGAATCATGCCGCACAGGCCCGGCGTGATGTAGATTTCATAGAGCACGTAGGTCTTGTAGGGCGGGATGATCGATACGCCGAGCACCTGCCGGAATCCGGCGGCAAAAATGAACAGCCAGACGAGCGGCCGAACCAGCGAGGATATAAAGCGCTCGCGCTGATGCAGGAAGCGCAGGCACTCCCGCACGACGATCCCTTTGAGGCAAACAAGGTAGTGGTGGAGCCCAAACTGTTCGAACTTCACCGGCGTGAGGGCGGCGACTTTTGCGGGCATTGCGGGAGCGCTCATGGCGACATCTCCGCGATGCCGCTTGTTTCGATGCGGTTGAGCCTGGAAAAGGCGTCGCGGATCGAACTGGCACCGCTCGTCGCAACGACATCGGCCACCTTACCCTTGGCAACCAGGTCGCCCTGCCGCAGCACGACGACGTGGTCGCCGTCTTCGACCTCATCGATCAGATGCGTCGCCCACAGCACACCGATGCCCTCGGTTTCGACGAGTTTGCGGATGGTGGCCAAAATGCCCGCACGCGACTGGATGTCGAGACCGACCGTCGCCTCGTCGAGCAGCAGCAGGGAAGGGCGGTGGAGCAGCGCCCGCGCGATCTCGATGCGCCGCATTTGGCCGCCGGAAAGACTGCGTGCCTTGTCATGCTGACGGCCCTGCATGTTGACTGTATCGAGCAGCGCGGCAATGCGCTGCCGGGCTTGGTGTCCGCCAATGCCATGCAGCGAGGCGTGGTAGGAGAGGTTCTGGTGGACGCTGAGGTCGAGGTCGAGCGTGCGTGCCTGGAATACGATGCCGACACGCCTGAGCGCTTCGCCCGAAGCGCGGCTGACGTCATGGCCGAAGATGCGGATCGATCCGCGGCGGGTGCCGTAAAGATGGCTGATCAGTGAGAACAAAGTTGTCTTGCCGGCCCCATTGAGGCCGAGCAGCACGGTGAAAGTTCCCGGCGCGATCGAGAATGAGACGTCCTGGAGCGCTCGCTTCGGACCATAGGAATGGCTGATGCCGGCAACATCGAGCGCTGCCACCTCCTCTCCAGCTCCGCTTGTCCTCACATGCTGCATGCCGCTGGCTCCTTCGGGGCGCGCTGGTTATCTAGTGCACTTGCAACATCCCCGCGGCAAATATTCATCACGTCGGCCTCCCTGATCATTGCTGCGGTCTAGTGGGGCGATATGGCCACGCCCCAAGGCTGCTGGCCCACCGTAACCGATTGAACCGGCTCGTCCGTCGCCGTGTCGATGAATGTGATGTCGTTGGAATTGCCGTTGGTGGTGATCAGCGTCTTCTGATCGGGGGTGAAGTCGAGATGCCAGACGCGCTGGCCGACCAGGATGTATTTTTCCACCTCGTAGGTTTCGGTGTTGATGACGGCGACGTGGTTCGCTGGGCCGAGCGCGACATAGGCTTTCTTGCCGTCCGCGCTGATTGCGATGCCGACCGGCTGGATGGTTTCGGGCCGCAGTCCCGCAATCGCGAACTGGATCTTCTTCACCACCTCGTGTTTGAGACTGTCGATGACGCTGACGGTACCGCCGATTTCGGCACTGACCCAGATCTGTGATCCGTCGGGCTTGAATTGCGCAAAGCGCGGACGCGTGTCGACCAGGACGTTGTCGGTCACCTCATGGCTGTCGGTGTCGATGAAATGCGCCATGCTGGTGGTTTCGGAGGTGTTGACCATGGTTTTGCCATCGGGACTGACGGCCATGCCTTCAGGCTCCACCCCAACGGGAATCTCGGTCATGACCTGCTTGCTCTCGACGTTGATCGCGGTGACGAGATTGTCGTCCTCGTTGGCGACGTAGAGCGTCTTGCCGTCGGGCGAAAGCACGAACAGTTCGGGATCGGGGCCTGATGGCAGCGTGCCAACGATCTGCAGCGTCGCGGTATCGATGATTTCGATCGTATCGTCATCGCTGGCGCACAAATAGATGAACTTGCCGTCATGCGAGATGGTGATACCGCGCGGCCTCTGGCCGACTTCGACGGTCTTCACCACTTGCATCGTCGCCGTGTCGACGACCGTTATCGTATTGTCTTTCTCGTTGGAGACATAAACGGTGTAAGCCCACGCCGGATTGGCCATGAAGCCGAGAATGGCGAGTGCGCAAGCTCGTCTCTGCACGAAAATTCCTCCCGATTGGTTCTACTTAAGGACGCATTTCGTTTCCGGCTGATCGACGCCGAGCGTATCGAGCTCGGAGATCTGGTGGAGATAACCCTCCTGTGGCGATGTCGAGACCACGGATTTGGTGTCGCCGAGCAGGATTGGCTGGCGAAGCTGATGGTTCCACTGGCGGAAGGTCAGCTTCTGTCCCTTGAAGGCGGCGACCGAGAAATCGTCCGAGCCGATGTAGTCGCTGATCTTCTTCGGATCGTCGCCATTGGTCCGCGTGCTGGCTTCGCCCACCGCCCGCACCGCCGTCCAGGCCGACATATCCTTGGACAGCATTCGCCGGCCGGTCGTCTTCAGGAAACGGCTTTGCATTTGAATGCCACCCCATTGCTCGCTCGCGGGATGCCAGGACGATGCGACAAGACCGGCCGTGCCAGCGACCAGCCGCGGTGTCCAGGTGCGGTAGGGCACATAGGTTCCGAACACCTCGCTCTCATCGGCGACAAGCACCACGTCATGCTCCGGCAGATCCTGCGTGAACACGGAAATCTGCTGCTGTATCTGCGTGGCGCCGGTGTCGGTGCGGCGCGCCGTGCCGGTGTCTTTGAACTCCTTCTCGGCGACGATCTGACCGCCGAAGCGGGCCGCCGCGCGGCGCAACGCGTCCGCATAGAGATGATCCCGCTCATGCGAACCGTAGAGCAGCACCCAATTCGGCCATTTCTTTACCACGAGATACTGCGCCAGCGCGTCAGCCAGCATGCTTCGCGTCGGCGCGATATGGAAAATATTTATGCGGCAGTCTTCCTCGCGCAGGCTGTCGTCGGTGGCACCGACATTGAAGACCAGAACGCCCTTGTCGCGGGCGATGTCGGCGATCGACAGCAATTGCCTGGCCGAGAGGTCAGCGACAACATAGCGGTCACCTTTGGCAATCAGATCGTTGAACGCCTCAACCGCGTCGGCGTCCGGCTTGACCTCGGCTATGTCGAGGCTGAATTTCTGGCTGAGGAACTTTCCTGTCGTGTTGTTATCGCCGATCGCCACATTGGCGCCGGCGACACCTTCGTCGCGTGGCGGCAGGTCCAGCAGGGAAAGCGCCAGTTGCGGCGCGTAGGCCCGCAAATAACCTATTCTGATTTCGGTTATCTTTCTTTCCGGCCTGTCGGCTGCGACCGGTTGCTTGCCCGTCACTTCCTGGGCTATCACGCCTGTAACGTTGGCGGTCTGGAAAAAAAAGCACAAAAAGGCCGCGAGAGTGCCTGGCACCGCGCTCGTCATCGATAAAACTGCCCATTCTTGCACTAAAGTCCGATTGTTCCCGGACCAGCGCGAATTCAAGGTGCCCACAATGAGCTTAGCGGACGCCACAAGATTTATCAAAGCCCTGCAAGTGGACTTACGTGTCTGCTTTAGTCCTATTCCTTTTCGCGGGGATACGGCGATGAATGAGCGTGTTGCGGTCTCATCCGCAGCAATGGCGGAATGTGAAACTCTATGGGTCGTCATGGGAGGATTGCCTGATGAAAACGCGCGCCGCTGTCGCCGTCGCCGCCGGAAAGCCGCTGGAGATCATGGAGGTCGACCTCGAAGGTCCGCGTGATGGCGAGGTGCTGGTCGAGATCAAGGCAACCGGCATCTGCCACACCGACGAGTTCACGCTGTCGGGCGCCGACCCGGAAGGCCTGTTTCCGGCGATCCTCGGCCATGAGGGCGCCGGCATCGTCGTCGACGTCGGCAAGGGCGTCACCTCGGTCAGGAAGGGCGACCATGTCATCCCGCTCTATACGCCGGAATGCCGGCAGTGCCCGTCCTGCCTGTCGCGCAAGACCAATCTGTGCACCGCCATCCGCGCCACGCAGGGACAGGGCTTGATGCCCGACGGCACCTCGCGCTTCTCGATCGGCAAGGACAAGCTGTTCCACTATATGGGCTGCTCGACCTTCTCCAACTTCACCGTGCTGCCCGAGATCGCGGTGGCCAGGGTCAATGCCGACGCCCCGTTCGACAAGATCTGCTACATCGGCTGCGGCGTCACCACCGGCATCGGCGCTGTGATCAACACGGCCAAGGTCGAGCAAGGCGCGACGGCGGTCGTGTTCGGCCTCGGCGGCATCGGCCTCAACGTCATCCAGGGCCTGCGCCTTGCCGGCGCCGACATGATCATCGGCGTCGACCTGAACAACGACAGACGAGCCTGGGGCGAGAAATTCGGCATGACGCATTTCGTCAATCCGAAGGAGATCGACGGCGATGTCGTGGCTCATCTCGTCAACATGACCAAGCGCGGCGCCGACCAGA